>CALLOA010000157.1 GCA_938005265.1 uncultured Granulosicoccaceae bacterium
CCGCCTTATCCCTGGGCGATACCTTTTTTCTCAGTGGCCGTGGCTTCTATTTCCCGGTGTTCAATATCGCACTCTGGTCTGTGGCGTTGATGCTGCTGCTTGTTATTGTCTGGATCGTGGTTTTATCCCGACTTCGCTACCGGCTGCATGCATCTGCCACCTACCATCGCTTGAAAATCATCGGCTGGATAATATTGCCCTTCATTCTGTTATTGATTGGTTATCTGGCCCGTGTACCGGAGACGCCCCTACTAGACGTACCGGCGCTTAAAGGACTGAATTTCAAAGGTGGTATGCGTATGCCACCGGAATTGTCAGCGCTGGTCATTGCGATTGCTCTTTATGGGGGTGCGTATATCGGCGAGGTGGTTCGAGCCGGCTTGCAGTCCGTACCTCGCGGGCAAATAGAAGCAGGCTTTGTTAACGGCCTTAGTAATTACCAGATATTTTCTCGCGTACGATTGCCCTTGGCTGTACGCGCCGTATTGCCATCGCTAACCAATCAATATGTGCAATTGATGAAAGCCACAACCATTGGTCTGGTTGTGGGGTTTTCAGATTTCTTTATGATTATCTCCACATCAATTAACCAGAGCGGCCAGACCCTGGAATTGCTGGCAATATTGATGGGTGGATTTCTGATTATCAATCTGAGCATTGCGTATGTGATGAATACCATCAATCGGCGAATAGCCATAAAGGGCTATGAGGTGAAAAGCTAATCACCATGACGCCAACTACCGAACGAGCCTACCGAGCACCACCGTCAGTACCGTTTGCGTCCAGACTGAAAAAGAGCCTGTTCGCAAGTCCGCTGGATTGTTTCATCACGATTCTATGTGCTGTGTTGTTTACGACCATAATCTATGCAGTTGTCGACTGGGCATTTTTGTCCAGCATCTGGTCAGAGGAGGACGAAGCACTTTGCCGTGAATCCAGTGGCGCTTGCTGGTCGGTCATAGATGCACGCCACAGGATTATATTTTTCGGCTTATTTCCCTACGAAGAACACTGGCGATCAACACTTGCCTGCATAGTCATGATCATAACAATCGCAGCCTCTTGCCTACCGGCATTGTGGAGTGCAACAAGACTAGGCCTGCTCTGGGTGAGTGGATTCGGAATTTTTTATATGCTGATGCACGGCGGCGTTTTCGGTATGACAGTTATCACACCGGAACGGTGGGGTGGTCTGGCACTGACAATTTTCATCTTTGCTGCTGTCTCCTTGCTCGGCATGCCGCTGTCAGTGGTACTGGCCCTCGGGCGGCGCTCAAAACTGCCGGTAATTGCAAAACTGTTCGGGCTGTTTATTGATTTTTTCCGCTCTCTTCCGCTACTGACCATTTTGTTTACTGCTGCAATTATCACCCCGTTTGTTTTACCGGGTTGGTTGCAGGGCGATAAGCTCTACCGGGTAATCGTTGGATTCGCCATCTTCTTTGCCTGCTATCAGGCAGAAAACATCAGAGCCGGTATGCAGGCTATTCCACCCGGCCAGGATGAGGCCGGACTGACACTGGGCTTGAATTACTGGCAACGTGTTACGCGAATCCTGCTACCCCAGGCATTCAGAAATTCACTACCATCCATCGTCAATCAGTTTGTCATTACATTCAAGGAAACATCAATAGTCACGATTGTAGGTTTCTTTGAAATCCTTGCATCCGGCTCGGCCGCCTACGGCACGGGCAAATGGACGGTACATTACATCGAAGTTTATGTGTTTATTGGTGTAATCTATTTCCTGTTCGTGTTTTCACTTTCACGATATGGCGCTTATCTGGAAAACAAGCTGAGAGTAGGCCATGACTGACAATTCAGGCGCACAAACCCGGGCCGTCTCCATGACAGACGTCAACAAATGGTTTGGCGACTTTCATGTATTGAGACATATCAACCTCACCATCGACGATGGCGAAAAAGTTGTTGTCTGCGGCCCTTCAGGTTCCGGCAAATCAACCCTGATACGCTGCATTTGCAAGCTGGAAGACCATCAGGAAGGCATCATCAATGTGCTCGGAACCGAACTTAACGAAGACGTTGCCAATATTGATGAAATCAGGCGCGAAGTCGGCATGGTATTCCAGCAGTTCAACCTGTTTCCCCATATGACGGTATTGGAGAACTGTACACTGGCGCAAACACTGGTACGTAAAAAGTCACGCAAGGAAGCCGAAGAAATAGCAATGGAATTTCTGCATAAGGTTCGCATACCGGAACAATCAACAAAGTACCCCGGGGAATTATCTGGCGGGCAGCAACAACGGGTCGCTATAGCACGCTCGCTGTGCATGAACCCGAAGATCATGTTGTTTGATGAACCCACCTCAGCACTGGACCCGGAAATGATATCCGAAGTTCTGGATGTCATGGTTTCCCTGGCCGAAGAAGGCATGACCATGATTTGTGTCACACACGAAATGGGCTTTGCTCGCCGTGTAGCCGACCGCGTTATTTTTATGGATGAAGGTGAGATCGTTGAACAAAACGATCCTCACTCGTTCTTTGATAACCCGGAAAATGAACGCTCAAAGCTGTTCCTGAGCCAGATACTCCAGCATTAAAAGTTGAGCCTCAGGGAAACCAACCCGAATGCCATCAAAAAAAGCTCTGTCGCTTGATCTGACTTCAGGCTCTTTACTGCTGTGTCTGGCAACGGTATGGGGTGGCTCATTTTTCTTTGCAGAAATTGCTCTGAGAGAATTGGGCCCGCTCACTATTACACTGCACCGCGTTTTCTGGGCAGTCCCCGTGCTGTTTCTGGTGGTACGATTAAAAGGACTTGAAATTCCACGCTCCTATCGAGCCTGGTTTGGTTATTTTGGTATGGGCCTGTTGAACAATGCAGTGCCATTTTCATTAATTTTCTGGGGGCAAACGTATATTGGCAGTGGCCTCGCTTCTATTTTAAATGGCACTACTGCAGTATTCGGAGCCGTTGTCGCCGGAATATTGCTAGTCGACGAACCACTCACCATACGCAAAATAACCGGAGCCCTGTTCGGTCTGTTCGGGGTGGCCGTTATTATGGGGCTGGATGCCCTGACAAGCTTTAACCCGGGTGATCTTGCCCAACTTGCGATTCTGGGTGCAGCCTTGTCCTATTCGTTTGCCGGTGTCTGGGGTAAACGTTTTCTATCAGACTACCCCCCCATTATGAACGCCTTCGGCATGCTGCTGTGCAGCACCCTTTTAATGATTCCTGTGGCAATCTATGCTGAAGGAATACCATCCTTTTCATTGTCCGTAGAAGTATGGAGCTCATTAATCGCTGTGGCCGTGCTATCAACCGCATTAGCTTATCTGTTGTACTTTGAAATTCTTGCACGAGCGGGGTCTGCAAACCTGATGCTGGTTACTTTGCTTATCCCACCTGTCGCTGTCGCCTTGAGTTACACGTTTCTGGGTGAAAGGCTGGGCAATGAGGCGTGGATAGGTTTTGCCCTGATTGCTATTGGACTGGCCATCACCGATGGTCGTTTGCTGACTTTGTTTTCCAGGAAGGCAAGGGCCTGAAAAGCAGACCCGTTTATCACAACTAGATGGTGGACATGCTTTACCATCATGGTTCTATAGTGGGTTTACTAAAAATAGTGGGTTTACTAAAAAATTTAAACTGATCGAGTAATACCACCATCAACACGAATATTCTGGCCGGTGATATAAGCCCCTCCTTCGGATGCAAGAAAGGCCACGACACTGGCAATTTCTCCCAGCGAATTTCCGTAACGCCCCATCGGCACCAGTGATCGAAATTCTTCTTTTTCCGGCAAGCTGTCAATAAATCCGGGTAAGACATTATTCATGCGGATATTTTCAGCGGCATATTTATCGGCAAACAGCTTGGTAAAAGCCGCAAGGCCTGCGCGCATGACACCGGAGGTCGGGAAAACCGGATTGGGCTCAAAGGCTGCAAACGTTGAAATATTGATGATCGCACCACCGCCCTGCTTTTGCATAATCGGTGTAACCAGCCTTGACGGGCGAACAGCGTTTAGAAAATAAACTTCCATACCCTCGTGCCAGTCTTCATCGCTTAGTTCCAGAACCGGCGCTCGCGGCCCGTGGCCTGCGGAGTTAACCAGCACATCTATGCGGCCCCACTTGTCCATGGCCGCGTCAACAAGCTGTTGCAGATCGTCAGTTGACTTGTTGGTACCCGTGACACCGATACCCCCCAATTCCTTGGCAAGTGCTTCACCCTTGCCAGACGATGACAATATGCCTACTTCAAATCCATCAGCAGATAATGCGCGTGCGCTATCAGCGCCCATACCGGAACCACCGGCGGTTATCAGTGCAACTTTGGTCAT
>CALLOA010000158.1 GCA_938005265.1 uncultured Granulosicoccaceae bacterium
GACAGCGCGTAAATTGTCGAGTGCAGCTGCTTGTTAGCTCTTTCACCGGCACTTATATCCCGATCTCGTGCACACGAAGAAAGATATTTCCAGTCTGAGCAGCGTGACGTTTCTTTCTTTGCAACAATGTTACGAAATCTATGCGTTCTTCCAGAACTGCCATTAAATCTGAACCATCCATTAATATTACGACTGGCCTACCAGCGGAGTGAGCCGCCACCCCATCCTGGGAGAAACCTTCCATTGACAGAAATACACCAAGAGTGTTGTCAAGCTTACGTTTTACCTTAGAGGAAAACCCGTCAAGATCTTGGACATTAACCGGATCTTTTTGCCACTTTGCCTCAAAAAGAAAATCAGTACCATCTAATGAAAAAGCACCATCAATTTGCTCCCCGATGTTACGAAAGCTCGCTTTTGGATCAAGATCAAACAACTCAAAAATATCATACATCAAACGCTCCAGATCAAATCCCTTCTTCTGGGGATTTGTACCAGTAGCAATTGCCATGAACTGAGCGTTCAATTCTTTTAATTTCTCCCGCACTGCGGCACTTGATCGAAGTTTGGTAGCACGTTCTTTCTGACGAGCCTTGATTGCTGCTTCTTCGCTCACTTTATCTTGGTGAGGCTCAACCAATTGCCTCAGGTGCTCTACAGCTTCCTTTGCTTTAGCTGCTTTTTGCTTCCCGTCCTCTACATGTTCTAAATGAGTAAACGAAGTGATGTTGGTCACTTCGTAGCAGAGCTTCGTTAATACACCAGTGTGTTTCTCAGCATCTTTTAGTAGAAGCTCCATAAAGTCCGCAACAATTTGCCGTTTGTAGCCATCCCAATTTAACGAATTAACAACAGATGGATTAGAAACACACGTGGTTAGAAAACTCTTTAAATCAGCCTTGTACCAATAAATACTGCACAAAGCTTCTTTGAGAGCAACTACGGCTGCCGGTGAAAGTTGTTTCATTTAAGGTATCTCATGCTCTCTTCCTGAGCTAACATTCATATTAGTGTGCAAGCCCAATAAACAGTCTGACAGTTCTCTGTAAGAAACAAACGCACATAACTGAAAAATATGATTCTAATTAACCTGCCACCAGTCAATCAAACTAGGTATTATCAGGCGTGCACACTAACTACATGCCTCATAACTACGTCAAACCGACTGAAATATCAATACAATCAGTTATATTTACTTCAGATAGATTGGTTATGAGGCATGCTTGAATATACTCTTACCGGCCGGCTGTTTCTAATTCTGGTAGTTTATTGCACTTCATTCCTGTTGAAAGGAAATTCGCACGAGTAGCCACTTTTCACGATGCATTCGCTCGATTGGCCGTGTTCGCGGAATTAGTTTGCATATAGAAGAAACTTAACTATACGGGAGAAAAGGGAACTGAGGAATTAGTGATAAATTTCCTCTGCCCTCTTTTTTCCCTTTTTTGACCACATTTAGAGGACGTATGTTTCTGCGTTACAACTAAATTCTGGTTACCCAGTAACAATCTATTAATTTTTGTATATCAGCCCAATCACGCCAATACATGGTGATTACTAAGCACCATTCCAGGTAGTAAACCACGGCACCAGCCTGCTCGCTACTTAATGTCGCAAGTTTAGATTTTGCGTGTTCATTTAAGTTGGTTAGATGAAATATTGGATTATCAACCTCGCCAGTCATGCTTCTGACTATATAGGCCGGCAGGTGAAATTTCATTCCAGCAGCATCGAAGAAAGATAAACTGCTTTGGCAAATTTGCAATTCCTCAGATGAAAGCAATGACCAATCATCCTTTATATCTTTGACTCTAATTTGCTTTTGAATTTCTACTGACTCATAGTTGTCCATTGCTTGTGTCTGCCAAAGACCCACTCCATTTCCCAGACTGACATTAGAAAATGCGATTTTAATGCTGTTAATAACGTCATTCTTTGTCATTACAGATTCTAACGAGGCTGTAGTAGAATTCAAAAAATTATCGAGATCGCTGGCCCAAATGATTTCACTTCATTCGCATCATACTTTCTTTAATTCTCGCCTTTATGCGTGTGCCAAATGACATGATTTCTCCTTCAGCCTTCAGTGAACGAAAGCTCTAGTTCTTTTTTATCTTTAATGTCAACAAACAATCTTGCACCACCTTCAAATTCTATACATACTTCTCCTTCCCTATGCCTATATACGCAACGAACCAATTTTCCAACTAGCAATTGATTGAGAGTAACCGCCTCCTTCTCTAGCTCCTCTGCGGATAAAAAATTCATCTTGCTTTCATATCACTCAAAAAAGGCAGGTAATGAAATCTCGTTTTCAGATTACCTGTACACATAACCGAGTTTTTAATTTTTTTACCACATAAATACCCGGTATCCAGCTATAGTTCCTGGCTTCTCTCGTTAACTTCCTAGCTACCTGTGGGCTTGACTTCGTAACCGGGTTCCTCGGGCTCATCGTCAACAATATCGGCCGGAAAACCCGGTGCCAGCACCCGCAATCCAGTTGCCTCCTCAAGGCGCTTGATAATGTTCGGGGAAAATTCTCGCCCCCCGTACCTCGCCTCACCATCCTTGAAAATATCAACCAGCAAAGGTGACACTTCCAAGGGAACATTATGATCCTGTGCAATCTTGTGAAACAGGCCAATATCTTTGGACACCAGGTCCATCGTGAAGTTGATGTCGCGACTACCATTCAGGATAACCTGCCCTTCCGTTTCATGAACAAAGGAATTTCCGGATGAAATAGCGATTGCTTCATAAGTGGTATTAAGGTCCATCCCGGCTGCCTTGGCAGTAACCAGAGCCTCACAAACCGTAACAAGATTCGCGGTAGCCAGATAGTTTGTCATTACTTTAAGCACTGATGCTGTACCAATTTCGCCCGTGTGCAATACACGCCTGCCCAGTGTTGTCAGTACAGGCAACATGCGTTCAAACACATCGCGATGGCATCCCGCGAATATTGATATATTCCCTGTAGCCGCGCGGTGACAGCCACCGCTAACCGGACATTCAATAGCAGAACCACCTGCTGCTTCCACCTTCACAGCCAATCGTTTAACTTCAGCAGCATCTGTTGTACTCATTTCTGCCCATATCTTGGGTGCTGACAATCCGGCGATAACGCCATCAGGAGATTCCAGCACTGCGGCTGAGGCAGCGGGGTTAGGAAGACAGGTAATAATGACCTCGGAACTTTCCGCTAATTGTTTCGGGGTATCTGCCCAGTTTGCTCCTGCATCAATCAATTTCTCAGCAGCGGTTTTATCCAGATCATGAACCATGAGTTCATGCCCGTTGCGTAAAACGCTACCAGCTAATTTGCCACCAACATTACCTAAACCAATGAATCCGATTTTCAATTCCATCCACTCCAAAAAAACAAAAACACGTGCTGTTGAAAGTGAAACAAGTTTTGCACAATCAGGAAATTTTCTGTCTCAAAAAAGAAAATCTTCGTTATTTTTGTCGCGATTGGACTGTTTTTGACAAAAAAACCTATTGATTCACGAAAAAAGTTTAATTTTTTCCATTATGTGTACGCTATTTGCTAACTGAGACGTCACTTTAATACACAAATGAGGAACACTTCGTGAAATCAAAAGGTACCAAGAAAACTGTTTCACGCAAGTCGCCAAAGGCGACCGCTAAAAAGACAACAGGAAAAAAGAAGGCAGCTGGAAAGGCAACCGCTAAACGTCGACCAGTAAAGAAAAAGGCTGCAGCCAAGAAAAAAGCGACTGCCAAGAAAAAGCCTGTCCGTAAGTCTGCTGCAAAGAAAACCACTGCACGCAAGGCAACCAAAAAGACTGCAACAAAACGCAAGTCCACTGCCAAGAAGAAGCCAGTTCGCAAAGCAGCCAAGAAAACTGCTGCAAAGCGTAAGACTACTGCCAAGAAGAAGCCGGTTCGTAAAGCGGCCAAGAAAACTGCTGCAAAGCGTAAGTCTACTGCCAAGAAGAAGCCAGCTCGCAAAGCAGCAGCCAAGAAAACGGCTACCAAGCGTAAGTCTACTGCCAAGAAGAAGCCAGCTCGTAAAGCAGCAACACGACGCAAGACTACTGTACGACGCAAAAAATAAACTGATTGAACTTCAAGTTTATATGAAAAAGCCGGCACCCTGCTGCCGGCTTTTTATTTTGGGGGTTGCGCTTATATCCCAGCGGTTACAGCAGACAATCAACTCAACTAGTGTCACTTGTCGCTGGCAATCTCTGATGTGACCAGAACCCTTGCAAAACCGCCTCCAGGACTTCAGGCCCCCTACAAACCCCAGGTTGCCAATAATCCGGGAATAACGAACGGTAAAAAGTGGTTTCGAACCGTGAATCAACCAGAACTACAACGCCTCGATCAGTTTCTGAACGAATAACCCGACCGGCAGTTTGCTGTACCCGTGTAAAACCCGGATAGCGAAAAGCATAATCAAAACCATCCAACCCGTTGGAAGTAAAATGCTCAGCCAGCAGCTTTTGTTGCAATCCAATACCTGGCAAACCGGTACCAACAATGATGGCACCAACGAGTTGGTCACCATGATAGTCAATTCCTTCACCAAAAACGCCGCCCATGATGGCAAAACCAACAGTGGCTGATTCTTCAGAAAAACTGCTGAGGAAATCATGACTACCCGGCTCATTACCTCGCGCCTGAATCACCACGGATATTTCCGGATAATAATCGGTGAATAGTTGACAAATTTCCTGCATGTAAGCATAGGACGGAAAGAAAACCAGGTAATTACCGATGCGTTGCCGATAAACCTTCGCAATCAAATTGATCAGATCTTCAGCTGATTTTTGGCGGGCATGAAAACGTGTATCAATCCAGCTGCAAACCGCACAAGCCATTTGTTCTTTAGCAAAAGGCGACGGCAGTGACAGTACCTGTGCTGAATCAACCAGGCCAAGAGTGGTCAGGTAATATTCATGCGGCCGCAATGTGGCTGAAAAAACAGATGCTGAATGAACCTTTGAAAATGATTTGGCTAATCTGCTACTGGCATCCAGACAGGTCAGACTAACAGTAATCTCCTGTCGTGCTTTTCCAGTCTTGGCAGTAACAGTATTCGTGGCAAGTGACAAATTTTGCGCAACTATAAGTGTTCTGTGTGTATCAGAATACAGCTCTTCGATCACTCTATATCGGAACAGCTCTTTGTACCATTCACGAACAACCAGTGGCCATGAACCTCCTGACTGCGGCGAAGCATCATCATTAACACGCGACTCCCCGTACTCGGCGAAAATATCAACTGTCTCGTTAACTGCAATACTGGAAGAAACAGACGCGTTTTGCTGCTCCAGACTTTCGAGGCATCTCAGTACAGCACGGGTAATGGTGGTCGGCACTTCAAGCACTGCGACTTCGTCTTGTTCATGCTGCGCTTTCAGGCTTGCCATCGCTCTATTGAGTGATCTCGCAGCTTTTGCCACTACCGGGAAATCCGTTTTGCACTGGTTTGCAACCTCAAAATTCTGTTGCCAGCTCAAACTTGCAGAATACATATTCCGTGCTCTGTCACTGAGGTTATGTACCTCATCAACAAGAACCGCAATTTCATTTTCACGCTCGGCAAATGATGTAAGACGTACCAGTGGATCAAACAGGTAGTTGTAGTCACAAACCACAATATCGACCCACGGCAGCATCTGCAGTGCAAGTTCAAAGGGACAGAGTGAGAATTCAACAGCTACCTGATCAATTGTTTGGTTATCGAGATTGGCCAGAGCCAGCAGTCGATCCCGTGCAGCTGGCAAACGGTCAAAAAATCCAATGGTCCGCGGGCAACGCCCGTCACTATTGCGCTCACAACTGCCATTTTGACAATGACAAGCCAAGGCCTTTGAATGAATAACCAGTGAAGTCGCTTGCAATCCGGCATTCTGCAGCTTGCCGATGGCAGCGAAGGCGGCCTGCCTGCCTGAGGTCTTTGCCGTCATATAAACAATTTGCGACATGTGGCCCTGAGCCAGCGCCTTGCAGGCAGGGAACAATGTACTGATAGTTTTCCCTGTTCCGGTTGGCGCTTCACACAGCAATCTGCCTCGATTCTTGATCGTCAGATAAACCGAAGCCGCCATCTTGTACTGGCCCGCACGGTAGTCGCTGAAGGGGAACGCCATGGCGCTGGCAGATTCCCGCATTCTGCTTCGTGACTCCTCCACAGCGTGGTACCACTTCAGATATTGCCTTACTGCACTGTCTGTAAATTCGGCAAGTTCGGCCAACTCATAATCGCGACTATCGCGATGGGTTGTATCACCCAGCACATTGTGACAAGCCAATTGCAACCGCACGCGCTGCATCGGCATTTCAACGAACCATTCCGGAGTTTGTTGCAACTCGGGCAATTCTGCTAAAGACAGCATATAACCATAGACTTTCAGTTGTGACCAATGCAGGTCCAGAACAGCAGCTGGCAAATACTGCGGGTGCACATAGGTACTTTTTATTTCAATAATTTCAGCTATGTGTTCATGCGTATCAAGCAGATCCAACCGTCCTCCCAGCAGCACGGTAGTGTCATCAACCTTCAGCGTAACCTTAAGACTTATTTCCGCTTGCTGAGATCCTGTTTTCAAAGACTGCAACTTCTTGTGAACAAGCTGCCCTTCCCTGGCTGTCGGGCCTGCTACAGCGTCAGCATGCAGATCACCTGAACGACAGGCAAAATAAACCAGCTCTTTAACACCCAGTCTAAGCTGTGCCATCGTCAGCCCAGCGTACATGGCAAACCATGTGATCAATATTATTTTCAGAAAAAAAGGTCATCCAGCGCTGCTGATTCTTCTGCAAAACATCACCCGGCCCTTTTACTTCAATCAGTCTGTACGGGTTGACATCGGTATCTTGTGGGAATTGAATTAAATCCGGCAGACCATTGCGCGTCAGTCGTGTATCACTAAACAATCTATTAAAAATTACCAACCAATCGGTAAGGGGTATTCGATCTAGCGCCAGATTCAGTAAATCTTCGTTCAAGTACCGCCAACTGACCATAGGATTTTGCAAGCCACGTTTGCTTTCAAATCTTTCAAGCACCTGATTCTTCAGAATCTGGGGTTTGGACAAAGTCTCAAACTGCTCCTGAATCGCATCCGCTCGCGACTGCCTGAACCCGGGCTCATAAAAATCCGCCGGCGCTCGCTGAAACGGATTAAAAAACACGCCTGGCAAGCCAAGAAAAATCTGTTCCCAAAAGGCCAATCCAAAAACACCATCAAACAAAACATTCTCTGTATAGAAACACTCAGCATCGCGACTAAAGTAATCACGCACCTGCAACTCAACCGAGTCACCGTTATTCTTTAACTCAATCGTATCTGCAGGCGGTTTGTAAGGCGCAAGATGCTCCCACTCAACAGCGGTTTTCCTGGCCAGTCGAGCCGCAAAACCTCCTACTACCTGTTTCTCTTCTTCATCTACCGGTGTTGCCAACACTTCGCGGCACAATGCTAACGCTTCTGACTCTCGATTATTGGCGGCCAAAATTCGTGCACGGCGCTCTCTGGCGGGCGGTCTGCGGCTTTGGGAGAATAATTCGAGTGCTGCTTGCCACTCGCCTGACCGTTCAAGATCACGAGCCAGACGGTTGCGAAACCGGTCTATCCGCCTAGCCAGAGTGACGTCCGGATTCTGCGGCAGCGAAGCGTTTAAGCGCCGTGCATCAACAGCACTCAATTCTTCAAGCTGTGAGGCCTCATCCAGCGCTCCGTAATACTTCAGGTGTTTTTCAATTTGATCGCGATCAGAAAAAGCACGGGTATCAGTATCAATCCTGTAATTC
>CALLOA010000159.1 GCA_938005265.1 uncultured Granulosicoccaceae bacterium
GGGATTGTCCTGGCGCACAGTGATTATCGCCTCTTCAGGGTCCATACCCATCTCCACGAGGATTCGCGCTGCCATCATGCCGGTGCGTCCAAGCCCGGCATAGCAATGAAAAATCACTCGTTCACCGATACGCAGTGCGTGGCGAATCAGCTCACCCTCCTCCGCCCAGGTGTCTTCGAAAAACTGGTCGGGGACTCCCATGTCGACGATCGGTAACAGACGCCACCAGATACCCGCTTCCTGCACCTGCACCGGTAACTGCTCAACCCGCGAGATTGCCAGCTCGTGAGCTTCAAGAAAGCAGACCACCCCATTGGCTCCCCAATCCTTGATTTCCTGCAAATCCACAGCGAGATTCTTTTTGCTGCTGGGAGTGATGGCCCCGATTCTGATGCCAGGACAAGCAACCAGCCCCATAACACCGGCATATCCGGGCAGATTAACCGTATCAATACGATTGGGTGTACGGCCTTTACCGAAAATCATTATTGGGAAGTTCCTGTGACGAGCGCGGTTATCGGGAGCATTAGTAGCAATTGTAGAGCTCTAGCATTGCGTCTGCTGCCTCGATATGTGTAATACCCTGCAAACTGTCGCACGAAAGCCACCTTCCCAGGTTAATGTATGGTGTTAAAAGTTGTATTGCAAACAACATGGCAATTTCTCCAACCGTGGCTTTGGCCCGATAAATAAATAGCCGGAAGCTACAAGCGGTAAAAAAAAGTGAGACCTGCCAGATAGTGCCAGTTTTTAAATTGCCTATCAGCGACAAAGGCGTCAAAGTAAAGGCCCTGGGCAATGCACCCTGTGTCCTGAATTGCATCCTTTCACATTGCAACCACAACCACCGTATCTAACAACAGAAGTATTTACAGGTACCACTAATGAGCGATATCAACAAAACCAACAAGCTGCTGCACGCCATTGAAAGCAAAGGCGTACTGCTCGCCGATGGTGCTACCGGTACGAATCTGTTTGCTATGGGGCTGGAAACCGGTGACTCTCCGGAACTGTGGAACACCGATCACCCGGACCGCATTCGTGCTCTTTACCGGAACTTCGTTGAAGCCGGGTCGGATATCATTCTCACCAATACGTTTGGTGGGACCCGCTACCGACTTGGATTGCACGATGCTGCCAATCGTGTTTTGGAGTTAAACAAGCGCGCTGCAGAGCTGGCACGCGAGGTTGTTGCTGATTCCAATCGTGAGGTTCTGGTTGCCGGTTCGATGGGGCCTACGGGCGAAATCCTGCAACCCAATGGCCCGCTATCTATTGAAGAGGCAGCCGATGGCTTTCGTGAACAAGCCGAAGCATTGCGTGATGGCGGAGTCGATGTGCTGTGGATTGAAACGATATCTGCACGGGAAGAAATCACGGCTGCCATGCAGGCAACAGAAGGACTGGGCTTACCGGTGGTGTTTACCGTCAGTATCGATACCAACGGTCGCACCATGATGGGACTGACGGCGCATGATGTCATCGAGATCAATGCCGCGCTCGAATACAATGCCACTGCTGTCGGTACCAACTGCGGTGTCGGTGCAGCAGAAGTTGTTGCAGCCATTTCCAACCTGAATAAAGCGACTGCTGATTCGTCCACGAAAGTACCACTGGTTGCCAAAGCCAATTGCGGAGTACCGGAATACATAGACGGCAAGATCGTTTACAACGGCACACCCGAAGTAATGGCAAGTTATGCAGGACTTGCCATCAATGCCGGCGCATCAATAATCGGCGGTTGCTGCGGCACAACGCCCGATCATATTCGTGCCATGCGTAACGTGATCGATAACCATACAATCGGCAAAGCACCAAATCTGGGTGAAATTGTTGCGAGTCTCGGAGAAGTTTCAAAGGGAGCAACCGCACAGATGCAGGGGGACCTTTCATTGGAAGGTGGTTCGGCTACCGGGCGCGGTGCACGCCGTTCACGGCGTAAACGCACAAGCTAAACGCACATCTAAGTGCAAATTAAGCGCAAAAAATTAAGCGCAATTCCAAGGCCGTCTAAAAGCGCTCAGCTCTAAAAACTCAGCAGCAAGAATAGCTGCTGAGTTTTTACAGCGTGCAATGAATTTCTTATCCATGCACGCATATCGGCTAACAAAACCTTTTAGTTAGAACAAGTATCTATTTAAAACGATCTATATCACCTGTGTTCCAGCCACTTGATTTGGAAAATAATCCTGGCAGTCACCTTCACGATGAACATCAGCTGTGGCGCAATGAATGCCACCGCCGAACGGGTAAGCATCACGAAAATCTATCGGGATAACGTTCATGCCAAGCTTGTCCATCTGTTCCATTTGCCTTGTTTCACTGGCTTCAACGATAACTGTTTTGTGGTCAACCACCAGGCAATTCATCGATAACCAGACGCTGGAGTAACACAAGGGTGGCGGGGAGTTATGCACAGGACGTGCAGCATCAACAATTTCCCAATCGTTTTTCTCAAAGATTTTGCGCTGTGCGTCAGGTAAGGGACGCTCGGGATTATTGATAATAAGGCCCGGGCGCAAGGGCACGAAGGTCGCATCTATATGTATGGGGTAAGGGTCGCCCGGAAAATTTACCGCATGTACCCGGTGATCGGGGAAATGACGCTGCAGCCATTTCATAGCTCGACGATTAGTTGTCAGGCCATGCTGGCAAAATAAATCTTTACCGAGTCTGCAGATATCCGCGGCGTCGAAAAGAATCTCCTGTTCATTGGTTACAAAATCAAGGTTGGCAGTTCTTTGCAATCGCTCTTCCACCGTGATTTCATCAAAGTAGCCTGTCTTGTAGGAACTGTCTGACAGACGCGGCCGGGGTGCTTGCTCCCAGCGGAATTCAGGATCCTCATCGAAGTATTGAGTCATTAGTGGCTCGTAAGCCAGATACTCCCAATAGCGGCAGCGAAACGACATTGGTGCGAGCAGTATTTCACGACCAACCGTGAGTAGTACATCGCGCGGTGGCATACAGCCAAACATCGACCCCGTCTGGAAGTCGGGTGTTTGCACGGCCTGGTTCCACTGTAATGGCGTTGGCCTGTCAACACGCACGCCGAGTTCTTCGAGAATGGATGTCAGCTTGTCCAGCTGCACATTGGCCTTCTCAACAGTTTCCAGCGGACGTGGCCCCCACATTCCACGCATATCACTGTCTTCGGGAATCTTGGCTTCCGAGCAGGGCTCAGTCGGTGGAATGCAAGTATGGTCAGCACGACCGACAATGACATGTTTTAAGGGATCAAAATCGTTCCACGAGCTGACCACTGTTGGCGCGGAAGCGATAGCGGGGTTGCTACTCATACAGGCTTGTTTTCCGT
>CALLOA010000160.1 GCA_938005265.1 uncultured Granulosicoccaceae bacterium
GGGCCTGTACCTGTTTGAGTTACAGCTCACCTATCATTCATTGCACGGAAGCTCCTGTAGTGCCGATTTTGATTTCGAACTGTACAACGATTCGGTTACTGCAATTGCACCGTTCCAAACAGATTTACTCATCCCTGACACTCCCTACTCTGACCCGTATGAACATCTGTTTCCAGATGAAGATGCTTATCGCCTGGCGCAAACCTCATACGCCACCTATCTGTCAAACGGGGGCACATTAAGCTTTCTTGATTGGTTAGCACGGGTTTTCTGGGGTGACGAAGGCGAAGGCCAATTACCAGTTTCAACCGACGGTGCACCGCCACAGCCACCAGATTTTATAGCTGCATTTGAACAATACGAGCAAGATGGTGGAACACTTGAATTTCATGATTGGTGGACAAACGTGGCTCCTGGTTTGCCAGGGGTTACTATTCAACAGCTACACGACTTTGCTCAACAAAACGATTGGTACAGCCCAAACGACTCAAGTGCTATTCTTTACCCACCTTATAACGGGCATCTCAATGGTTGGTTTGAACCTGTATTATTACCACCCGGTTCTACAATAGACAGATATGGCCACTTGAATGGGTCTTTTTTTGGAGAAATAGGGTCAGGAATACCCGGACGAGCGTTGCCTCCTGATGTAGACACAAGTACCGGAACTCACACTATTCAAGTAGAAAGGGAACTACCTGTATTACAGGGTATAGCTGCTGAATGGTTTGGCGAACCTGGCGGGGCTGTACAATACGAAATCAACTGGCAGGCAATAGCTGATGAAGACGGTGTAGATATCAGCGAGATACTTGGTTACCTAACCGGAAGAGTGCGATACTTAGCAGACAACGGGTGGATAACAATACTCTAAAAAGGATTTTTCTATTAGCCTAATATTCAAAAAAGCCGAAATAGAAAAACATGAGAACAAATGACTAAACCACAAGAACAATTACAAAAGACTCTTGATGAATATAGTCTACGACTAGATTCTTCAGGAAAATATACTTCGTTTTTTCAAATCATCGAAAAGGGAGAAATGTCGAGAAAACTTTATATCAGGGATAATGAATATGAAATCGTTCTATCAGAAAGAGCCAAACCCTTTCTACAAAAAACATTCTTTGATACAGATGAATTGCTCTACTGGCTCACAACTGAAGCTCTAAAAAATATAGTTTCTCAAAATACTGAAAGAAAAAGAAAAGACGAACCACTTTCCGAATATCTAAAAATGTTTTTTCAGCGAAAAAAAGAATTAATGCACATGATCAACGATGAATGGGCTGAGAGGGCTTATTCTGAAGGAATGGACTATACAAAAAGGCTGACGAAAAATACCGACTGACCAACATTTTCCTTAATTTCTAAATAATGCTTATTTGGCTGGATCTACCTAACACGCAAAAGACACCTATAATATGGCACGATTACACCATTTTAATAAATGTATAAACTACAGCGACAATCATGATTATTTTCCTATTAATGAATTAGTAGTAATCATAGAGCAATCCAGATTTTTTATACCACTAAAACTAATCTTCACAAAATGAAGATCAGTAGATGCACATGACAGAATCTCAAGAACAACTACAAAAAACTCTCGATAAATATAGTCTCTTACTCGACACATCAGGAAAATACACTCCGTTTTTTCAAATTGAGGATTTTAACGAATCGTCGAGAGAACTTTTCATATCGGATACTGAGTATGAAATTGTCCTGGCAGAAAGAGCCAAGCCTTATTTACGAAAAAAATTTTCTGATATAAATGAATTGCTTTACTGGCTCACAACTGAAGCTATAAAAAAAATAGTCTCTCAAAACAGAGAAAAAGACAGAAAAGGCAAGTCGCTTTCTGAATATCTAAAGAATGTTTATCAGCAACAAAAAGAACTAATGCACATGATCAACGATGAATGGGCTGAAAGATTTTATTTGGAAAGGTTGGAATATGGAAAACGAGTGATGAAAATATCCGACTGACAACATTTTTCTTATTAATTAAAATATGCTTCTTTGGACAGATCCACGCACCGACCAAAGGACAATTACACTCTGACACGACCACACCCTCCAATTTAAGTTGGCCATGAGGGCACGAATCCAAACATCACATCAACGCTCCCCCTTTGACACTGTCACGCCAAAACCCCGCATTTGCGAAAAGAAAACTCCCTGTCGGTCTAACGAATTTGTCACTTTTATTACATATGTAGCCATAACTTTCTCTATAAATTCACGGCAACCAGAATCACCCCAAAGTACGATAGAATCAGCTTAGCATCGGTAAATCGCATCTTCCAATTCAGGAAAACTCGGGCATAAGGATGAGTATTTTAATGTTTCGAACTCTGGGTATTGTCGGCATTTCACTGCTTGCCGCCTGTGGAGGCGGTAGTAGTGGCGGCGGGTCGGAAGTAATAGATACACAAGGCCCCATTCCGAACCCCGATAGTCGGCTGATAGGCTTGTTCCAGGAACCTCGCTGTCAAAGGGCTGAGAACTCTTCATCCAATACCGCTACTCGATTCAATCCGGACGGGACCTACGACTTTACGTTGACGTCATATCTGTTGCTGAACTGCTCTGTTCCGGCCTATACCCTGGACTACTCAGGTAACTTTTTCGAAGGGAACACAAGCCTGTTACCGAATGGATTGGAAGCAGTAGAGCTGGACCTGCAACAGACTACCCAGCGATCACTCACGCCTATGAGTCAATTTGCCGCTGAAAGGCTAAACAATCAAATGTTGTGCGGCATCGATGACTGGCAGTCCCTGGTTCCACAAACAATTGAAGGATGTGTACTCGAAGCTAATCGGGAATCAGTCATCCTGCCTACTATCTATCAGATTTACCATCTGCAGGAAAATCACTATCTATACCTTTCGCAGGAAACCAGCTTTGCGGAGGAAAATCGACCAGCCAACCTACCCGCTATACCTTTCTATGTGCGTGAACTGGCACCTGTCGATGACTTTTCTTCAGACGCGCTGGGAGTCTGGAGCTCCGGTAACGGCAACGTATTTCTGGAATTCAGGCAGGACGGGATTCTATACGTCTACACCGAAGACGATACCAATGCTTGCTACACCTTAGGCATGGAGCCGTTTCTGCATCAAGGAGACAATATATACAGCGGCTTCGACGGTGAAGCGTTTGAACTGACCAACACCACCGAAGGACTACTGTTTAGTGTTCCGGAACGAGACGAGCCGGCCCTGTTTATTCGGGATACTGTGGATACACTGCAGCATCTGATTCTTTGCTAACCCGAGGCTGTCGACCCCAAGCTGACAGCCCCAAGCTGAAAACAGGCTTACTGCTTGTCACCCCAGCTTTTGACTATGGCGTGAATCTGCTCCAGTCCATCGGTCAATGCTGCCGGCCCTGGCTGTAGAATGTTCACCGATTTTATTTCGTGTAATTCCTGATTCTGCACGGCTTTGATTTCGTGCCAGCCCTCACGCGCCGCCACTTTTTCCGGCCTGAATTTCTTGCCGCACCAGGAGCCAAGAATTATGTCGGGGTTGCGTTCTATGACTTCGTCGTTGTTTGCAATAATCCTGTTCTTGCCCAGGCTTTCAACCGATAGCTCCGGAAAACAATCTATACCTCCAGCTACCTGCACTACTTCAGACACCCAACGTATACCCGAAATCAACGGGTCATCCCATTCTTCAAAATAGACTTTGGGTTTTACTGCGGTATTGGAGGCTATGGATTGCAGCTCGGTGATCCGTTGACTGTACTGGCCAAGTAACTCGCGGCCCTTTTCCTCAGCCCCCACTATGGATGACAGCATCAGAATCATATTCAATATTTCCGATATGCTGCGCTGATTGAATATCATCACATTCAATCCTCGTCGCACAAGCTCAGCGGCAATATCGGCCTGCAGGTCTGAAAATCCGATAACCAAATCGGGTTTCAGATCGATTATTTTTTCAGTCTTGGCCGAGAGAAAGGCAGAAACCTTGGGCTTTTCCTTGCGTGCGATCGCAGGCCTTACCGTAAAACCGGAAATGCCTACGATTCGGTCCTGCTCTCCTAAAAGATAGAGTGTTTCGGTCGATTCCTCGGTCAGGCAAACGATACGCTCTGGAGGCGCAGGGTTACTGACTACTAATGGGTTAGATGCAGACATTGTTATTTGTATAATTCTTCATGGTGAACAGCCAGGCTGAACAAATGGAATAACGATTATTAAAGTTGCTAAAACCTGACAGGCAATTCACTAAAACCACGAAAACGTGCCAATGGCATTCTTTTGGGAGTACCGGCAGGCTTCATTTCAGGAAATCGTTCTATCAGTTTTCTGAATGCAATTCTTCCTTCATACCGGGCGAGTGTCGCACCCAGGCAGACATGGATACCGGTAATAAACGCAAGGTGACGATTAGGTACCCTTGTAATATCCACCGTATCCGGTTTTTGGAAAACTTGCGGGTCACGGTTAGCAGCCGCTATTGATGTATGTATATAGGTTCCGGCAGGTATGGTTTTTCCACCAATAAGACTTTCCACAGTGGTGAGCCGATTTCCTATCTGCAAAGGGCTTTCAAATCTGAGAATCTCCTCCACTGCACTGTCTACCAGATCCGGAGTACTTGCAAGTAAACGGTACTGTTCAGGTGATTGAAGCAACATCCCGACACCATTCGCCATCAGGCTGGTTGTCGTTTCATGCCCAGCATTCAAAAGAAATATGCAATTCTGAATCAGTTCCTCTTGCGTGAGCTTTCGCCCCTCAAATTCACCAAAAATCAGTGCTTCGAGCACCTCACCCTGGCCTGCACCTTCCGGATTGGCACGTCGATGATTGATCAGATCACTCAACATGTCGCTGAATTCACTAACAGCTTCATTACCAGCCTCCAACCGCGCTCCAGATACAACAGGATCCAGTGCCCCTAAGATGGCCAATGAAAAACCTCGCAGCTTTTTTCGGTGCTCCTTTGGCACACCCAACATAAAAGATATCACTTCAGTGGGTAATCGCATGGCAAAGGCCGTAACAAAATCAACATCCCCCGCACCCTGAAGCTCATCCAGTAACGTGTCCACAATTTCACCGATCAGCGGTTCCATTTCTGCCAGTTTGCGGGCTGTAAATGCAGACGCCAGCAGTTTTCTTACCGTCGTATGATAAGGCGGATCATTAAAAATGAGGCTGGTTGTGTGGTGGGTGTACAGTGGCCCATCACCAAATTTATCCTTGAATGCAACCGTTTTATCCGAAATCATCGTGCGGTCGCGGTACACAGCACGTACATCTTCATAGCGTGTCAGGTACAGCGAACCATCCGGATTGATATGTACCGGATCGTGCTCGCGCAAATTTGCTAAAACCGGATATGGGTCGTCAATAAAGCGTTGGTCAATCGAATTCAGATCGAACGCTATCGCTTGTGCTTTTGAATCAGCTATGACCATATGCTATTGCCGTTTAAAAGTGAAAAGGCTCGCGTTTACTGCCGATATAAATCCACCCTACAATGATTATCGGGTAATGCCAAGCGCACATGCAAAAGAGAATATGCCGCCCGTTTCTCATACCGCCACTGCAATCGCTGTATTTTTGCATGATATGCTCAACAATGAATAACCAACAGCACAACAAATGGAGAGCAGACAGATGCGGCATTCTCTTATAGCCTTTCTGCTAGTTATGATTTCCTACCCGCTTCACGCAGGATCTGACAGTCCGATTGAACAGGCAGTAACAATCGATGCAGGAAAGGCGCAGTTGCATGGTTCATTGCTACTGCCCGTGGCCGCAAAGGATGAGGCCGTTCAGAATCTGACAGTAGCGCTGATAATTGCCGGTTCCGGGCCAACCGATCGTGATGGCAATAACCCTGTGAATACCAACAATCATCTGAAATTGCTGGCGAGAGGATTGGCTGAATCAGGTATCGCAAGTTTGCGTTACGATAAACGGGGTATTGCTGCAAGCCAGGCGGTTGGACCAAAAGAGCAGGATTTACGTTTCGAGCAATATGTCGATGACGCTGTAAACTGGCTTGCCTTTCTTGGCAGGGACACTCGGTTCAAAAAAATTATGGTTATCGGCCACAGTGAAGGCTCGTTGATCGGTATGCTGGCGGCCCAACAAGGTGGTGCAGATTCATTTGTTTCAATCGCAGGTGCCGGTCGGCGTGCTGACAGGATTATCACCGAACAACTGTCTCACCAACCACAAGAAATCAGGGAAATAGCTGAACCCATACTCGAAAGTCTGGCCGCCGGCAAACTGGTCGAAGACGTCGACACCATGTTCTACGCCTTGTTTCGACCTCGCGTACAGCCTTATATGATTTCATGGTTTAAATACGACCCGGCAGTAGAGATTGCCAAGCTGGATATACCGGTTTTGTTATTACAGGGAACTACCGACATCCAGGTCGGTGTGGAAGATGCACAACTTCTGGCAAGGGCGCAACCCAGAGCTACCTTGCATATGGTCGAGAATATGAATCATATTCTCAAAAAGGCACCAGCCGACAGAGAGAAAAACGTTGCAACCTACAAGCAGCCCGATCTAGCTGTTGTAGTTGAAATTATTGATAGCATCGTGGCGTTTGCAGACAGCTAGACTTTCAATCAACTACACACCGCATTGATGCCGCCCTAGTGCAAGGCATCAATTGAGGATTGCTGTACTCAGTGCCGGGTACTTGATCAAAAGAATAAGCACCAGCAACATAACAAACGCAAATGGCAAGGCACCCAGAAAAACATCCTTAAGCTTTATCCGGTCATCATTCAAAGTCGACTTGATAACAAAACAACTAATACCCAAAGGCGGCGTAAGCAGCCCGATCTCCGCACCGACCACCGTTACTATGCCAAACCACACCGGACTCAAACCCAAAGGTTCGATCAGTGGCAGAAACAGAGGCACAACAATCAGGATGATAGATGCCGTGTCCAATAAAGTGCCCAGAAACAACATAAGGATGACATACATCACCATGATGGCTGTGAAACTAAGCTGATTATTAGCAATGATGTCAGCCAGTTCGTTAGGCAATGCCGCAAGCCCCAACATTCGGCTATAAATTGAAGCTGCTGTGATCAGGAAAAGAATTGCTGCCGTTATATGGCCCGTTTCAAGTAGCGCTTCCCAGAACGTTTTGAGGGTCATGCGGCCACGCAAAATCGCAATCAGCAAACCCACACCGGCACCGGCAGCACCTGCTTCCACCGGCGTAAAAAAGCCTGAGTAAATGCCACCCAGCACAATCACAATAAGCGCCACCAGCGGCAAGGTTTTACCCGCAACTTCTCGCTTGGACATCGGCTCGTAGTCGGTCGCAGGCCGGCCACCTATAAAATTGGGGAAAAATCGCCCGGCAAAAGCAATAGCGGCAATATAGGCAATTGCGAGCATGATGCCGGGTACAATGCCGGCAAGAAACATGTCGCCGACTGATTGCTCGGCAACAAAAGAATAGATAATCAGCATTGCTGAAGGCGGAATGATCATCCCCAGTACGGATGAACCGGCGACGACACCGACTGCAAATCGCCGGTTGTAGTCGTAACGCAACATTTGCGGAACAGCAACTGTAGAGAATACAGATGCAGACGCGATTGATGACCCGGTAACCGCTGCAAAAACCGCATTGGCACCAACGGTTGCCATACCAATACCACCTTTGATCTTGCGAAAAGCAGCATTCATCACGTCATAGATATCACCACCCATGCCGGCTTTGGAGACTATAAGCCCCATAAAGGTAAACAGCGGTACCGTGGCAAACGTGTACTCCATGACACTATCACCTACCGCGATCTTGATCAGATTCATCGCCAGATCAAAGTTGTCTCGCATTAACCAGATCGAAACAAACGAGACGACCCCCAATGCTATAGGGATGTAAACGCCCAGATAGATCAGAACAACGATGGCAATTACGGATGCCAGCCCAATTTCTATCGGACTCACAGTCGGTCAGATTCCGGTTGAGGAGAGCCGGATTTGGACGTGCCTGCAGCAGACGCACCAGCGTAAAGCGAAGGCCTGACAACTTTTAACGCAAACAACAAGCAACACAAACAGGCACTAAGAAAAATTACAAGCTTGATGGGCCACCACGGGGCCGTGAACACACCGGGTACACCAAAGTAATCTTTGGTTTCCAGCATCTCGACAAATTCCGGCCAGATTGCGATCGAAATCAGCAGCATGAATACACACGCAACCACATTGATAATTTTATCGATGACAGAGGCCAGTCCGGGCCAACGGTTACCAGCGATCGAGAGAAAACCATCCGACCTGGTCAGTCGATTGACACGAACAACATCCGGCAATTGAAGAAATACGATCAGCACCATCGAAAACTGGACCAATTCGACAGCACCATGGAAAGGCTTGTGGAAAGCTTCACGGGCAACAACATCAAAATTTACGACAGCAACCAATGCCAGCACAACTAGCGTACCGATAGCATTGGCAGCTATTGCTACGCGCTCGGCGGCCGAGACAAAAACCTGCAGTAAGCTATTCACGGGATATCAGTTGATAATGTCGTTGGCGAAAATTATCGGCGGATATTGTTGGCGGAATTTGTTAACAGAACCGGGAACTAAAACCACCCACAGAAACCGCGGGAAGTTCTCACCACGGCTTTATGACACAATCTATACACAGGGCTGCCGGCGTTGAACCAGCGACCAACACCAAGCAGCCATGCATGGGCGCGACTTATAGTTCTGACGCCCAGTCGCGGGTTGGCTCATAGCCTGCAGCTGACAGCTTACCAAGATAGCTCTTCAGCATGTCTGTTCCCGGCTCGCCCTTATCGTCCAGGTTTTTCGCCCACTCAGCAGCGATATTCGGCATTGCTGCAGCCCAGGCAGCACGGTCTTCAGCAGACACCTCAATCACTTTTCCGCCAGCTTCTTCATAGGCCTTGCGACTGGCCTCAGCCCGATCCATAGCCACTGATGCAACGTGATCACGGTAGGCTACAGCAACTTCCTGCAGTACACCTTGCACTTCTTCAGGCAATTTCTTCCAGTAGTCAGCATTCACTGTCACTGTTTTGGAGTTAACCGCACCCAGATCGGCCCTCAGCATCGTTGGCGCTACTTCGGCAATTTTGAAAGTCTTGGCAGCTTCAGGCCACAACATGGCATGTTCGACAAGACCGGTTTGTAACATGTTGTAGAAGTCAGTCAGACCACCACGCACACCTACCGCACCTTCAATGCCTTCAACATAGCGCATATTCATTCCGGCACCCGCTACCTTGCCACCTTCAATGTCCTTCAGTGAAGCAATATCCTGTGTGCTGAATAACTGGTAGGTATCCAACACAACTCCGGTCGCCAGATAGACCTGATTCTGTTTTTCGAACTCCTTTTGCATCGTCGGGAATTCTTTGGCTATCTCATCCACCGCCTTGGCCACAGCACGCGCATCAGGTGCAATAAAAGGGGTTACAGCCGACAAAGCCTGGCTTGGCAACTTGGAGTTATGGAAAATAGTGGTAACAATACCGATATCACCCAAACCGAGTTTAATACCTTCCAACACACCCTTCGGCTTGACAATGGAACCGCCGTAGCTTTCCTGCCAGTCCATTTCGTAGTTACCGGTTTCAGCCAATCGCTTATCGACTTCCGGAATAAAGAAGCCGGTAAATTCTTTTACCCACATGGCTTTTGCCGGGTAACCGTCAATCACTACTGCCTTGATTTTCTCAGCAGCAAAACCACTAAACGGGGCTGCCAGCAGACAACCTGCAGTTGCCACAATCGCAAGCCATTTGGGTGATTTATTGAGTGTCATTAATTCTCTCCTGTTGTTTCAACAAGTGGTGATCCCTTGGGCAACTATTTGTGCCACTTGAGCGATCAATAATTTTTATGTACATCTTCTACTAACTGCCAGGTTCGATTCTTTTAATTGTTACACCCGGCGCACCCGGCAATACCAGGAAAATCCTTGCTAGCAATATTTTTATCCGTTTTTTGTCCTTTACGAAGGTTCCATTCCAACAATAAACAGTCCTGTATTTTTCGATCGGTTTTTATAAATAGCTACAGACTTCGTCAAACGGAAACCTCGGTAGCTTCTGGAACAAAGCCGACTCATCGGCGTAACCGAGATTTATCAGGAAATTCGATTTCCAGTTTTTATCAGCAAAGAATTCCTTGTCGACAATCTCGTTTGAAAAACCGGACATCGCTCCTACATCCAGCCCCAGTGCCCTGGCGGCAATGGTGAAGTAGGCACCCTGCAAAGTGGAATTACGGAAAGCCGTGTCTTCTATATAAGCCGTTTTTCCTTCAAAAAATGGCCGGCGATCTTCGTGAGGAAATAAAAACGGCAGCTGTTGCCAGAAATCAAGATCATAGGCGAGAATCACAGTGACGGGCGCTGACATCATCTTGTCAACATTTTTATCTTTCAGTGATTTAGCCAGTCGTTGTTTGCCCTCATCGGAGGTGACGAATATAAAGCGCGACGGGCAACAATTCATGCTGGTGGCCCCGGCCGCCGTAATTTCATAAATCGTCTCCAGCACCCCTTCCGGCACCGGCGTATCCTTCCATGCATAGTGCGATCGGGCTCCGCGCAGGATAACGTCGATGGAATCATCATCAAGACGTTCTTTGCGGTCACGCAATGCTCTGTACATGGCCTGCGCCTCAGCGCGCGCCTCTTCCAGCGCAGCACCGGTTAACGCACTCATAATGAACTACCCAACGTCATACAAATTGTCCTGATGGTTTTTCAGTATTTTTAACAGGGTAAGCAGAAAGGCTGACGTGTTCGTCTAGCATTGGTCTTTTGAATGACAACACTCAGCTAATCTACAGCAGACCCTATAATTGGCGTTTTTTTGGTACAATGTCAAGTAATATCGATATTTTTATGGTTGGTAGTTGCGTGACCAGCCTGCCCAACCATCTTCACGTTATTTACAGGTGATAACTATGCCAGCATGGAACGAGTATAAAAACATGGCCCGTGAGCGCGGTGCTCTCGCTCATGAACTTTACGTGGTCTTCAGCGAGCCAGCAGCACCACCGGAGCAGATGAAAGAACAATTGCCCGGTCATTTGGCTTATCAGGCTGAACAGGAGAAGGCAGGCAATCTGGTCATGGCAGGTCCCATGTCCGATACGAGCGGGGAGTTGATGGAGGGCGTCGGTATGATTATCTACCGGGCAGAATCATTGGAGGCAGCAACCAAACTGGCTGAGGGTGACCCGATGCATAGCTCGGGTACTCGTACTTTTGTCATTCGCCGCTGGCTGATCAATGAAGGCAGCCTCACAATCAACGTAAAATTGTCGGCGCAGTCGGTTTCCTTGTAAACCGCAGCCTTGTTATAAACCGCTGCCTTGTAAACCGATGCCCTGTAAGTCAATGCCCGGACTGTTTCAGTTGCACGGTCCGGGAGAAGGTCGTCAAATCACAGTACTTTTCTAAGGAACGGCTAAGCAACGGAACTTTTTCAGGAAGCTGCCTGATTCCATTTATCAGGGATGTCCAACCATGCTTCCACTCCGACCGTTGCCACAACGGTAGTTCTGTTCGTTACCTCATCAAACACGTTCATTCCGCCCTTGACCGCAACCACCGTTGCCTGGCCACGCGGTAAGGTTGCCGCCACTGCAGCCGTTTCAACTTTTTCAGGTTCCTGTACGCCTACAGTGACTTTGACTTGCATCGATGCAGAATCGATGTCCAGTGCGTTAAACAGACTGATGGAGCTATGGTGCAAAGCATCCTGCACCGCTCGATTAGCCGCCTTTGTGTAGTCTTCACCGTACAGGTCATTACCCGTACCCATTTCCAGAATGATGCGTTGCAAAGCCATCTACCCTACCCCCCGTTCTTCCAGATCGAGATAAACTACGGCAGCTGCATTTGCCATCACAGTTATTTTGGAACCATCCGCACTGGGCATATCCAGCCCCCCCTCAACCACCTTTACTTCAGATTGTCCGTAAGGCAGAACAGCCTGAACGACTGCAGCATCTACCTCAGAAGGCTTTGCCACGGCAACGGTTACTTCTACCATCATCTTTTCACGATCAACACCAAACGCTGGTGCAACGGTTAAAGAATTATGCCGGAGGGCATCCTGTAAAGCGCGAACTGCAGCTTTGGTATAATCCTGACCCTGAAGGTCAGTGCCCATACCAAACTCCACTACCATGCGTTTCTTACTCACTATATTCTTTTATTATCCCGGTTTGTTTCAGTGTAATAGTCCGGCTCAGGCCAGCAAATTTTCTTCATACGGATACCTGGACAGGCATTCGACTCCGGTCTCGGTTATTAAAACCTGGTCCTCCAGCTTGATACCTTCGGCACCGCCTACAGCACCTACATAGGCTTCAACACAAATCATATTGCCAGGCTCCAACGGGTAGTCGAAACGACCGGGCTCGTATTTGTCCGGATAGGATATCAACGGCCACTCATCGCACAATCCCACACCATGCATTGCACAGCCGTATTTCAGCTCCTGAAATTCAGCTGGCAGGGGGCGCAAATCAGCAATCACATCGCCAATCATTTTGCCCGGTGCAAGTGCCTTGGTATTGTCCATAATCTGCGCATGTGCCTCGGTATACAAGCGCTTCTGTTCGGCTGTCGGTTCACCATCACCGATAAACCAGGTACGGGAAATATCGACACACATACCATAGCAACCTATCAGATCAGTATCAAAAGCCAGGATTTCATTGTTCTGTATGACTCGCGGGCCGCACTCCTGGAACCATGGATTGGTACGTTGGCCCGACGCCAGCAGGCGAGTTTCAATCCATTCGCCGCCACGCTTGATGTTCTCTGCATGTAACACCGCCCAGACATCATTTTCAGTCATGCCGGGAACCGCCTGTCGTTGCATCTCGTGAAGTGATTGTTCACAGGCATACGTGGCGCAGCGCATGGCATTGATTTCATCTTCACCTTTTACGGCTCGGGTTTTCTCCATCACTTCCTCACCGTCACAGACTTCAATGCCCTTGGACTGCAACGCTAACAGACCGTTGACCATAATCTTGTCTACCGCAA
Organism: uncultured Granulosicoccaceae bacterium; assembly: GCA_938005265.1. Lineage (GTDB taxonomy): Bacteria > Pseudomonadota > Gammaproteobacteria > Granulosicoccales > Granulosicoccaceae > CALFCE01. The sequence continues at coordinate 13,064 of CALLOA010000160.1, forward strand.
GGCGCCGGTTAGCACCACAGTGTTGCTGCATAACATCAACGATCTCACTGGCAAATCTGTCTGCATCACCCTCAGCTCCGTCACCACTTGAAAAATAAAAAGTGGATGCACCTCCTCGTGCTTCTTTTACCAGGGGGTTGTAAGCGGTTAACAGATCAAGCCCCTTGTAATCCCAGACAATCATGTAGCCGTCGGCGCTAACGAAACAGGCACGGAACATATTATGTGTATTCCACAGCTGCATGTTTGTGGTGTCAGTGGCGTAGCGGATATTCAAGGGGTCATAGACCAGCACACCACCGAGATCGCGTTTGCGAATCTGCTGCACCAGTCTTTCAAGACGGAAGCTGCGCATACGTTTGAGATTGGGAGCTTGCAAACCAGCAGCGGCCCATTCCTCAAACGCCAGAGCGGTTGGACCAATCTCAACCCGGTCATTACTGTCTGGTGTACCGTCGGGCCGTGCACCACCAGCCTCCGCCACCGTCGGGTTTAAATGGGGATTAATCTTGCGCTCTAACACATAGGCTGCATCATTCATACGTTGCTACCTCCAATGGCTGGGAAATATTCTTTTGCAAACACCCTGATTCGCGATTGTGCTGCAAGATGGCAGGCAAGGCAAACGGTATTGAACCATGGCAAACACCAAATAGTGCGCAATAATCGTAGTCTCCGGGCACCGCTGAAGGTAGCATGGCAGTCTGCTTATTTTCGATCAATGTGTCACTGAAATGAAATTTGCTTCACTTACGCAACGCCTGGGCAGCGACTCGGCCGATGCCTGGCATGTCCATTCACTCGCCACACAACGCATTGCCGCGGGCGACGATATTATTATGCTCAGTATTGGCGAGGAGTCTGGAGTACCGGCGTCCTCAGAGATCACTGAAGCTGCTTGTAGCAGCCTGCGCGCCGGCCGCCATCATTACTCTGATGTGCGTGGTACTGAGTCACTACGCCAGAAGATTGCCACCTACCACCAAAATCTGACTGGCCAGATTGTCGACGAAGATAACTGTACGGTTTATGCCGGCGCCCAGAATGCTCTGTTCGCTGTCTCTCTTTGCCTGCTGGAAACCGGTGATGAGGTGTTGTTACCGGAACCCTATTACACCACCTACCCTGGGGTGTTCAGTTGCAGCGGCGCCATATTAAAAAAAGTCAGTGGCAGCAAGGAGCGAATGTTTCTATCAAGTATCGAGCAAATAGAAGCCGGTATTTCAGAGAATACCAAAGCCATCGTGATTACCCAGCCGGGCAACCCCATGGGCACTTGGTACAACAAAGATGAAATCGCTCAGCTGGTGGAGCTGTGCCGCAAGCGCGGCATCTGGCTTATCAGTGATGAAGTCTACAGCGCCCTGTTGAGTGATGAGCAACGGGCAAGCCCGGCTTCAATTGCCAAAGCAGACGATCTGATCATAACGATAAACAGTTTATCCAAATCTCACCGTATGACCGGCTGGCGAATTGGCTGGGCAGTGACACCGGCCGATCTGGCCGTTCATCTGGCCGAACTTTCCATGGTTATGAGCTATGGTCAGCCACCATTCACCATGGATGCAGCAGAAGAGGCCTTGGCAGATAACGGTGCAACGGCTGAAAGCATTCGGAACACCATGGCACGTCGGCGCGAAGTCTGCAGGAAATCGCTGCATACATTGCCTGGCGTGGATTTACTCGATGGGGGTGCTGGTATGTTTGTCGTTCTTGATGTAGCGGGCACTGGACTGGACGCGAACCGTTTTGCAGAACAACTTCTGGCCGATATGGCAATCTCGACTTTGCCCTGCACCGGGTTTGGCAGCAGCTGCAACACGCTAGTGCGTATCGGGCTTTGCGTTCCGGAAGCGCAGATTGCTGTGGCCTGTGAGCGAATTGCGCGCTTTTGCGAGCTGATTAAACAGCAATAAATCTAAAAAAAACGCCCCGATTACGGGGCGTTTTTCGTACTTGATTTTTGCCAGCCTTGCAGCGGGCAAGTGTTTAGATTCGCGACAAAATGGCGGTAAATGTTCTGTTACCGTTGTCACCATCTTCACCGATAGTATTCAGAATCAGGCGATCGCTGTTTGTACGGTCGCGATAGATAACACCAGCCCGGTTCTGGCCATTCCATTCAAAGGCAATGGTCATATACAAGTTTGAATCAGCTGCTGCAGTCAGCTGACCAGCCAGCGGAATCGGATCAAACGGCACAAACAACGTAGAGCCACTGACGGCAGTACCATTGAAAGTCATGTTTAACGCCAGATCACAACCTGAGGGGCAGAAAGACGTTAATGCCTGCCAGTTACCAGCAATGCCCGCAGCATCAATAGCAGCAAGATCGTTAGCAGTACCAAAAGTTAATTGGAAATCCCCCAGGCCACCAGCATTGTTTAATTGTTGGCCATCGTTGACAACCGAGAGGTTGTAGTTAACAAGCTCCGGACTACCATTAGCCAGCAAAGAAGGGTCACCTACCAAAGTAAAAGAATCACCGTGTGCAGGATTATCACTGTCACGGTGAAAGAAGCGCTCCAGCGATCCGCCTACCGTACCGTGTATGGCTTCGTAATCACTACCCGCATTACTCAGCGCGTAAATACGATTGGTGTTATCGATAATAACAACGCCTTCTCCAAAGCTGGTAGCACCAAACCATGCGCCGCTCAAACCACCGGCAGGGTTTGCACCTGTGACAGGCATCTGCTCAACCGGAGTTTGCTCTACGGGAGTCTGTTCAACCGGAGTCTGCTCAACGGGAGTTTGCTCAACCGGAGTCTGTTCTACGGGTGTGTTGTTGCCATTGTTGTTATCGCCATCGCTACCACCGCTGTCTGAACAACCAGCCAGCACTGCAAGACACGAGACAAACGCAAGTTTCTTAAACATTTTTTTCCCTCGGTAATTAACCCTGAATTCCCGACCGATGATATCTGTTAACGCACAAATAATGGCGCTAGATGTTGTTACCGTTCGGTAGTATAGGAGAAATATCGGCAACCAGACCTAAAACATAATTGATTTAAAATCTACCGGGAGTGATTACCCGCTGATCAGTCCGGGGTGAAATTTTCGTGCCAGTGCTCTGCAATATCTATCCGTCGTGTCACCCAGACATCTTTTTTGCTTGCAACATAATCCAGGAATCTGGCCAATGCTGCGGCCCTTCCCGGACGTCCAACCAGACGGCAGTGCAAACCGACCGACATCATGCGCGGCTGCCCGGCTTGCCCTTCAGCCAGTAAAAGATCAAAACTGTCTTTCAGATATTGCTCAAATTGTGAACCACTGTTAAAGCCCTGTGGTGTAGCAAAACGCATATCGTTGGCATCAAGCGTATAAGGCACCATCAATTGCCAGCCATTTCCCGCATTCGCGTTTGCTTGCCAGTAAGGAAGCTCATCAGCGTAAGAATCAGCACAATAGCGAAACCCGGGAACGGCCGCAGCCAGATTGATGGAATGTTCTGACGTGCGCCCTGTGTAGATTCCAACCGGTGCTGAACCTGTTACGCGCTCATGAATGGCAATTGCCTGCATCAAATGATCTTTCTCAGCCTCTTCAGAAAAATCTTTGTAATCGATCCACTTCAGACCATGTGTTGCGATTTCCCAGTCAGCCTCCAGCATTGCAGCCACAGCATCCGGGTTTTTCTCCATTGCAGTTGCGACTCCAAATACGGTAACGGGCATCTGCCGTTCAGTGAATAATCGCCACAAGCGCCAGAAACCACTACGTGAACCGTACTCATAAATAGACTCCATGTTCATGTGCCGCTGACCGGGCCAGGCGGCCGCGCCGACTATCTCTGACAAAAAAGCCTCAGAGGCGGCATCACCGTGAAGAATATTATTTTCACCACCTTCCTCGTAGTTGATGACAAATTGCAGTGCCAGCTTTGCATTACCGGGCCAGGCCGGATCCGGTGTTGTACGACCGTAACCAACCATATCGCGAGGATACCGGCCATCGCCATTGTTATCGTTATTATGCTGAGTCATATTCATCCCCTGCCTGGCAGTAAATCCAGATCAAGCTGGTTATTTGAACCACTGCTTTCTGATTAACGTTTCCCTAAAAAGCCGCCACGGAACCGTCACTACGTGGATCAGCGGCCCCTTCAATCGTACCCGCACGATCCCCTTTGGTATGCAATACCAGAGCGCCAGCGTGTCCCATAAATTCCTCAAACTCACCTACCTGTTCAACGTCATGACCTGCGGCCAGTAATTGCTGGTAAACCTCCGGCTTGAAACCCTGCTCAATTCGAAGATTGGTTTTTTCACTACCCCAGGTTTTACCGAGCAACCAGCGCGGAGCAGTTACGCACTGCTGCAGTGCCTGGCCGTAATGAGCATAGCGACTGAACACCATCGCCTGGGTCTGTGGCTGGCCTTCGCCTCCCATGGTGCCGTAGGGCATCACCCGGCCATCACCCAGCACAGCCATAGCCGGCTGGATCGTATGAAACGGGCGCCGAAATGGTTGCAGGCAATTATGATGATCGGCGTCCAGTGAGAAACTGGTGCCGCGATTCTGCCAGGTAATGCCGGTCTCTGGCAGCACAACACCCGAACCGAACTCCCAGAAAACACTCTGGATAAAACTCACCGCACACCCATGTTTATCTACGGCTCCCAACCATACCGTATCGCCACCAGCAGGAGCCTGAGGCCATGGTGCGGCTTTGTTAAGATCCACGCTGCCAACCAGTTCCCTGATCATGTCATCGCTCAGAAAGCTGCTGGCCTGCTGTTGCATATAGGCAGGATCAGTGACATGGCTATCACGAATACGAAACGCAGCCTTGGTGGCTTCAACCAGTGCATGCACGTAAGCGAAATCATCGGCAATGGGTGCAGCTCCTTGTTGATGCAGCTGGTCAAACACGCCGAGCAACAAAAGTGATGCTAGCCCTTGTGTAGGTGGTGGCATGTTGTAAAGACTGTGCTCGCGAATCTTTAACGCCAGCGGCTCGACATCCAGAGCATTATGTCGTGTAAGGTCGCTGTGACGTAAGGGGCTTCCAGCAGCTTCCAGATCCTTGGCAATGGATGCAGCGAGATCGCCACGATAATAATCACCCAGTCCAGCGCTAGCCAGTTGCTCAAGCGTTGATGCAATGCGCTCCTGTAACAACTTCGAACCTTCGGCTACGGGTTTGCCACCCGGCAAATATCGCTCTGCAAAACCGGGTTGCGGTTCAAGCTGATCGCGTTTTCCTGCTGCATTGTCTGACAGCGTGGCCGTAACCGCGACACCGTTTTTCGCATGACTTACGGCATCAGCCAGCAAGCGATGCAAAGGCAAACGATTCCCTGGAAGCGCTTGACCCAACTCCAATGCGCGCTGCCAACCCGACACAGCCCCTGCAACTGTCACGGCTGCCAATGGCCCACGATCGGGAATTTGATGGAGCTTCTGATTCTTATACCAGTCAATATCAGCCAGCCCCGCTGCGGCACCGCAGGCATCAACAGCATTGACCTTGCCATCCGGCATACGTATCAACCAGAAGTTGTCACCGCCTAATCCGTTCATGTGCGGGTAAACAACTGCGATGGTACTGGCGGCGGCAACCATTGCCTCGATAGCGCTGCCGCCCTCTCTGAGTACGGCAATACCTGCCTGCGAGGCCAGATGGTGCGGTGCCACCACCATACCGTTATAGCTTTTTGGAGTTTGCAGCATGGTGAATGTTTCCTGATAACTTGATAATTAGATTATTACGCACTGAGCCGTAAGTCCGGCAAGATTCAATGCAAAGCATCATGCTCGTTAGCGGTTTTCGCAGTAAGCGCAGAACCGAAACGCTTATCAATGCAACTGCGACTGCAACTGAGACCGCGCAACTTCACCATCGGTGACATCGATTTAGCAGTACGCGATTGCCCGATATGCAGTGCCACTACCATACCGGCTAAAAAGTCCCAGCCGGAGGATGCACCCATGGAATCGCATGCTGCAATGAGCTTTGCAACTTCAGCCTGCGGTTTTTGTGGCATCAGCAACAGCTCCGCGAGAGCGGTTATGATAGCCATGCTCGCATCATTGGCATTTCCGCAACATGCTTCATATAGGTGAGCGGCGGATATCGGATGAGTCCGGGACAGCATAGTGGAAACAAGCACAGACTTCAGCTCATCCAGGTATGGCGCTTTATCCGTCAGGTAAAACGCAGCGATGACACCACAGATAAAATCATCTCCCGAAGGCGTCAGCCCCGTGCCTGTTCCAAGCATGCCGAGAATTCCTGCAAACTGAGTCGATGGACGTGTAGATGTTTGCAAGCGATAAATATCCCGGCAACAACTTGCCAGAGCGTCATGTGAGTCGTAATGTGTGTCCACCGGTTTCATACCCTTAAAACATCGCTCTAAACTGAATTCAGTTTCAACCAGCCAGCCCAATGCCTTGATGCAAAAACTTTTATTGGGTGATGTTTGAAAAGACGCAAGCGACGCTGCATATAAACACTGCAAACAACCAGGTGAAATCCAGGTTTGTGCCGCTGCCAGATTTCCATTAACCGGAATGCGAGACTTTGCATCAAGCACATCACAGAAAGCGTAGTGCAGTTTCGTATCAGCACCCAAACGCAATATACGGGATTCACGGTCGTTAGATAACCGCGCGCCAACTTTCAAATAACGCTTCTCCGTTGCCGCCAGACCCGGAACACAACAATGTAACGGCCCGTCGCCCAACAAAGGATCAACAATACAAATAATATCGGGTTGAAAACAAGAGTCGCTGGCCTCACGTTTTGCAACCGTCGGAGGCAAGCAGGCTTGCAGGTAAATACTGCGCTGGAAAACAGCCAACACTTTAAAAGTTACCGCACGCGCAAGTAATGCGTCTGCTGTGGCTCCACAGCGTTGCACGTGAAGCACAAGGCCATGCTTGTTAATCATGTATTTCGGCTGTCAGAAACAATGTGAGTGCCAGTACGTCCTTGCAAAGCATCAAAAGCATCATCGATATTTGCAATGATGACACGTTGCCCACCACCGTTTATGAATCGAATGGCTGCTTCTATCTTTGGCCCCATGCTGCCTGCCGGGAACTGCCCTTCATTTAAATATTTACGTACCTCACGCACGGTCACCTGCTCAAGTTTCTGCTCATTCGCTTGGCCGAAATTGATCGCCACTTGAGACACCGCGGTCAATATCATCATCACCGGTATACCCAGGACATTAGCCATGTGCGCCGATGTCATGTCTTTATCAATAACCGCTATCGCACCTTGCCTGGTTCCTTTGGGACCTCGTATAACCGGAATACCACCACCACCACCGGCAATCACAATCGTACCGCGCCGCGCCAACACCTGTACCAGCGACACATCACACACATGTCTTGGCATCGGCGATGCCACAACATGACGCCAGCCGCGGCCCGAGTCTTCTTTCATTGGCCAACCCAGCTCATTTGAGATCTGTCGGGCCTGTTCTTCGGTGTAAAAAGCACCAATCGGTTTTGAAGGATTCTCAAAGGCCGGATCATCAGCATCCACTTCAACCTGTGTCAGCAGGACCGCGCAGTGGCGTTCATTGTTCAGTTCGCGCAAGGAATTCTCGATTGCCTGCATCAGTAAATAGGCTATCCCGCCCTGACTGTGAGCCACGCAGATATCCAGCGGCATCGGAGCAATACGCTCGCGGGTCAGAACCTGCCGCATCAGTATTTTGCCGACGACAGGACCATTACCATGGGTGATGACAAGTTCGTTGTCGAGCGACGTGAGTGGCAAAAGCGCTCGAGCCGTTGCTGCTGCAATGGCATTCTGTTCAGCAGAAGTACCTTCGATATCTTCCGGGTGCGTCGCATTGCCCCCCACTGCAACCAGCAAACGTTCAGGTATCTCCAGCGCTTCATACATGGTCGATTAAACCCCTGTGCTGATAAAGTTGGTGCACGCTATCCCAATCCGGCCAGAATCTGTGCACGGCGTACGGCAGCGGCATTCGATTCGCACACTTGAACACCGTATTCGAGCAAGGCTGCAACCTGGGCCGCGAAATCCTGAGGGTCGTTTTCAGTACCTGTAACTGATGCAACGATATGTGGAACCGCTTTGCCATCAGGGCGGGGAAACTTCTCCAGAACCCGAATAATGCTGGCAGCGGGATCTATATGCGAGCCGTAACCGAGAACACAATCCAGCAGAACCACAGCTGTCGTGTCATCAGACATTGACTGTTCAATTGCCGCATCACGAATGGCAGGCTCAATCATGGGGTGCGGTTTACCTCGAGTGAACTCGTCAGCGCCCAGATCAAGCAGGCAGTGGGCCGCCGGCAGATCAGCTCCACGGTTGATGGTGTCAGCGGCAGTATCCAACTGCTCAACACCAGGAATCGAGGCATTGGACAGCAAGCCGGCATGAGCTCCAAGAATCACCTGTGCTTCCGCGCACAAAGTTCCACCACAATACAGGCCGCGTATAAAACGTCGCTGACTGTTGCTTGCAGTGGCGCCTGGTGTTGGTTCGCCAGAAGTATCAACTGCAGCGGAAGTCGACGCATCAAGAGAACCTTTGTATGAGCGTGTTACGGCATTGGCTGCAGCTTCCAGCGTTGAGACCATCTGTATTTGACCCACTGCGTCAGCTGCGGAACCATCATCGCCAATAAAACAGACCACTGCGGGCTTTTTGCTGGCAGCGACTCGTTGCAATACAAGATCGCGCACTTGTGCTGCAGGGGGTTTTGAGATCAGTACCAATGATTCGGTCGCATCGTCAGCATCCAGCAGGTCAAGTGCCTGCAGCGTTGAAATGCCACCGATTTGAGCTGACAGATCACGCCCACCCACACCGATCGCATGCGAGATACCAACCCCGGCTCTATCGAGCAAACAGGTTACTTCCTGAATTCCAGTGCCTGAAGCTCCTACCACCCCTACACTGCCGCGATTCACTCGATTGGCAAACGCCAGCGGCACACCGGCAATAATTGCAGTACCACAATCAGGGCCCATAACCAGACAACCCAGCTCACGCGCCTCCTGTTTTAATGCGAGTTCTTCATCAACCGAAACGTTGTCGCTGAATACCATCACATTCATACCATTGCGAATCGCCTTGCCCGCTTCCGCAGCAGCAAACTCACCCGGCACAGATATCAGAGCAAAATTGGCATCGGGGCTTAACGCGACTGCCTGGCGAATCGAACGAACGGGCTGCTCACCGGAAGCTTTGCCGGCGCGCGAAGACGATGGCGCATCCAGTAACGTTTCAGCAAGTTTCAGTGCATTGTCTGCGGCATCAGATGTTGTCGCGGCCACTGCCATCACCAAATCGGATGGTGAAGCATCCACGTTCGCCTCCAACAATCCGGCGTTCTGCATGATTTCGATATTAGCCGGTGTCGCCATCATCAGGGCAGCGTCACTGACATCTTCAGCAGCTGTCAGCTGTTGCGACAATCGCATCAATGCTACCGAGTCAAGGTAATACTGGCGCCGCAGGCGGTGATATACAAACAGATTACCGGTATCAGGCATGGGTAAATTTGGTGTTAGTGATAGACAGATAAAAAGACCGGTCAAATACCGAGTTGCAGGGCAAAAGCTTCAAGAGCATCAGTAAAGCAGTCCATTGGTGCGCGTACAATGCCGGCGCCCACTTGCCCGATACCCGGTTCACGGTGAGCTATGCCAGTGTTAATTACTGGTGCCACACCCGCATCCACTACCCGACGAATGTCAATCCCGGTTGGCACGCCCTGATAGTCCAGCCCGGGAATACTCCACTCAGGATTTTCTGAAAAACAGATATCCAGCATACTACGTGTGTAGTTGCCAGCATCGGATGCTGCACCGGCACCGACGAAACCGGCAACCGCTGGTGAGGCTCCCATGGCGAATCCACCGAGGCCGATAGTCTCAACAATCGTCGAATCCCCCATATCGGGGTTGGCATCTTTCTCAGTGAATCCGGGAAAATACAAACCTTGTGGCATCTCGACGGCTGCAGTGAACCAGCGATCGCCAAGCGAGGAAACGCGGATACCAAAGTCAGTGCCATTGCGAGACATGGCTGTGACAATTGTAGACATGGGTATGTCACGAACCGGATCCATTATTGATTTGCCTGTCGCCATACCGACATTCAGGAAAAATTGATCATTACCGCCCATAAAAGCGAGTAACTCAGCCAGCTGATCAGCATCTTTACTGACCCGCGCCAAATGCGGTGACAACTCTCGCAACAACAGCCCCGAACAGGCGACATTACGCTGGTGCATCTCATCCCCCATGGTCAAACCACGAGCAATGACGTTTTTAACATCCACGCCATCACTGCCACGCAATGCTTGCTGCATCAGCGGGCCGGCAACATCACGCAACCACGCTAGTCGTTTCAGCACACTTTCATCATTGCCACCAAATCGCATCACTTTGCCGAGACCTTCGTTTATTGCACAAAACGCGCGATTACCAAACTTGCGATTTTCCACCACCATTAACGGCTGGCTGCGTGTAGTCATGCCTGTCATGGGCCCCACGGCATTAAAGTGGTGATTAGGATGAAACTCGAATTCACCGGCAGCAGCCATATTTTCGGCATCTGCCAGCGACCCGGCCCAACCTTCAAAGACAGCGATGCCGGCAATCGCACCTCGCATGGGCCCGCACATGCGAGACCAGTCGATAGGTGGTCCGGCATGCAAGATTTTTCGCCCTTCAGCCAGTTCCGGGATGGCCTCTTGTGCATTAACCACATCGACCAGCACGGGTTCAGCAGCCAGCATGCGCTCAACAGCCAGTTTGTTGGCCGCGGTAACCTGTGCCGCAATGTCGTCAGTTTTGGGAGTTGTCACAGATGACGGGATTTCAGAAGTCATATTTATGTCCCGACAATCGAAAGGATTTTGGCAAGGCGTGCGCCACCCGCGGGGGGTCGCCAGTCAAGTTGGACAACAGAAACACCCTGCGACGCCAACTCCTCAGCGAATCCCGGCACACCCACATTGACGATATGGGGCGCAACGTTCAGCAAACTGGCTGCCGGTTTCAAAGGAGCAGCACCAGACCTCGCTATGGGGTCGGTTTTACCATTCTTGTTGTCGTTCAGACTCATGCTATGTGATTCACCAAACTATTCCGGGCACAAAGATTATACTCCCACAGCTACTTGAGCTGTGAGTACAGATTTCTCCGAAACCATGGGAATAGCACAATAAATGAATGAATCTGAAGAAATCAGCATACGGCTTGACCATGCGCGAAAGGTGGCGCGTGAAGCCGCAGCTCTGGCGCTCAACTATTTCCGTGACATCCATGAACTGAAAATTGAAAGCAAGGGTACTCAGGATCCCGTATCAAACGCTGATCGCGAAGTTGAATTATTTGTTCGCCAACAGCTGTTAGCCGCTTTTACAGAAGACGGGATAATCGGTGAAGAACACGCGCCCGTAACCTCCAAAAGTGGATATACATGGGTTATTGATCCTATCGATGGCACTGCTAATTTCATTGTCGGCAGCCCCGGCTGGGCGGTAGTGATCGCATGCGTTCAGGCCGGCCATACGGTCGCTGGCGTGATTCACGATCCGGTCGCGGATGAACACTTTTGCACCAGACTGGGCCACGGCGCGCAACTCAACGACAAACCACTCAGAGTTGCCGATTCAACCAGCCTGAGTGACGGTATCCTGGCTGTGGGGCATTCCAGCCGCGTTCCAGTCAGCAACACCATCAGAGCACTGACAGAGATCATGAACGCGGGCGGTATTTTCTACCGCAATGGCTCAGGAGCTCTGATGCTGGCCTACGTGGCAGCCGGTCGCTTGATCGGTTACTGCGAACCCCACATGAATTGCTGGGATTGTATTGCCGGAATGCTGATGATCACAGAAGCGGGTGGCCGAATTGACCCGTATGACAGCGAAGCCATGTTGCAACAGGGACATGAGGTGGTGGCAGCCTGCCCGGGTATTTATCCTGAACTGCAGGCCATCTGCGCTCGATCATTTAACAACGAGCTTGATTAAGAAGCCCGGTCGCTTGCCCAAATGCTCCGCCTGCTTGATCGCTCGCCTGCAGCAGCTACCGACATACGGCCAAGCAGGACGCACTACTATACTGTGGTTTTCAATATCCGAGGTGGATCTGCAGCTACAGGGGCTAATCTGCGAATCAACTGATATACAGTGGCTTCCAGAACCGCTACGCTATCAGGCTAACCTTAACAAACCCGATTTTCGGATTAAAACTGCGGCCTGGCGTTACCTCCAGGCCTGCGGCCTGCCAGATCATGAACATGCCCAACGAAGATACAGCAAACACCCTGATGCAGCGGATAGCGGTTCTGGAGCAGATCTCAGAATCGCCGGATTTTCTATGCCGACGCTTTGCCACTGCGGAGCATCGACGCGCCAATGATCAAGTCGCTGAGTGGATGAAAGCCGCCGGTTTAACTGTTCAAGAGGACCAGATTGGCAACATTATCGGACGATTCGAAGGGATTGAAAATGACGCACCTGCGATCATGATGGGATCGCACCTGGACACCGTTGTAAAGGCTGGCAAGTACGACGGCATGCTGGGTGTGTTGTGCGCCCTGGCTGCCGTTGAGCATTTTGCAAAAAGAGGCGAGCGACTACCATTTGCTCTGGAAGTTGTCGGTTTCGCAGACGAAGAAGGTGTGCGCTACCACTCAACCTATCTGGGAAGCAAAGCGATAACCGGTAAGCTTGACGTGGCCGAGCTTGATCGGATTGATGGAGAAGGTATCAGTATGCGCAACGCACTGATTCAATTCGGCAAAGACCCTGAGCAATTGCATACGGCGAAGCGGCAGGCAAGCGACCTTCGCGGATTCATAGAGGTACATATTGAACAAGGCCCGGTTCTGGAGCGTGAGAATCTGCCGGTCGGCGTCGTCACATCAATCGCCGGCGCAACGCGGCTTGCGGTGCAGTTGCACGGTGAGGCGGGCCATGCCGGAACCGTACCAATGCATCTCAGACGCGATACTCTCTGTGCTGCTGCTGAATCCATTTGCGCGATAGAGCGTATCTGTAAGGCAGACCCCGAACTCGTAGGTACGGTGGGACGTATTGACGCCGATCCGGGGGCATCAAATGTAATCCCCGGGCACACCACATTTACCGTAGATGTTCGTTCCCCCAGTGATGAAAAAAGACTAAGGGCCATCGATGAAATCAAGCATCACATACTGAACGCTGCAGCCTCCCGGGGTGTTGAAGCTCAAATTGAACAGCCTCACGCGGAACCAAGCATCGATTGCGATGCTGATATCAGCCGTATTATGGCTGAGGCTGTAGGCAATCACTGCACGAGCGTTCAATGGATTCCGTCGGGTGCCGGGCACGACACTGCGGCCATGCTGGAAATGACGCCTTCGGGTATGCTGTTTGTTCGTTGCAAGGGAGGCATCAGCCACCATCCGGATGAATCGATTGAAGCAGAGGATGGTGCCATTGCCATCAAGGTACTGATAGAGACACTACAAAAGCTGGCACAACAATAATCCACAATGACGATTTGATATGACTGACTCTGGCACACAACTGTTTGAAGAACTTGACCCGCAACCGAGATTGTTGATGGGCCCGGGACCTGTGGATGTCTATCCCCGAGTTCTGCGAGCCATGTCAACGCCCCTGCAAGGGCAGTTTGATCCTCAGTTCACTGAATACATGAACCAGGTTCAGGTGCTTTACCGGCAGGTATTCGAAACTGCCAATCACCAGACTTTTCTCGTCAACGGTACAGCCCGTGCCGGCATAGAAGCATGTTTAACATCCATCATCGAAAAGGGAGATACGGTACTCGCGCCCATCTACGGCCGGTTTGGTCACTTGCTAAAAGAAATTGCAATGCGCGCAGGTGCAAACGCTGTCAGTATCGATACGGAATGGGGTCAGGTCTTCACCGCCGAGCAGTTTGAAGAAGCCATCGCCAAACACAAACCTCGCCTTGTCGCAATCAGCCACGGCGATACCTCCACCACCATGAAGCAGCCACTGGCGGAGCTGTCTGCAATATGCAAGCAGCACGACGCTCTGCTGTACATTGACGCAACGGCAACGTTAGGTGGCAACGCCTTACCGGTAGATGAATTGGGGCTTGATATGGTTAGTGCCGGATTGCAGAAGTGCTTGTCTGGCCCTCCGGGCTCTTCCCCGATCACATTCTCGGACGCGGTTGCAGAACGTTTGTTAAAACGTAAGCACACTGAAGCTGGCATCCGTTCGGCTGAGGCTGAAGCGCTGGAAGGTGATGGTCCGATCATACAGTCAAACTACTTCGATCTGCCGATGTTGATGGACTACTGGAGTCCCAAACGACTCAACCATCACACCGAATCAGCAAGTATGTTGTACGCTGCACGGGAATGTGCGCGCCTGTTACTGGAAGAAGGGTTAACCGCTTGTCAGCAAAGGCATCAACTGACATCTAAAGCCATGCGAGCCGGGCTGGAAGCGATGGGCCTCGAATTGTTTGGCGACCCGCAAAATCGAATGGATAATGTAACCGGGATATTTATACCCGAAGTTTGTGGTGATGGTGCTGCTCTTCGCGCGCAGATGCTGGAAGACTTCGGCATTGAAATCGGTACATCCTTTGGGCCACTGGATGGCAAGATCTGGCGTATCGGTACAATGGGTTATGTTTGTCATAAAGCTAACGTATTGCGTTGCTTGAGTGCATTGGAAATGACGCTGCACCGCAACGGATTCAAAACACCTCAAGGTGCCGGTGTGGATGCTGCATACCAGGTCTACAACAACAGCTAGAACCAGGTTTCCTGACAACGAATTAAGGGTACGCCATGACTTTCTCAATCTCCGGCAAATGCGAAAGAACCGGCATGTTTGGTGTCGCCATTACCACTTCATCGATTTGCGTTGGCTCACGTTGTCCGCACGCTCGTGCCGGCGTAGGCGCTGTTGCCACACAAAACATAACCGATCCGAGTCTGGCAACACTGGTACTTGACCAACTGCAGGCCGGCGATGATGCTGCCACGGCGATAAACAAGGTGGTTAAAGACCGCGACAATATCGAATACCGGCAACTGACCGCGGTTGATACTGAAGGCCGCACGGCACACTTCACGGGCAAGGAAATTCTCGGTATCCACAGCGTTGCAGAAGGCGAAAATTGTGTCGCGGCCGGCAATCTACTTTCGGGCCCGGAAATTCCAGCCGCTATGGTAGATGCCTTTAACCGCGATAGCTCGGCTCATCTTGCAGAAAGACTTTTAGGCGCACTGGAATCGGGAGTTGCGGCTGGTGGTGAAGCAGGCCCAACGCATTCGGCCGCATTGGTGGTTGCAGATAAAATGCCTTTCAAGCTGGTTGATTTGCGTGTCGACTGGGATGATGATGACCCGGTTTTGAAGCTGCGCCATTTATGGACTGGCTATGAGCCGCAGATGCTTGATTATCTCAACCGCGCGATCAATCCAACCGCAGCTCCCAGCTATGGGGTTGCCGGTGACCCCTGAGATTACCAAGGGCGCTCGGGTCGGGAAGCGCGTCGGCAGCGAGAAACCGACCTGCCACCCTGGACTCCCCCAAAATGTACTAGGCTAGATGCCTGCGAGGCGTACTAGGTGCATGCGAGGCTGGCTTCCAGCCGTAATCGTGCAATCTGGTGAATGTTGTCCAGCGCGAGGTTAAATTCCTGCTCCCTGCTGTTATCTATGCGGCTGGCAAACGCTTCCAGAATTTCGCAGCGTGTGCGATTACGCACAGCCATGATAAATGGAAAGCCGAATTTGTCCTTGTAATCCCGGTTAAAACGCTGGAAATTTTCGTACTCAACCTCACTACATTGATCAAGTCTGGCGCTGGATTGTTCATCAGTGGAGTGACTGGTCAGTTCTCCTGTCACTGCAGCCCTGCCCGCCAGATCGGGGTGCGCTCGGATTAACGCCAGCTGAGGTTCCTCTCCGGCTTCACGAACCACTGCAGCCATCGTGTCCAATAGTATGTCAGGCTCAACCACACAGGCTTTGCCCGGATTAGCCGAAAAATCAGAATCAAGTTTTTCCCAGGCACGCGCTGCTATCCACTCCGAATGCTCATAAAGAGCGCCATAGGTTTCAACGAAGCGGTCTTGATCCTCTATCCAGATATTAGTCATGCTAGTCAGCCACTTGTTCATTATCGTCAGCCACACCAATTCCCACGGCTTCTGCATCTCTTTTATAAGCGCTTTCTTCCTCGCGAATTTGTTCCGATGACACCAGCGATGCTGATTCCAGTTCCACATTCCAAAGTAATCGGGCTCGACCCGATTCCAGAGAGCGACGCGCACCTTTTACCTTTTCTGCGGTAGTCAACTCTCGCGCCCCGTAGTCAGTGCCATCGCGCGTAACCATCTCCGACAGCAACCTGTCCAGCGTTTCATCATCCAATGTTTGCCAGGGTATTTCCATGCCAGTTTCCTGCATTTTACAAAACCTGCGTTAATTCAAATAATGATCTGATTATAACTAATCGGCTGCATAATCCGATGCAGATCACAATTGATAAAAACACCTGCGTTAAGCAATCCGCTCTGCGAACCGTTTACTCGACAGTAAAGTCGTTGCGGACAAGAATTCGGGTCATGCATTCTTCACCACGTCCCACACCCGAATCCAATCCCGACAACGGTTTTACAGTCACTACAAGCCGCTTAGCGGGTACTGATCTGCAACTGCCACCTCTAGGGATTTCATTGGCGTCGGCAACCGATGACGCGCTACACCATCAACGACTGTTCACGCTGTTCGATGAAGGTATAAATTGTCCCGTGTCTGCAGCAGATGCCGGATTCAGCAACTCGAACCGGCAAAGCTCCGACCTATTGCAAAGCCGCAGGGGATTTCGCAATAACCCCGATGGCGCGATAACACTCAGGCGTATCGGGCTGGATGACATCCGCCATGCCGCGGAAGGCATCCACAGTGCGCAAATTGACTATGCCGGCGTTCTCAAGGCTTTCCGAAAACTCCGCATCTCCCCGCAGGCCAGTCAGTCAACAATTATCCTGCTTGACGGATGTGCCACACTCAGCCGGCCAGATCTTAACAACGAATTACACTTTTCGATTGCTATGGAAGGAGGCCTCAAAGCTCTCCAGGAATTAAAACGCGACGGTGAAATTGCGGCCTACGGATTCGTCTCGGATTATGCCGAATTTTGCCAACGTGCCTTGCTTGCAGGTCACTGGGATCTGTTTGTACTGAACCACCGCTACACATTGCTTGAGCAATGGCCATTGTTCGGGTTATTGCCGGAGTGTGAAAAATCCGATACGGCGGTGATCGTCGGCAACCCCTTCAACAGTGGCGTTTTGCGCGGTGAGCCATCCTGGAACTTTTCAACTCCACCCGACTTCGTCACGGCGCGCATCGAGAATATTGCACACGTGTGCGCCTTGCACCAAACCCCTATGGAAGCTGCCGCGTTGCAATTTCCGCTGGCGCACTCCATGGTGCCATCGATACTGGTTAGAGCCCCTTCGGTTGCCGCTCAGCAACAGATCTATAGCTGGTTAAATCACCCTATTCCCACTTCATTGTGGGACGACCTGAAGCTCGCTGCTGTGATGCATGAAGAGGCACCCGTGCCTGAGCCCCGGGGATTCAAAGCAGCGGGCTGAAAGTCGGATTGAAGACTCGTCAGGTATCAGGCAGGAACGTGTAATACGATACCATCGAGCTCATCAGACATTGTTATCTGACAGCTCAGACGGCTGCTGTTGGGTCGTTTGGCAACATCAGTCACATCCAGCATTGCCTCTTCCATATCATCAGTTTCACCGGCCTTGGAAAACCATGCTTCATCAACAAACACATGGCACGTAGCACAAGACAGGCAGCCGCCGCACTCACCGATAATCTCAGGTATGTCATTATCCAGCGCAGCTTCCATCAGCGTTGTGCCGGCATCAACATCGGCAACTATTTCACTGCCATTGGGCAATTTCCAGGTAACTTTCGGCATTTCGATTCTCTAACGATAGATCTTTTTTGTCATGAAAATAAAGTTCTGCGGTAGCACAATGCTGTTGCAAGAAGCCGCTACCACACAAATAACGATGCCGAAGTATACAGGCTAAGCCGAAGCTGCGTCGCCAAGAAGCAGTTAAACCCACCATAGCGGGTACAATTTCTAGGCTTTTTGGCCGGTATCCAGTAGCCGGCCCCGGTTTCGATACCATGCATACATCATAGCCAGACTCACCACAGGGATTAGCGTTATAGCAATACCCCAGTAAAGTGCGCTGGTTTGCACGAACCAGCCAATCAACATACCCATACTGGCTGCGACCAGCATGCCAAAGGATCCCAGCAAGGAGGCACTAAAGCCTGCAATACCGGGGTGCGGCATCAAGGCAATGGCGGTTGAGTTGGCGGAGACGCTCAGGTAGCCGAAAGCGAACAACGTGACCAGCGCGGTGAACACAGCAGCCGATGCCAAACCGGCCAATGCAGTTATGATCACAAGCAAACCGGCCGAGATCATGAACAGCGATGCCATCATTGCTGACAACAAGGGCCCGTAACGAGGAATCAACCAACGATTAAGCATTTGCCCGAAGATTATCCCTACTGCGTGTAAGGAAAAAAACAACGCGAATTGAATACCGCTGACATCAAACTCAAGCTTATAAAGTGGTGCCGCAGTAGCAATAATCAGGATCATGCTGATCTGGGTGACCGCATTGACAAGCATAAACCAACGGGACTGCGGGTGACGAACCACGACTAGCAGATTTTCAGCAAGGGTAGTCCAGTGCATTGCCTGCCGGTTGCGATTCCGGTTGGTTTCCGGCACAAAGAAAACCAGGATGAACAAGAGCACTGCAGCATAGGCCAGCATGGCAGTGAATACCCAACGCCACTCACCACCAACAAGGATGAGCAGAGCCCCCAACAAAGGGGCAACAATGGGCCCGACAGAAAATATTGCAGTAGCCAGCGACATCTGTCTTGCCAGATCTGCGCCGGTTGAAAGATCCCGCAATATGGAGCGCGATGTCACAAATGCGGCACTCGCTCCAATGCCCTGCAGCGCACGTCCAACAATTAGCAGCGTAAAGTTGCTCGACACAGAGGCTACAACCGAACCAATAAGGAATATGCACAAACCGGCAATGAGTGCCACTTTTCGACCGTAGCGATCAGAAACCGGTCCGAAGACAATCTGCATCAGGCCAAGGAATAACAACAAGACCGTTACCGTCAATGGCATGCTGGTCAGAGGCATACCCAGAGAATCAGCAATTCGGGAAAAGAAAGGCAGCGTAATATCAATGGAAAATGCTGACAGCGACATCAACAATCCGCAATAAACAACTATGCCGCGCTTTCCCATAAATCGCCCTCCTCGCGGCGCCAGCGCACCTTACGTGAGCCCGCCCCTCAAGGCAATAGCCATAAAAACAGGGCAATAGCCCGGTAACCGCTGCGGCCAATAGCCCCAGCGGCAAAGAACTGCAAAATAATGACAGAACTTCGCCGGTAAGCGCAGGCTTTTGCAGCTTGGAGCTATAATCCGGCTATAGATCGGTTACCTCTTTGCCGATATCCTGTTAACACAATTGTGTGACTGAATTTTTCGAAAACGCGACCTGACGCCAGCTGAGTTCCCGACGTGAATAAAAACGCAAATCTTCATCTCGACAACTACATTTCCGAACAAAGTCTTGCCGAAAAAATGATTCCGGCAGTCGGTGATCTGTATCGCGAACACGGCGTCATCATCACGGTGTTCGGGCGCAAGCTGATGGGCGCATCTGTGATTGAAATCATCAAGGCGCACAAGTTCTCTACCCAAATCGAGAGCGATGAGATAACACTCGAAGATACTACGGAGATACTGGCTGCAATATCCGCAGCACCACCGGGCAGTTGCCGTATCGATATTGGCCGTCTCGCAATGGATCGGCAAAAGAGCGAAGACAAGCTGCAAGCATTTATCGCCAACGCCCTGTCTCCCGTTGCCAACAATCCCAGCTCGACTATGGCTGAGCCGGTTGATGTCGTTCTTTATGGCTTTGGCCGTATTGGTCGCATCATGGCGCGCTTGATGATCGAGCGTACTACGTCAGCGAACCCCATGCGCTTGCGAGCTATAGTGGTCAGGGGCGGTAAGGATGGGGACCTGATGAAGCGTGCCAGCCTGCTGCGCCGCGATTCCATACACGGACCGTTCAACGGTCATATCAGGGTAGATAAGGAAAACTCGGCCATCATTGCCAATGGTAATTTCATCAAGGTCATTTATGCCAATCAGCCGGAAGATATCGATTACACCGAGTACGGTATCAATAACGCACTGATTGTGGACAACACCGGTGTATTCAAAGATGAAGAAGCCCTGTCCCGTCATCTGGTACCCAAAGGAGCATCAAAGGTTCTGCTAACGGCACCGGCAAAAGGCGCTATAAAAAATATTGTTTACGGTGTTAATCACAACGACATAGAAAACAGCGACAAAATTCTATGCGCGGCTTCCTGTACCACTAACGCCATTACTCCCGTGCTGAAGGTGATTAACGATGGCTTTGGTATAGCTAACGGCCACGTTGAAACCGTACACTCCTATACCAACGATCAGAACCTGATTGACAACTACCACAAAGCCGAGCGACGTGGCCGCAGCGCGCCGTTAAATATGGTTTTGACAACAACCGGAGCCGCCAAGGCGGTTTCCAAAGCATTGCCTGAGCTGGAAGGCAAGCTAACGGGAAATGCGATCAGGGTCCCGACACCTAATGTCTCCATGGCGGTAATGAATCTTAATCTGGAGAAAGCTACCAGCAAAGACGAATTGAATGCTTACATCCGTAACATATCACTCGACTCCAGTCTCAGCCAGCAGATAGCTTACAGCTACTCTACAGAAGTCGTATCAACTGATTTCGTTGGCACACCGGAACCGGGCATATTTGATTCCATCGCAACGATTGTTGATGGCAATCGTTGCGTCGCCTACGTTTGGTATGACAATGAATTTGGCTACAGCACGCAGGTACTGCGCGTATTGCAGCATATGGCCGGTCTGAAGATTCAGGACATCCCTTCCGAGCATGGCCAGTTGTTGGCACGAGCCAGCTAAGCTAACTAACCACCTCCCGCACTGCGTTAGATAGTGCGCAAGCACATTTGTAGTGCGCAAGGACATTTGCGCAAAAGTTATATCAGCAAGGCTCAAACGCAGAGAGTCATTTATTGATCAATGGGTCATGCCGTAAATGACATAGTTGACCCCAAGCCGATAGGCAGTCGCGGTGTACAAAGCGCTGTACTCTTCCATATCGGCGTGTTCCCAGGCATCACCCAGATCCATATTCCAGTTAACCATCACCATAACCCGGCCGTCGTCATCGAGTATGGCACGCCAGTGCGGTTGCTGGCGTGAGGCGTTGCTTTCAACAACACCCGGAGCCTTGGTAATAGGGAGCTCCCACGTCTCTCCCGGATTAAGACACAATGCCCTGAGCCCCGGAATCTGAATAAATTCGTCGATATCGAAATGGACGTGAAAAATCTCATGGTCAGGTGCCAGGTCAACGATTTCCCGTTCCGGGAATACTTCACCAATCCACTGACTGAATTGCTCCCATTGATAACTGCCATGAAAGTCATCAACCAGCAGGAACCCGCCACGCAGCAGGTATTCCTTCAGATTTTCACTCTCGGTTTCACCGAAAGAGGCAAAACCCGCCTCCACAACATACAGCATGGGATAGTCGTAAATACGATCATCAAGCAGCGAAATCGACTGGCTGTCAGTATTGGTATCAAGTCGGGTCAGGCGTTGCAAAGCCGCGATGAAATGGGGTTCTGATTCAGAACAGTCGGCTTGCCAGTGCGGATAGCCTATTCTGTCGCCAAGGTCATTAATTGCGCGCTGGTTGTCAGCGAAAATCAGCCGGGAAAAGGTAAATTCCTGGTCTGTAGTACCTCGAATGGCCTGCGGACAGCTGGGGCGCATCGGAGTTGTACAGATGGCAAGCTCGGAAGTTGCCGATTGCGCATACAACAAACCCGACACCAGAGTCGCGGCTGTAGCAACTAGTAATCTCGTGCCAATTCCCGGTTTCTTCATTGTTGTTAACTTATCGTAATCGCCACTGTCAATCCGCCTTCACCGCGAAGGTAATCCGACCCGCCTGACAACAGAGCGTTCCAATGCCGGCTTGGACCATTATATAGCCGATAAACGGCCAGCATGATCATCGTGTTGCATACATACTATAGCCCTTCGATGGTTGGGCGTCCCGTTGGTTCATTGTCAGGTGCCGGGAAACCCGA
The DNA here is from genome assembly GCA_938005265.1 of uncultured Granulosicoccaceae bacterium. Taxonomy (GTDB): domain Bacteria; phylum Pseudomonadota; class Gammaproteobacteria; order Granulosicoccales; family Granulosicoccaceae; genus CALFCE01. The sequence continues at coordinate 35,352 of CALLOA010000160.1, forward strand.
ACCTGACCGCCTACCAAGGTTTCTATCCATGACAGTGAATTGATAAACCAATACTTGCCTGCGCGGCGTATACTAGAACGGAGTCTGCAACAAAGAGGCTTGATTATTGGGTGTACAACGTCAGCGCATAACACTGAATCGCTCTAATCAAAGCGCTGCAAATCAAGAATTAAATTCAATATTTATGAATCAGCAATTAACAAGCCGGAGCTTGCTCGGGAATCTGGCTTTTATTTGGGGGCTCGGCGGTTTTTTGCTGTTGCTGGCATTTGCCATCTACCGCCTCACGCCGATAGCCTGGTCCGCGGTGCAACAACCCCTTACCGGCTTGCAATATGTATTGCTGATAGGCAATACACTGTTTATGGCGCATAGTGAGGGATACAAGGGATTCCAAAAGGCCTATTCACCTCGAGTGGTATCAAGAGCTTTTCACTTGCGCAGGCATGCCACTGTGGCAACTGCACTGCTGGCACCGTTTTTCTGCATGACGTATTTTGGTGCTCCTCGCAAGCGTATTATCGTAAGCTGGTCTCTGACGGCGGCGATCATCGTGCTGATAATGATTTTTCAGCGGCTCCCCTCTCCCTGGCGCGGGATTCTGGACGCAGGCGTTGTTGTCGGGCTGACCTGGGGAGTCACAGCGACTTTGATCATCCTGTTCCAGACTGCGAAGAAAACTCGTGAACTGGCAGATCCGGAAGTTGCTCCCGGAGTTTTAACCTGATAAGACTAATTCAATAAAGAAACTGCTTTCGATTAGATTGGCAAATACTTGCAAACCATTTGACGGAAACCCTCACTATGGTTGAAGCGCAAAAACGTACAGTAGTACTCACCGGTGCCAGTCGAGGTATCGGTCATGCCACCGTGAAACGATTCTCCAGTGCCGGCTGGAGGGTTATAACCTGCTCGAGAATGGAATTTTCCGAGCATTGCCCCTGGGAAGCCGGTCCAGAGGACCATATCCAGGTTGACCTCGGCGACGACGAAAGTCTGCAATCATCGATTAACGAGATTCGCACGCGCCTTGGCGAAAATGGCGAACTGAATGCGCTGGTCAACAATGCCGGCACCTCCCCCAAAGACGCAGACGGTAATCGACTGAATGCTATGGCTACCAGCAGGGAGGAATGGCAACGCGTATTCAATGTGAATTTTTTCGCACCCATCATGTTGGCCAAAGGTCTATCACAGGAACTACAGCGCGCCAAGGGCTCAGTGGTGAATGTCACATCCATAGCCGGCGGTCGCGTTCACCCGTTCGCCGGCGCAGCCTATTCCACCTCCAAAGCAGCATTGGCCGCGCTGACGCGTGAAATGGCGCACGACTTTGGACCCATGGGCATAAGGGTTAATTCCATTGCACCCGGGGAAATCGACACTTCAATTTTATCGCCAGGCACCAGCAAGATAGTTGAAAGTTTGCCACTACAGCGAATTGGCGAGCCTGAAGAAGTAGCATCAATGATCTATGTCCTCTGCACCCAACCCTCCAGCTACGTCACGGGAGCAGAAATTCATATTAACGGTGGTCAGCATATTTAAGCTTATCAGCACCCTGAGGTTCTCAGAGCCAGCCGCGGGCTCAATAAAACTGTGGTTTCAACCCGCAGGCCACCGCGCATAGCCCTGCGACTGTTGCATCTCTTCTGCAAACAGGTTCGCGATTTCCCTCTCAGATTGCCTGCTAATAGCCATGCTATTGAAATTCAGGTATATTCGCCGCTCAGCATTGGTTCCACTTGTGGATGAATAGGGAACGAAGTCAAAGCTTCGGCTGCCCCCGCAACTGTAAACAACGTAGCTGTCGATTTCCGGCGTCTGTTACTTTGCATAGCAACATCGTTTAAATGCAATTTGATCGATATCCGGAAGCTCACTGAACAAACGAGCGCCTCTTGAGCCTATACCTGAGACTGTACTAACAGGCTCACTAGCTTAAAGCAGGCAATCAAAGACACCGTCGGGAACACCGGTTGTAATGAAGGTGTTCACCCAGGTGATCGTTCGGGAAGAGCCAGACAGTTTGCCGCTTTGCTTTTTTTAAGGCCCGCATCACATTGTGGTGCCAGCAACAGCAAGCGCCCGTTGTAAGCCAGGAGACCTGCCAATGTTGTGAAGCTTAACGACCAAACGGGGTGTTTGGCGTCGCGCATGCATTGCCCGGGCAACGACTATCCATACTGTCCAGCTAGCGGCACTGCGTACGACGCCGTTCCCGTTTTTTGTTTCGGGGACGACGGGTCTTGCTATTTAACCTACACAACGAACTACCGAAGTTTTGCAGACGTAAAACTTTCAGTGCCATCAAAGAGGCAGCTCTATACCTGCCTGCCATAGTCGCTGCCCTGCTGTTTAAGCTGCCCGTAATCGCGCTGGCAAATGACGCTGGCACAAATGAGCGCCTGCAAACGATTGATGTTGTTGCCGAGATTCCCGAAACCGGTGAGGTTCTGCATGAGGAATTTACCGGTAGCTACCAGCACCTGGACCAGGCACGGCTGAACAGAGGTGATGTTTCACTGGCTGAAATTGTGGCGCAGGAAACCGGTGTTCAAAGTCGCCAATCCGGTGGTTTCGGTACCTTCTCCAGCATTACGGTGCGGGCTGCCACTGCCGCACAAACCGGTGTTTATCT
>CALLOA010000161.1 GCA_938005265.1 uncultured Granulosicoccaceae bacterium
TTAACCAGACAACAAGTTCAAAACCAATGGCTAGTTATCGGCTTTCAGCACGCAAACTGAACAATATGCCACTGTAATCATGATGCTCAGCAATGTAGCCACAACAGCAAAGATCACTTTTGCAAACCCCTCGACCACAAACGATATTCAGTGCCTTTTTCACATGTTTTATATCTCAATATCAATTGCTGGTCGCATGCAATGTTCAATCGTACCAATGAGTAACGAAAATACTTTAACCTCCGCGCTCTAAATTTTGTGAGAAAAACCACGTAGCCTACACATAGCCTATCGAGAGTGCTTACGATTTCACATTCACCCGTAACAGGCACTCTTTGTCTGCCCGAACAAAAACTATGCAACTACCGAATACGCACCCCAGTCTCACTATTAAATAAATGACAAATGGAACTCGGAACTGAAGCGCTAACCACATCACCAATGTTCGCAGAATAGTCCTTATCAGCCTTGATGGCAGTAATGGTTCCGCCAGCACGCATGGTCACCATTGAAGCTTCACCCAATAACTCCATTGAATATACTGCTGCGCTAATTTGCCCGCCACTGGTGCTTAAAGCAGCATCTTCAGCCCTGAAACCCAACGTCACCGGCCCGGAGTGTTGCACGTTCAATCCGCTTATCTCAACATTCTCCGCTCGGAAAGTACCGCCTTGCACTTCACCTTCCAACAGGTTCATTGCAGGCATTCCCATAAAACCGGCAACAAAAGTATTAGCCGGATTATCGTAAATTTCTCGTGGTGTGCCGACTTGCTGGATCACTCCCTGATTCATTACCACTACCCTGTCAGCCAGTGTCATGGCTTCAATCTGATCGTGAGTTACGTAGATCATGGTGGTCTGCAGTTCGTGCTGCAGATTTTTAATTTGCGCTCGGGTTGAAACACGCAGTTTGGCATCAAGATTGGACAAGGGTTCATCCATAAGGAACACAGTAGGTTCGCGCACAATGGCACGTGCCAACGCCACTCGCTGGCGTTGCCCTCCGGATAGTGCGGCCGGGCGGCGGTGCACGAAGTCCTGCAACTCCACCATATCTACCGCACGTTGTACCCGCTCCTCATGACTGGCCGGGTCAATCTTGCGTATTTTTAGCGGGAAGCGGATGTTTTCCCACACGGTCATATTCGGGTACAAACCGTAGGATTGGAAAACCATCGCAACATCCCGGTCTTTGGGCTCAAGATTGTTTACATGGCGATCGCCGATGTAAATATCACCACTGCTGACATCTTCCAGCCCTGCCACCATACGCATGGTAGTGGTCTTGCCACAACCGGATGGACCCAACAACACCAGAAATTCACGGTCAGCAATTTCCAGGCTAAAATCCTCTACCCCGACAAAAGAGCCCCATCGTTTACTGACATTCTTTAAAGTTATTCCAGCCATCGGATTATCCTTTAACTGCGCCTGCTGTCAGGCCACTTACAATTTGCCGCTGGAAGAACATAACCAGAATGAACAGCGGTGCAGTTACCGAGACTACCGAGGCAACCGCGAACATGACATTACCTTTGGTTTGCGTTGTTCCCAGAAAGCTTGCAATCTTAGGCACCATCGTCTGGTTGTCCTTCGACAAAAGCATAGCGGTAACCGCAAAGTCATTGTAGGCAAGCAATAAGGAAAACAGACCCGTGGTTATAACACCGGGCCACATCACCGGAATGATGACATGGCGAAACGCCTGGAAATGAGTACAGCCATCGACCATTGCACTTTCATCAAGATCTTTCGGAATGTTGCGAAAGAATGATGTCAACATCCACAACGTAAATGGCTGGTTAATCGCCACCAAGACAATTATTGATGTGGGCAGATGCCCCCATAGATTCCATTGATAGAACGGTAGCAGGTAACCGGATACTAGGGTAATGGGTGGCATGGCGCGAAAAATTAACGCCAGTATTAAAAGCCAGAAAGCATAATTGTACGTGGACCGAGACAAGGCATAGCCTGCCAGGGTGCCAAACGTCAGCGAGATCGCCACCACACTGACTACCACAATCACCGTGTTTAGCGCAGCGCGCCAGAATTCTTCCTGTACCCAGGCGCCGTGGTACCCATCACCTGTAAAATTCCCACCGGTTTCAACTGGCGTCAGATGGCCAAACAACGCCCAGGTCCAGTCCGCCTTGGAGAAGAAATCGCCCTCGACTTTGAACGAGCCCCAGAAGGTCCAGAAAAATGGGAAGGCAGCAATAACCAGCCACAGAAACAGAAACGCCCAGATAAAGAGCACCAGAACGGGGGACCGACGATCAGCAACTTTACTCATCTACGTACCCTGCTTTCGGCCGAAATCACGCCAGGCGCGAATCAGCACCGGCATTAGTAATATAGTGACACCGACAATGGTCAGTACAGACGTTGCCGCGGCCGATGACAACAAACGGGTTTCCCCACCCAGGTCATCATAAATAAAATAAGACAGTGAAACCGCATGCGCCGACGCATTAAAACCCATAATCGGTTCAAACACACGAAAATTATCCATAAGCTGAATCAAGGCTATAAAAGTGGTAAGCGGTAACAGATGCGGCAGTACAACATAACGAATTTGTTCCCAACGCGAAGCACCATCAATCATCGCTGATTCAAGCGTGTCTTTCGGCACGGTTTGCAAGCCGGCGTAATACACCACAAACGCAAAAGGTGCGGAATGCCAAATGCCGTACACAATCAATGTCACCCAGGTCAAAGATGTTGATGCCTTCAGTGATAGATTCGGGTCACCAGCCAGTGTTTGCAATAGAGCACCCACAATACCTCGCGCGTCTATCATCCAGAAAAGAATCAGTGAGCCAATCAATGGCGTAATAATCAACGGCAAAAGAGATAGGAAAATAGCCGGGCCACGCAAGAGTGACGGGATACTGTTTACAGCTACAGCGATAAAAAACCCAAGAATCAACACCATTGGTGTGACAACAAAGGTAAAGGTCAGCGTGAACGCCATGGCACGATAAAATGGCAGATTCATGATGTCTTTAAAGAAGGCACTCAGGCCATCTGAATCTCGCCAGGCAATCGCTACTTCTGACGTGGCGAGATGGCTACGATTGGTATAAATGTCAGAGCCCACGAAACGTCCCAGGGGTTTGGCATCACGCAACTCCCTGGTAGCATCCTGGTCCACCATTGTTGATTTCTTACAGCCAAAAACATCGCAATTCTCCACTTCAACCACCACCTGTTCATGCGGTGCATACATCGATTGCAATACCACCGACACAATCGGAAGTGCAATAAACAACAACATCGCTATCGATGTTGGAAGTACAAACCAGAAAAACGTTTTGTGCTTCATGGCAAGAGTTGCATACGATTTATCGAGCTGAAAGATCAAGCCAAAGAGTTGCAAGCCTGAAGTTACAAACCCTGAAACTAAAAAACCTCCAGCGCCCGGTTTCTGGAAACCGGGTTGCCGGAGGTTTTTAAAGGTGTATGGCTTCGATAAAAATCAAGTATCGATCTTAGTTAAGAAACCCTTTTTCTTTCGCAGCAGTAACATAGGCTGCTTCAACATCAGCCAGTGTTTTTGCCGCATCTTCCTTACCCGTGAGGAAGTCAGCTATTTCATTACCAAGTGCTGTGTGCATCAGGCCATGGTAGGGCAACATTGGATAGGCAGTGGCACCGGAAGCTATAGAAGCAAACACACCCTGATTAACGGCTGCCGGCTCATAGCCTTCGATCATCCAAACCGCTTCACCCATAGTGTCATCATTGAGGATTGACGGACTGATGCCGTTCTTCATGGCAAGAAAGGTGGCTTCCGCATCTTCATCAGAAATATTTTTGGCCACAGTCCAACCATCCCACCATAATGTGGTGGCAGGAGTGCCACTGTCACCTACCATCATCGGGCCAGCCACTTCGATGTTCTCGGCAATTTCTTTTGGCGCACCTTCTTCATCCTGCAACACACCAATGCGAGAGCCCCACATGTTCATCAGCATTACGTTGCCGGCTTCCATTTCAGCTCCTGTTGCGTTTGAATCATGTGTGAGGAAATCAGGATTCATGTATGCCGTGAGTTCTTTCATCATGTTGAGCGCGGCGACACCTTGCTCGTTGTTGATCGCGGGTTCCGGCGACCCGTCCTTGTAGAATTCGCCACCGTGGCCGATGTACATGTTGACGAATTCCTGCGCTAGATTCCAACCAGCCTTGTAAGCACCACCGATTGGAAATTCAGATTTGCCAGCGTCCTTGATGGCTTTTGCAGCAGCCAGCATTTCCTCATAAGATTTTGGAGGTTCAATACCAAGCTCACTCAATACATCTTTACGGTAGGCCAGGTGTTGCGCATTGGCCATGAATGCAACCGCCATGATTTTGCCGTTGACGGTGATTAATTGGTTTTTCGGGATATCCTGGCCATGCTTGGCAACAAGATCATCCAGCGGGCGTATGACGTCTTCATTCATCAATGCCACGATTGATGAGTTGGCAATAATGGCTGTGGTATATTCCGCCGGGTTGCCTTGCATACCTGCCACGTTGATTTTCTGGTGATCGGCAGTCAGGTTGGACTTAACTTCAACGCCATCACCGGCACAACTTTCTGCACCCCGTGCCACGGTTTGAATCGCTGGAAATTCGTTGCCCACGATACTTACGCGACCACCTTCGATACCACAGGCTGCGTAGGCGGTAGATAGTGCGCTGGAGCCGGCCATTAACACGGCGCTGGCCAAGGCCCCTTTCAGAAATAATCTGGTGTTCTTCATGTGTTCTCTCCTCCCGGTTCTTTCGACAGATTGACAAATTTTGAATACGAATGCAAGACTAATCGTGATAGCTGAGAAATGCCCCGTGCAGGTAGCTATACTTACCCCTACCCACCCTCCGTACGAGCCGTGCTGGCAGCGACAAAACAACAGCTAATTCACGCAAAAATGCCGATTCAGAAGAATTATCACACCCACACCTGGCGCTGCAAACACGCGACGCAGGATGTCTCCGCCTATTGTCAGGCAGCGATTGATGCTGGCTTGACCGTATTGGGTATTTCTGATCATACCGCGCTACCTGACAATCGCTGGGACCATATCCGCATGGATATTGAAGAGCTGCCGGAATACTGCGCGGTGGTGGATCAGGCAATAACCGATCACCCGGAACTGAAAATCCTCAAAGCCGCTGAGTGCGAATATGCCGATGAATACGCCAGCTTCTTCAAAGACACATTGCTGGGCGAACTGGGCTTCGATTATTTAATCGGCGCGGCCCACTTCTTCCCGCACGAGGGCGAATGGATTGGCTCTTATGGCGGCGCCGATTCGGCGGCAACTCTGCAGTCTTATACAAAGTACCTGATTGAATCGATGGAAACCGGCCTGTTTGCTTTCATGGCGCACCCGGATTTGTTCGGCAATTCTTATAAAACATGGGACGAGAATACGAAAGCTGCGTCTCACGATATTTTTACGGCCGCTGCCAATTTGCGAGTCCCACTTGAAATAAACGGGTATGGATTAAGAAAGCCAAAAATCGATACACCGCAAGGAAAGCGTTGCATGTACCCGTGGCTGCCATTCTGGGAGATGGCTGCTGACTATGATATCGAGTTTATCGTGAATTCAGATGCTCACCATCCGAAAGATGTCAACGCGAACCTGGAAGAAGCTGCCGCCATCGGCAAGCAATTCGGTTTGAAAATGGCCAACCTCGGCTATCTGGAAGCCTGATCCCCCGGCTAACAAGATTGATCAGCGTATAGTCTTACACCAACGCCGCCGCAACATTCCATACTGCCAACCTCCTGGTCTGCAAAGCGCTTTTGAGGCTCGATCGTGCCGGTAACGTATAGCAACTTGACACCATCAACAGGTAAATCGAATGACATCAAAAACAATCATTTGACGGATTTTGATGCTTTTTGGTTAAAAATATACCCTTTAAGGTCGTTTTTGATTTATTTTGTTAGCTCTGATCTAGAGTGTAGATGGAACGAACCGATGGCTGAATCGACTCTTGGCGACTCACCCAGCGCGATTAACAGCAGCACCATGATGATCACGCAGGCAGCCACAGTCGCTGAAATTGCAGAAATGGCGGGGGTAGGAACCGCAACCGTAGACCGCGTGCTGAATAACCGCGCGCATGTTCGCGACACCACTCGGCAACGGGTTTTGCAGGCCAAAGCGGCAATTGAAACCGGGTACCGATCTAAAACACGTGTAAAACCATGGCGCCTCAAAGTCATATTGCCAAGCCACACGGGCGCACCCACGCGGTACCTGGCCACATGCCTGCAAGAGTTTGGCAAGCTGGGTAACGCCACCGTTGAATGTATTTCCATCAAGAAAACCGAACCGGCAGTGCTCGCGCGTAATTTGCTTGCGTGTATGAACCAGGGGGTTGACGCCGTCATGTTTTATGCACTCGATCATCCCAGAGTCAAAACAGCTGTCGAGCAACTGACCAAATCCGGCACCCCGACCCTGGCACTGCTGTCCGGCCTGCACAGTCCGGATACCATTGGCACTATCTCGGTAGATAACCGTGCAGCAGGACGCACTGCTGCCTACATGATGGGAAGGTTGACAAAGGGGCAAGGTGTGGTCGGGATTGTTACCGGCGGCGAGTTGTATGAGGTACATCAAGATCGCGAAATCGGATTTCGAGCGGCTGTGCGCCATGGTTTTCCGCATATTGATGAGGTCATCACGCTAATGGGCCACGACAATTATCACGAAAACCAGCAAGTGGTCAGTGAAGCGCTGACCAACTACCCCGATTTGCTGGGTATTTATAATGTCGGTTCGGGCAACAATGGCGTTGCTGCAGCGCTGCAGGAATCTGATGCCGATAGCCGTGTGGTATTTGTTGGCCACAATTTAACCGGCACGACAACACGCTTACTGTTGGACGGAACCATGGATATCGTGCTGCATATGAATGTTCGTGCCATTGCAGAGCAGGCAGTTCATACAATGGTTGCGCATCTGGAACAACGCGAATGCTCCAACGAGCCCTTGCCTATTGAAATCGTCACACGCGAGAATCTGGTAGGCACCAATCCCCACATTTGAGCAGCGATTTACGTGAAGTTCTTGCTGGAAGAATACGATGCTCGCATCGCCAAAACCCGCCATGCAATGCAAGGCAGACAAATTGATCTGCTGATCATATCTGACCCATCCAATATGGCATGGCTTACCGGCTACGATGGCTGGTCATTCTACGTGCACCAGTGTGTTGTTCTGAGCCTGGAGGGAGAGCCACTCTGGTTTGGACGTTCACAGGACGCCAATGGTGCAAAGCGTACTTGTTTTATGCACCGGGACAATCTTGTCGGTTACCCAGATCACTACGTCCAGTCAACTGAAAGACACCCGATGCAATTCCTCGCAAAACTATTAAAGGATAAGCGATGGGACAAATTGTCTATCGGTGTCGAGATGGATAATTACTGGTTTTCGGCAGCCGCCTATGCAGCTCTACAACAAGGCTTGCCCAATGCCACATTCAATGATGCAACTGCATTGGTCAACTGGCAGCGCGCTGTAAAATCACCACAGGAACTTGCTTACATGCGCAAGGCAGGCAAATTCGTTGAGCGTATGCATGAACGCATTGTTGAAAAAGCGGAACCGGGGGTGCGTAAATGTGATCTGGTTGCTGACATCTACGATGCAGCTCTACGCTACGACCCGGCTCTTGATGCCGGTGGTGACTACCCGGCAATCGTGCCGTTGCTGCCATCCGGGCCGGCCGCTGATGCACCACACCTGACATGGGACGATCAGCCGATGAAAACCGGCGAAGGAACCTTCTTTGAAATTGCCGGTACTTACAATCGCTACCATTGTCCCTTGTCGCGAACGCTGTTTCTGGGCCAACCTACCGAAACATTCATCAACGCGGAAAAGGCTGTTCTTGAAGGCATGGAGGCGGGGCTTGAAAAAGCCCGTGCCGGCAATACCTGCGAAGATGTTGCGATAGCCTTTTTTACGGTGCTGAAAAAATATGGTATCGAAAAAGACAATCGCACCGGTTATCCGATCGGCCTGTCCTACCCACCTGACTGGGGTGAAAGAACCATGTCGCTGCGCTTGGGGGACAAAACAGAACTACAGGAAAATATGACCTTCCATTTTATGACAGGCTTGTGGATGGACGGTTGGGGATTTGAAATAACCGAAAGCATAGTCATAGGCAACAGTGAACCGGAATGCCTTGCCAAGGTACCGAGAAAGCTTGTGGTCAAACAGTAGCGTGGTCCGACTAAGGAATTCAGGGAACCTTCCAGCACAACTACCCATTTCAGTACAACTGTTCAATTGCAACTGGCAGGCTATCCAGAAATGCAAGAATCTCCTCCCGCGTTTTATTGATAAATCCTAAAGGTGCCGCCATGCCCAAAAGAACTTTCACATGGCCACCGGATACGCCAACCAACCTGACTGGTAATTCGGCTTCGCTTAGAGCTTGTGCGAATCGTTCGGAATGGTAGAAAAAAACCCGTTCGTCTTTTGGCGCATGTAGTAGCAGTGTGGAAAAAATATTGCTTTCGCTGTCGTCATTTTCGACTTCACTACTTTCACTACTTTTCAGCCGGCTGACAAGAGCTACAGGGTTAACTGATACCGGATCGTCAATATCTACAAACACACGTGTAACATCCGGGTCATCGAGCGGTAAATCATAAGGCCCGGCAAGCCCGATAAGGCCAATCAGCCTCGATTCGACGCCGGCATTACGAAAATAATCCGGCCTTGTCGCTAATAGTGCTGCCGTATAGGCACCGGCAGAATGCCCCATCAGCACAATCTCTCGACTGGTATTTACCCGGAAATTACGCTCGTAGTGCGCAATCGCATTCGCTATATCTTCAACAAAACCGGGGTAAGTAACCTCAGGGTATAAGCGGTAATCAGGAATGATGACGCTGTGTCCTTTACGAACCAGATTGGCAGCAATAAATTCATAATATTCTTTTTCACCACTCTTCCAGGTGCCACCATAAACAAAGAATATGGTTCGGGGGGTATGCCGGCCACTACTTGAACCTGATGTGTTTCTTGCGACAGGTTGGTAAATATCCATTTTCTGCCGGGCATCTTCACCATAAGCCACATCAATCACCCTATTGATAGCTGACGGTCTTATCAGTGCGTTGTAGCCAGACAATACTTTGTCTGAAGAACAGCCAAACTGCAGTAACAACAAAAATACCAGACAAAGGGTGGCAAGCCGTCCTTGGCCATTTTTACTCAGGCGCTCCATAAAAATTCTATTTAAAATGCACCACGGGCTGCGGTGGCCACTGTATTAAAGGTGTTAAGCGATAGCGATTTGCCTTTTTCTTTCAGTGCCCTGAACTTGTCAGATAACTGCATTAGCTTATTCTCCCATTCCACCTCAGGTTGTTGCCCTTCTATCGCTTTGAAGTAGACTTGCATCAGTGCTGTCATCGCAATGGGGTCGATCACTGCTGATTTAATTCCCCATGCCAGCAACGCGGCGATGGCAAAAGTCCAGAATCCAGCCAAAGATGGAATCGCAGCAGTGACGGCTGCAAAGGGTATTAACACGAGTAAAAATACCAGTATGGTAAGCCCCCAAACCAGCAAACTTACCCAAAACGCGTTTTTAAGCATCGTACGATAGTTCTGCGCGTAAAGCACCAAGCCTTTTGCACTATCTGACCAAATATTGGTTGAGCCGTTTTTCATATAGTACGCCAGGATAATTTCGTCGACATACGTTAGTGACATGGAAACGATCTTGTTTATAACGCTAATGACATTTGCCAATCCAGGTATCGGTATCATTCTGGCCATAGAATTAAACAGACCTGAAATAACCTTGAGCACGCCTTTAATCAACTGATCGACAGCAAACAAGACATTCGATTCTTTAAAGTGCTCTTTAACCTGAGTGCTGGCATAAGACACCATGCCCTTGCCCTCCGGCACCGGCTCACCGTGCATGAATTTAACCAACAACGCGATATGCCCGGCCTTGACCTGGTACAGCACATACTCACGAATCATATAAAGAAAGTAGGAAGCCGCCCCCACACCAAGGAAGCCTCCATAAAAAACACCAGCAGCCGGCTCACCAAATACAAGCCCACCCAACCAGCCGATACCTGCCCCACCACCGGTTAACAGCATCGCAATTAGTGTAATAACGGTATAAACCACAAACCTGAAAACAAGAAACGGATAAGTTTTGCGCATCAGGTTAATGATGGTTGCAACATTAAAATCCCACATAGGCTTTGAACCTCCAGGTTAGCTTCCAATGATTTATCCATCTGATATCAGCTGCTGCTGCAATAAACGGAAATTGTTATCTGCAAACCAATATATAATGGGATTATATTCCCGTCAATGGTAATATTACCGACAACCACTATCAGCGTCAATCAAATCGGGGTGCCTTATACCAATGGCCAGTCAACGCTGGTGGTTAGGCTTTTGCCTGCGTTTGATTGCTGAAGAGAGACAAGATTTAAAGATGGTATGGAGACACTGTTCACAGCTAAGTTGCCGCAGGTACGCCGATTGAAGAATGATTCGATTCAGGTTCGAACTGCACACCCTTCACACCTATAATACCCAGACCATTTTTTCGAGAAAATCGACCTTGCACCTTTGACTGGTGTGCCTGGAGTTCAATTTGGATATTCCCTTTAAAACCTCACGCATGCTTAGCTTCGGTGACTGCGATATATCAGGCACAGCGTACTTCCCTGCGTACCTGAATATTTTAAACGGGGTAAACGAGGAATTTTGGCTTCACCTTGGCTACCCCTGGCACAAATTCATTTGGGAAAAACGCTGGGGAACACCCACGGTACATATCAGTTGCGACTTCTCAGCTCCATCGTCGTTCGGTGACGAACTCGACTTTCAAGTAAGCATCCTAAAGGTGGGGCGCTCTTCACTCACCGTTCACCATGAAATACGGTGCAAGGATGAAAAGCGCTGGGAGTGTACACAGGTTCTTGCAGCCAGTGACCTGGACAAGCACTGCTCCATTCCCTGGCCTGATGATGTAAAAAAGGCTTTGCTTGCCTGTGTTGTTGTACCGCCAGAAGACAGAGAGTAACCTGTCTGAACGAATGAATGCCGTTGAGTCAAAAAGAGCGCGTTTATGTCCAGCAATCAGCCTGACAAAAAAACATCCGGGCATGCAGTCGTTGTTCTCGGTAGTCTCCACTACGATATCATGCTGGAAGCTCCACACCGCCCGGTCAAAGGCGAGACGGTAACCGGTACACGCTGGTATCCCAAGTTTGGCGGCAAGGGAGGTAATCAGGCCATTGCTGCAAATTTTCATGGGGCTGATGTTCGGCTGGTCAGCGCCACCGGTATTGACAACTTTGCAGACTATCTTCGCGCAAGATTATCGGATGCGAATCTTTCCACTACTTTTGTAGAACAGCTGGACAATACGGCAACCGGTATGAGTGTCGCCATACAGGATTCCGATGGTGACTATGGTGCTGTTATTGTTTCCGGAGCCAATCTGGCTATATCACCGAGCACACTGGAAAACCCTGCCATCTGGCAAAACGCTGCTCTATTGCTTTTGCAGAACGAAGTTCCGGAAGCTTTAAATATCGTCGCCGCAAAGAAGGCTCGCAGTCTGGGTTTGACCGTATGCCTTAACGCGGCACCGGCTCGCGAAATGTCTACCGATTTGTTAGCAATGGTAGATATATTGATCGTGAACGGAGTAGAAGCTGAAGCATTGGGCTGCTCACCGATTGACTCCCTGAACGCTGCTGGCTTGGCGGCAGAGCAATTGTCACAACAATTCCCCTGCGTGATTGTTACTGCCGGCGGCGATGGGGTGGCAGCCTGTTCAGATACGGTTACCATCAATCTACCTGCCAAACCAATAGAGGTGGTTAGCACACATGGAGCTGGTGATGTATTTTGTGGCGTTCTTTGCGCAGAATTGGCAAGAC
>CALLOA010000162.1 GCA_938005265.1 uncultured Granulosicoccaceae bacterium
CAACGCAAAACAACTTCCGGGCAACGATACAGACATCGTGGCTTATCAACACCTTTAGCGGGATTGGGCAGTTTTTTGCATAATTCGTCAATGAAGTTGCCCGATTAATAAAAGAAACGGGCGCTCAGGCTGTGGCAGCACGGAAACTGCCAACCAACAGCTTCGTATATACTCCTGTCAGCCGTGTCAAACTCTGACGCATCATTTCCGGCCGCAAATCAAGGTGGCTGACTGTACCTCCAATCATGAATCGAAAAAAAAATAAAACCTCAAACAATAAATCTGCAGACCAAACACCGCGAAAAAAAAATCGCAAATCCGGGAAGTCTGCAAAATCTGTGGCTAAAAAGCCAAAGAAATCCTTAACTAATAATATTGAAGACAGTACGGAGAACGTTGAAAATAAATACGATTCGCCGGTTGCCAGCCGTGATGAAATTCTTGCCTATCTTAAAAAGGAGTCCATTCCGAAGAAACTCAAAGATATCCAGTTAGCCTTTGGCTATGGCAAGGATACCGATGAGTCAGAGGGGATACGCAGGCGTCTGGTCGCGATGTCACGCGACGGACAAATAATTACCAACCGGTCTGGTGCTTACCTTCCAATCAACGATAGCGACCTGGTGGCGGGCTTTGTCTCTGCCAATTCACAGGGGTTCGGTTTTGTCATTTGTGATGATGGTAAAGATGATGTTTATCTGAATGCTGCGCAAATGCGTCAGGTATTGCATGGTGACAAGGTCGTAGTGTGCATTACCGGTACCGATCATCGTGGACGTCGCGAAGGACGCATTACCGATGTCGTCGAGCGTGCTCATGCCCGGGTAGTCGGTAAACTCGTGGTTGATCAGGGTGTGGCGTTTGTCGCACCTGACAATCAGAAAATTCATCTCGATATCCTGGTGGCGCCAGACAGTCTGGGTGATGCGCAAAACGGTGATATCGTGGTGGTGGAATTAACTGAACAGCCATCGCGCAAACATCCGCCTGTTGGCCGGATAGTCGAAGTGCTGGGTGAGCATTTGCAAGCAGGCATGGAAATCGATGTGGCATTGCACAGTTACGGCATTCCATCCGACTGGCCATCAGAGGTTGAAAAACAGACATCCCGTTTTAAAAAGAAACCAGGCAAGAAAGACAAGCACAACCGTCGTGACATATCTCACCTGCCACTGGTAACGATTGATGGTGAAGATGCGCGTGATTTCGATGATGCGGTTTATTGCGAACCCACGCCATCGGGGTGGCGATTATATGTGGCGATCGCTGACGTATCGCACTATGTCGAGGTAGGTACACCTCTGGACGACGAAGCACAAAAGCGTGGCACCTCTGTGTATTTTCCGGAACATGTTGTTCCGATGCTTCCTGAAGCGTTGTCCAACGGCTTGTGTTCAATTAACCCCGCTGTCGAGCGTTTGTGCATGTTGTGCATCATGTCACTAGCTCCCAGTGGTGAGCTCAAACGTACGCAATTTCAAAGAGCCGTTATGACATCACATGCGCGACTTACTTATACAGAAGTTGATGCGATGTTGACCAAGCGTGACAAGGGTTTGCGACGCAAGCACAAGGAACTGGTTCCGCATCTGGAGAATCTGCACAAGGTTTACAAAAAACTCAAAAAACTTCGTGCTAAGCGTGGATGTATTGAATTCGAGAGTCAGGAATCGAAATTTGTTTTTGACGAGAATCGCAAAATTAGTGAAATTCTGCCGGTGGAACGTAACGATGCGCACAAGATGATTGAGGAGAGTATGGTTCTCGCTAATGTGGCGGCAGCCGCTTTTTTGCTGAAAGCAAAAATCCCCGCCCTGTATCGGGTTCATCATGGGCCTACCGCTGACAGGCTTGATGATCTGCGATCATTTCTGGCATTGCGTAATTTGTCCCTGGGTGGTGAAGACAAACCCGATACCACGCATTTTGCAGCACTTGCCAAAGAAGCTGAGAAGCTTCCCGACTCGCGTATTATTCAAATGGTGATGCTGCGCTCCATGCAAGCGGCTCTCTACACACCTGCGAACGACGGGCATTTTGGTCTGGCGCTTGACCACTATGCACACTTCACCTCACCGATAAGGCGCTATCCGGATTTGCTGGTACATCGTGCGATCGGGCATTTGCTGAACGGCGGTAAGGCTGCTGATTATGGTTACTCCGAAAACGAGATGATGAGCCTTGGGGAAAGCTGCTCCATGACTGAGCGGCGTGCCGAAGAAGCCACCCGTGATGTTGTCGGGTGGCTTAAATGCGAATATATGCAGCATCATATCGGTGATGAATTTCAGGGCGTTGTGTCCTCGGTTACGTCATTTGGTCTGTTTGTACAGCTTGATAATCTGTTCATTGATGGCCTGGTGCATGTATCGACGCTGGGCCAGGACTATTTCCAGTTCGATTCACGGGCGTTGACTCTGCGCGGCGAGCGTACCGGAGTGCGTTATGGCTTGGGCGACACAGTGCGAATTCGGATTGCGGCTGCCAATCTGGAGGAACGCAAAATTGATTTCGAAATGCTCGATGTTGTTAATTCAGCAGCTTCTGCAAAGAGTGATCGACGAGGTAGTAAACCCGGGAAACGCAAGGCTAAAAACAAGAGCGAAAAGCGAAAGGTTGCAGCAAAAGGCGCAAGCGACAAGAAATCAAAACAGCGTAAAGGCAAAGCACAAAAATCGACGAAATCGACCGAAACAGGAAAATCGGGGAAAACTACGGCTGATAGTGTTGCCAACGAAGCGACAAACGATCTGGTAAACGATTTGGTTAAGAGTCGTACGCAAGCCGGGTCGGCCAAACCGAAATCGCGGGATAGCGTCGCAAAGAAGAAAAAAACGTCAAAGCCCGCGACGGATAAGAAACGATCGAGCTCTGGCAAAAGTGCGACTGGCAAGAAGAACGTCTGGAAAAAGAAGAAAAGCAGTCGTAGTTAAGGAGGCGTATGAAACAGGCTATGCCCTTGATCGGCTTAATCTGTTAGGTTTGCCAGATGAAAGCGCAACTTGTTTACGGGACCCACCCGGTTACCGCTCTGCTTGAGTATCAACCGGAGCGAATTAAACGGCTGTTCGTCGCCAATGCAAGCAATGGAAAATCACCGCAAAGATTGGCTGATGTAGCTGAGCTGGCCAATCAACACGGAATAGCCGTTGAACCTGTCTCGGGCCGCTGGCTTGAGGAAAACTTGCCCGGTGTGCCTCATCAGCGCCTCGTTGCGGAATACCTGCCACTAGCACCGCGCGGTCTCAAAGAACTTCAATCACTGGTTAAAGCCAACACCGATGATCAGCGATTGCTGCTGGTGCTTGATAATGTTCTTGATCCACATAATCTGGGGGCTTGCCTGCGTGTCGCGTCCGGCATGGGTGTATTTGCTGTCATCGTGCCTGCAAATAACAGCGCTGGCTTGACAGCTGCCGCCCACAAGTCAGCGGCCGGGGCTGCTGCCATGTTGCCAGTGTTTCAGGTCAGCAATCTCGCCCGCAGCTTGCAGATGCTCAAAGACGAGGGTTTCTGGGCCTATGGCGCGGCAGGAGAGGCTTCGACAATGGCGGCTGAGGTGGAATACAGCGGCTCCAGCGTAATAATCATGGGCGGCGAGGGCGGTGGGCTACGAGCCAGGACCCGAGAATTATGTGATGTGCTGTTTAGTATTCCGATGTTTGGCGCTTTGCAAAGCTACAATGTCTCGGTTGCGGCAGGTATCTCGCTCTATGCCGTAAGGGCTCATTGGTCCGGCGCGGCACGCGCCAGAGCTGAATCCGCTTAGCCTGCGAGAATCAGTATCCTGGCTTGCTCAGGATTGACAATCATAGGAAGGCTGTTATCCTTGTCTGGTTAACCAATCTGTTTCTCCTTGTCTCGTGACGAACTATTTCCTTGTTGTGAATGCGTTGCAGGCAAACCCCATAAGGAGTCGTCGTGAGACACTATGAAATCGTGTTTCTGGTCCATCCTGACCAGAGTGAACAGGTGCCGGCAATGGTCGAGCGCTATCGCGGAATTATCGAAAGCGGTGAAGGTGTCATACACCGGCACGAAGATTGGGGGCGTCGTCAGCTGGCCTATCCAATCAACAAAATCTACAAAGCCCACTATATCCTGCTTAACATCGAGTGCGAGAAAGACGTACTGGATGAGCTCACCAGCGCATTTCGTTTCAACGACGCGGTCATTCGCCATATGGTGATGAAAATGGACAAGGCCGTAACCGCGCCTTCTTTGCTTCACAAAAGAGAAGACAGCAGTGAGTCACCAGCACCTTCAGATGATTCAACAGGTGCTGCAGGTGAGTCTTCCGGTGATGACGCTGATCTGGGTGGACCAGACGCAAGTGATGAAGCTGCTGCTGAAACTGCAGCTGTGCCCAGTACCTAGAAACCGTCATAAAGGATACCTAACATGTCACGTTACTTCAGACGCAGAAAGTATTGTCGCTTCACCGCAGAAGGCATTACTGAAATCGATTATAAGGATGTTGAACTGCTGAAAGGATTTGTCACGGAAACCGGCAAAATCGTCCCTAGCAGAATCACCGGTACCAAAGCCAGATATCAGCGTAAGTTAGCTTCTGCAATCAAGCGCTCACGTTATATCGCTTTGTTGCCCTATACCGACCAGCACTAAGAAGCAATATTGTTTGTACGAGGCGGGCTTTAGTTGTACCCGGTCCTGGTGGCAACCCGGAATCCGGGCTTGCCACGGCATCGGTTGGCCTTTTGAGTCGGTACTAGCGGGCAGTCATTCATTAAAGTGCACTGAATCAAGTACGCTGAATCAAGTACGCTGAATCGACTGGCCGTTGAATTAAAACCTCCTGAACAAAATCACCGGGCCGGTTTTTTAAAAAAATGTTGAAGCTTGCAGAGATGGCGCTGCGGGGGCCACTACAGGCTGCCTCCGTGTCAACCGGCCTGTTACTTACAGGTCTGTTCCTGCCGTTCCTGCTTGGTGCCATGGGAGCGTTTGCTTCCCTTGCATTTGTCTGGTGTAGCGCAGGTGTGCTGGCGCTGGTGCTGCTGCGACAGGGAACGCAGTCTGCTCTGGCCAGTCTTGGCCTGGCGCTGCTTCTGGTCTCCGTACTGTCGGTCGTCATGGGCAGCGGCTGGTTTCAGATGATCGTGGTGACATTGCAGTTCTGGTTGCCTGCTCTGATACTGGGGCTGGTGTTGAGGCGAACTGTTAGCCTGGATCTGGCAGTTGCGGCAGGCGCTGGTATCGGGATTGCCGCGGTGCTGACCATGCACCTGCTGATGGGTGACCCGGCTGCAGCCTGGCAGACGTTTTTCGAAGATCATCTGCAGAGCACTCTTGCGCAGCTTGAAACTACGCAGCTTGAAACTGCTGGTGGTGATCTGGAGGGTTCAGGAGCTGCTGTTAATGCGGATTCTCTGCAGCTGAGAGAACAATTGGCAGCCTTGCAAGCCAACATTGGCGTAATGGCGAGGCTTGCCACGCCTACCATGGGAATTATGATGATGCTCTGTGGTATTGGCAGTGTCTTGCTGGCCAGAAGTTGGCAGGCAAGGCTGTTTAATCCCGGTGGTTTCCAGAAGGAATTCCACCAGCTGCGTTTTGGAAAGGCCTTTTCGCTGGCTGTATTAGGTTTCGCGACACTCGCAATGTTGTTGCAAGTGGCATTGCTTAATCACATCGCAATGGTACTGCTGGCTGCAGTAATGTTTCAGGGGCTTGCTGTGATGCATTACGTAGTCAAAAATCGTGGTATGTCCAGTGCCTGGCTGGTCGGATTGTATGTACTGCTTTTGCTGCCGCACACGTCGGCTTTGCTTGGTGCAATGGGGTTAGCAGACAATTGGCTGGATATACGCAAAAGAATAGCTCCGCCGCCGAATGGTGAATAACCGCTTGGCAAGTTGAACAACTGAAGTTTGATAACAGAATTGAGGATTTGGTGATGCAGGTTATCCTGTTAGAAAATATAGACAAGCTTGGTAATCTTGGTGATCTGGTTGATGTAAAAGCCGGTTTTGCCAGAAATTTTCTTTTGCCTCAAAACAAAGCTGAGCCCGCGACCAAAGACAATGTCGAAGCTTTTGAAGCACGTCGTGCTGAGCTAGAGAAAATTCAGGCTGAGGCTCGAGCATCCGCCGAGGCGCGTGCGTCCAAGCTTGAAGGTGCTGTGATTACAATCGAAGCCAGAGCGGGTACAGAGGGCAAGCTGTTTGGTTCGATCGGAACTGAGGATATCAGAGGTGCAATCTCTGACGCCGTTGTTGCTGTTGAGAAGAAAGAAATTCGTATGCCAGATGGCCCACTGCGCAACATCGGTGAACACGAAATTTCACTGCACCTCCATTCAGACGTTGATGTTTCAGTTGTAGTTCAAGTAGTTGCTGAAGCCGAGTAATTCACAGCCAATATCTGGCAGCTTCCAGCTGCCGGGTTTGTGAGTATATTTTGTCGGTAATGTCTGCAACAGCCTTGGAGGCACAGTCAGAAATTTGTTATCGTTAGCGCCCTCAAGAATTCAAGGGTTCGATCCAGATGACAAACGGGCAGGGCGATTTACCGGCTGACAATCAAGAACAAAGCCGGGTTCCTGCTAGCGAAGGGGACGGACAAGACGTTTTCACAGCGTCTCTGGCGGAAGGCGAGCCGCTGCCATCAGGCGAGGGCGAGGGCGATCTGCCGCCGGGCAACTATCCGGATTCATCAACGCTGCATTCATCAACACTGGATTCAACAATACCGGATTTACCGCCAGAGGCTTTCGCCCAGGCACCTGACGAGCCGTTCGATTCTTTTTCCCCTGCCAGTATGTCTGGTGGCATCTACGCGACCAGTGAGGCTTTGAGACACGCTGCCTCGCGTTTACCTCCCCATTCGGTCGAGTCCGAGCAAGCGCTTTTGGGCGGGTTGTTGCTATCCCCTGACAGTTTTGAAAACTCGGCGGATATTGTTGTTGAATCTGATTTTTACCAGTATGATCATCGATTGATCTATCGCGCGATTGTTGCGCTTTCCAGTGACAATCAACCCACTGACGTGGTCACAATTACCGTTTGGCTGGAGCAAAATGCTTTGCTTGCTGATGCGGGAGGCTTGCAGTATATACAGGCGTTGGCCGAAGAGTCACCCGGTGCTGCGAATATCACCGCTTACGCCAATATCGTGCGTGAACGTTCCGTGTTACGGCAATTGATTGCTGCCAGCAATGAGATAACGGATGCTGCCTACACACCTGAAGGGCGCAGCAGTAAGGATTTGCTGGATTTTGCTGAGAGCAAGGTATTCTCGATAGCTGATCAGACGGCTCGTCACACTCAGGGCTTTTCCAACATAAAGACGGTGCTGGCCAGTACGCTCGATCGTATTTCCTACTTGTTTGAAACTCAGGAAGCCATCACTGGCCTGGGTACCGGTTTCACCGAGCTGGATGAGAAAACCTCTGGGTTGCAATCGTCTGATCTGATTATCGTTGCAGGTCGGCCGTCTATGGGCAAGACGACGTTTGCCATGAACATTGCTGAAAATGCGGCGATTGCAGGTGATTACCCGGTCGCTGTGTTCAGTATGGAAATGCCGGCGGACCAGCTGGCTATGCGGATGATTGCCTCTCTAGGCAGAATCGAATTGCAAAAACTGCGTACCGGCAAGCTGAGCGAACAGGATTGGCCGCGCATAACGTCAGCCATCAGTCTGTTGAACAGTAAGCGCAACCTTTTTATCGATGATACTCCCGCACTTACTCCCACCGATGTCAGGGCCAGGGCACGCAGACTGAAACGCGAGCACGGTGGTATAGGGTTGATCGTTATTGATTATTTGCAACTAATGCGTCTGGCTTCAACGGTAGAGAACAAGGCTACTGAAATTGCGGAGATTTCGCGATCCCTTAAAGCGTTGGCGAAAGAGCTTGATGTGCCTATTATTGCTCTGTCACAGTTGAACCGAAGTCTGGAGCAAAGACCGGACAAGCGACCTATCATGTCTGATCTGCGTGAATCCGGAGCGATAGAGCAGGATGCAGACGTGATTATGTTTATATACCGTGAAGAAGTTTACGAGCCAGACAAGGAAGAAGTTAAAGGTCTGGCAGAGGTGCTGATAAGGAAGCAGCGAAACGGCCCCATAGGGGCCTGTAAATTAAGCTTTATTGGTTCTTTTACGCGCTTTGAGAATTTCTCACCCGAGCTGGCCGCAGCCAGGCAGTTCGGCCAGATTGGCAACAATCCTCCGAGCAACGCGAGTGGAGAGGTAGCCAAGGTAGTACCCGCCACGCCTTCTGCTACAGGTGATCAAGGCAATGCCAGTAGCAATACCGGTACTGCGGTCAGCATGGATGATTTTTAGGCTCCGACAATGGACTATCTAACCGGAATGGAATATCTGATAAAAACTTAAAATCATCTCGACAATTTGCCCGCTTGGCCTGTCCTGCGCTTGTCCTGCTAATGATTGTTGTTCACAATGATTGTTGTTCAAATCAATGCTGGTCAAATTGCCGATGGAGATGGTGTATGAGGGTTAACGTTCCAGGTGCTGCAATTTATCAGGAACTTCTTCCCATTCTTTGGCATCTTCCGGCGGATCTTTTTGCATCGTAATGACTGGCCAAATAGCTGATAACTCAGCGTTCAGTGCAGTATAAGCCTCTTGATCTTCAGGTAAATCTTCCTCAGCGTAGATTGCATTGATCGGGCATTCCGGCTCGCAGAGGGAACAATCTATGCATTCTTCCGGGTCAATTACCAGAAAGTTGGGTCCTTCGTGAAAGCAGTCCACAGGACATACTTCGACACAGTCTGTGTATTTGCATTTGATGCAGTTATTCGTCACCACGAAAGTCATTAAGGCTCTTCTCCGTTCTGGCTTACAAGTTGCAAATAGTAACAAAAATCTAACCTTCAAAGCATACCCTATGCTTACTATTTGGGTAAAACTGCTTTGCAGTAATCACTAACAGATATCCATGAAGATCCGGGTTGGTCGTAAACAGTACCCGTTTCGTTTTTTAGCCCTGACGGTTTCAATATCCGGCAGAGCTCAATTCATAGGGAGTAATCCGTGAAATCGATCAAGAAGTGTGTTTTCCCAGTAGCCGGGATGGGCACGCGGTTTTTACCTGCAACCAAGGCAAATCCAAAGG
Source organism: uncultured Granulosicoccaceae bacterium (assembly GCA_938005265.1). Lineage (GTDB taxonomy): Bacteria > Pseudomonadota > Gammaproteobacteria > Granulosicoccales > Granulosicoccaceae > CALFCE01. The sequence goes on from CALLOA010000162.1 coordinate 9,113, forward strand.
AAATGCTGCCTGTCGTGGATAAACCGCTTATTCAGTATGCTGCTGAAGAAGCTGTCTCAGCTGGAGTGGATACTCTTATCTTCGTGACCGGGCGGAATAAACGCTCGATTGAAGATCATTTCGACACGGCGTATGAGATGGAGCGTGAGCTGGAAGCCAAAGGCAAAACCGCGATGCTTGAAATATTGCGCGGTATTCTTCCTTCGCATGTTAACTGCGTGTTTATCCGTCAGTCAGAAGCATTGGGTCTGGGGCACGCTGTACTTTGTGCAAAGCCGGTAGTGAACAATGAACCCTTCGCCGTCATTCTGGCGGATGACTTGATCAACTTTTCTGAAAAACCGTGCCTGACACAAATGGTAGAAATGTTTGACTATCAGCATTGCTCGATTTTGGGCACACAGGATGTGCCGAAAGAGAGCGTTAGCTCCTACGGCATTGTGGCGGGTACCGAGGTACGCAAGGGTTTGATGGAAGTGTCCGGAATGGTGGAGAAACCTGCTGTGAAGGATGCACCCAGTACAACTGCAGTGGTTGGTCGTTATGTTCTGATGCCGCAGATTTTTGAAAAGCTCGAAAATACTAAGCGTGGTGCGGGTGGTGAAATCCAGCTGACTGACGCAATAGCGGCTTTAATGCAAGATCAACGTATCCTGGCTTACAACTTTGATGGTAAGCGTTTCGACTGCGGCAGCAAGTTGGGGTATTTACAGGCGCAAGTCGAGTTTGCTCTGGAACACGACGAAGTTGGCAAGGAATTTCGAGCCTACCTTGATTCGTTGTCGGCCGAGCAGATGAATAAAGTGGTCAATATGAAAAAGAAAAAATAGTTTCTGCTTCATTGCAGAATGCTGGTTTATATTATATTTGTATAAACCAATATCAAAAGCTGTGTAAAACTCAGGCGAGTTACTCGCCTGATTTTTTTTGCCTTTTTTTAGCGGTATTGCTACTCTTTTCTGGCCGTTGGCCTTTGCAGCAGCCAGGGATTAGCAGTGGTTGCCCAGCTTGTCAGCTCAGGCACGCAATCTTTCGTTTGCCGGGTCAAATAACGGTTCCGCACCCACCGTGGCAGCACGGTCCTGACCGAACATGCGTATCGTTACCTTGCTGCCAGGTTTGGCCAGATCAGTGCGGATGTAACCAAGCGCAATGCTCTTCTCGATGCAATGACCGAAGCCTCCCGAGGTTGTGTAGCCAACAAGTTCGCCTTGGTAGTGGACCGGGCAACCATAGATCGCATCGACATCAGTGCCAGCATCAACACTTCCGGGATCATCGAGTGTGAAGGGTACAAACAGGTCCGGTATACCTTCTTTTGATTCCTTGATCAGCGCATCACGACCGATAAAGTCGGCTTTGTCCAGATTGACGAAGCGATCAAGACCGGAGCGTAGCGGTGAGTACTCATGATCAAGTTCCGCTTTCCAGGCGCGGTAGCATTTTTCCAGCCGCATCGATTCCATCGCATACATACCGAAGTCACGCAGTTCGAATTTGCGGCCAGCTTCCATGAGTGCGTTGTACAGTTCCAATTGTTTGTCAGTGGCAACATGTAATTCCCAGCCAAGCTCACCAACATAGTTGACCCGCATGGCCATCACATCGGCAGACCCAAGCTGTAAGTGCTGGAAGCTGAGCCAGGTAAAACTGCCGTTACCGAGATCGGCATTGGTGAGCGTTTGCAGCATTTCGCGGGATTTTGGCCCGGCGATTACCAGAGTGCCGTAGTCGTGACTGACGTCCGTAACACTGATCGCTGAGTTCTGCGGCAGGTGATCCTGCAGCCACTGCATGTCGTGCCATTTGGCAGCACCGGCTGAGATCAGAAAGAACTTTTCTTCCTCGATTCGGGTGATGGTCATCTCCGACCAGACGCCACCGTCAGGCGTGCAGAAATACGAAAGACTCAAGCGCCCGACTCGTGGCAGGTTGCCAGCGATCATATGATCGAGCCATTGGGCTGCACCGTCACCACTGACTTCATATTTGGTGAATCCACCAAGATCGAGTATGCCAACATGCTTGCGTACATGTTTGCATTCTTCACCGACCGTATTGAACCAGTGAGTCCTGTGATAGCTGGGCGCAGGTTCGGTTATATCGTCCTTTTGTGGAAACCAGGTTGCGCGTTCCCAACCACCTCGTGCACCGAACTGTGCGCCTTTGGCCTTCAGTGTTTCATACACCGGGGTGGTGTGTCGTGGCCGGCCTGCAGGCCATTCATCATCCGGGAAGGCGATGGCATACTCGTTCTGATAGAGCTCGGTGGCACGCTCAACGACGTAAGGCTGGTCCGCGTAGTCGGTGTAGCGACGCGGGTCCAAAGACCAAAGATCCCACTCGGGCTTACCTTCCACGACCCATTCAGCAATACTTTTTCCGGCGCCGCCAGCCTGGCAAATCCCGAAGCTGAAGCTGCAGCAGTGAAAGAAATTTTTCAAGCCGAATGCCGGCCCGATGTAAGGCAGGCCATCAGGTGCATATGGAATGGGGCCATTGATGACTTTTTGTACACCGACCGTGCCGAGTATCGGCATTCGTTTACACGCCTGTTCGATATACCATTCAAGTCGCTCCAGATCATCCGGGTAGAGCTCATAGGCAAAGTTCTCTGGCAATTTGCCGTCCGGCCAATGAGGTGTGGCCTTCCATTCATAAGGGCCCAGTATCAAGCCACTCTTTTCCTGTCGCAGGTAGTAGGAATCGTCCGGGTCCCGAACCAGTGGCACAATGCCATCATACTGCTCCAGTTCCGGTACAGATTCCATCACTAGATATTGATGCTCCATGGATACGACTGGTAGAAATTTACCCGCCATCGCTGCCACTTCAGCGCCCCGGTAACCACCGGCATTGATAATATATTCAGCAATGATGGTGTCACCTTTGTTTGTGGTGATTTCCCATTCTCCGTTGTCACGTGACTTGAGCCCTGTGACCTTGGTAAAACGCTGGATCTGGGCGCCCATGTCACGCGCTTTGCTGGCAAGTGCTTGAGTGAGCTGACTGGGGTCGATGTCGCCATCGTAGGGATCCCATAGTGCGCCGAGCAGATCATGGTCTTCAAGAAACGGATGGCGCTTTTTCATCTCGGTGGTATCAAGCATCTCGTAGTCGATACCCATGGCAGCTGCCATTGCTGACACATGTTGGAACTCTTCCATGCGGTCTTTGTTCTGTGCCAGCCTGATTGAGCCTGTCTGGTGATAATTGATCGGGTAGGCTGGGTCTTTAGACAATTGGTCATACAGCTGGGTGCTGTAATGCTGCATTTTTATGATGTTGCGGCTACCGGAAAAAGTAGGGATATTACCCGCTGCGTGCCATGTCGAACCGGAAGTCAGTTCATCCATTTCCAGTAGTAGCGAATCGGTCCAGCCCATCTTTGCCAGATGGTATAGAGCGCTGCTGCCGACCACCCCACCGCCAATAACAACCACTCGTTTCGTGACTGCAGGTGAATTTGTTGAATTACTCAATTGCTTTGTTCCTTGGTAACTTTGCAAAGACGAGATAAATCGCTTTGCGTGAGAGCTTGTGTTTGGCTCATATACTGCAGTCTAGGTTGCAGACATTTTTTCACGCGGCAACAACACGTTATGTTGCTCGCGAATGGCTTTGTCGGTAGTGTCGTCTATGTGACCGGGGTAGTGGCTGGACAAGATTTCATCAACCCGTTCACGGGCTTTGGTCATCAACACAGGCTTGCCGACTTCCTGCCATTCTTTCGGGCTGAGACGATCACCCACATCGGGGTAAACATATTCTTTTTGCATCAGATTGAGCGTTTGCTTGTGCCCGAGGTAATGACTGGGCCCATCAACACAGACATCTCGCATGGCATCCAGCGAGAGTGTTTCGTCGTTGACTTCAATGCCGCGCACCGTGCGGTTGATTGCTCCCAGCATATCGTTGTCGATAACCAGCCCTTCATAGCTGAATCCCAGCAGTGACGCCTGCATGCCGGCAGACTCGTACACCAGATTGGCACCACTGTGTGCAGCGAGCGTATTGGTGTAGCCTTTTTCATAGCCGGATTGCGCATCGGGAAACTTGGCATCGGCCATACCGGCTGCAATCCCGGTGGGCAGATCATAGTAGCGGCCCATCTGGCCACATGCAGCCATCAACACTGCCTGTTCGCCGCTTCCACCGCTCATGGCACCGGTACGCAGGTCTGAAACAAAGGGCCAGGTGCCGTAGATGGCGGGATGTTTTGGCACCATAAGATTGACCCAGACCAGTCCCGCCAAAACTTCCGCGACTTCCTGCACCACCGCTCCAGCTAACGCGGCCGGGCTGGTTGCTCCGGCCTGACCTGCAGCTAAAAGTAAAACCGGCATTCCGCCATGCACTGCGACTTCCAGGCATCGGCAGGAGTCTTCTGCAAAACGCAACGGTGGCACAACAAAACAGTTGGACATACTGACAAAAGGGCGGGCACGCCATTTGTCCTCGCCACCGGCAATTTCGTGAAGCATTTTCAGCGAGCTTTCGACATGGTGTGGCTCGACCCAGCTGGTTCCCACATGTTTCTTGGTGCCACTGACTGCTGCGTAACAGGTGTTGAAGTCAAGATCGGCTGGTTCCACCATATCGCGTGCAACCAGCGGTCGCTGGAAGAAATGGATGTGGTCGAGATGGTCGACCATACGTGCCAGGTTATAGAGATCTTCCAGAGTTGATTCACGATATTGATTGTTTTCAAAGTCGGCTATGTGAACCGCAGCACCTGCAGTTCCAAAGTGAACTTTGGAGCCGTTAATCGACATATCATGCGCCGGGTCCTGGGCGTAAAGTGTGAAGTCGCGTGCACAGTTGGCAATGGTATCTTCCACCAGAGATCGCGGAAAAAACAATCGCCCATCCTTGTAGGTGCCACCGGCCGCCGTGACCGCTTCCACGCAAGAGGGTATGGCTTGAGAAAGGCCGATGGTCTCCAGTACCGTCATGACGCTTTCGTTTACTTTGCTGATATCTTCCCGCTTGAACGGCTGGTATCGACCACCTTCAAAGCCTGGCCTGACTGCACGATCTTCTGGTGCTAGCGGTGCTTCGCGCAGGGCGCGCTTGGCTGCTCGTGCGCCTCTGCGACTCACGCGAGCCTTCTTCTCGATTGGCTTTTCCATGATTTTCTCTGCTTACTCCTTCGAGTAATCGGTTGCTGGTTGCAAATGAAATGCCGCCGCGTTGTTACCGTGCACCTATCGCTTCAGGCGAATAAGTCGCGACAGGGCGGAGACCACCATTTCTGAAGACCTGACAGACTCAATCCACGGATACTGCCAGTGAAACCATCTTATCGCTGTACTCCAGCGACAATTCGCCGGTTGCCGGCGACCGCTCAAAAACCGGTAGATGGTTGAATATTGGAAAGTTTATCGCTGGTGGTGCGTGATGGGATCGAAATGCCAAACGCGTCAGGTTGCCATGGTTGGTTCAGGGTTCAGACGAATCCTGTTTTAATTCGTGCGGGCTTTAGCGTAAATCTCTCGTGCCTCACGGGGTGTTGCTCCATACTGCAGCCTGAAGCGTTTCGAGAAGTGTCCGGCGGAAAGAAATCCACAGGCCACCGCAACCTCGACAATAGACAGGGTGGTTTGTTCCAGTAAACGCTTACTCTCTTTAAGTCTGAGGGTTTGGTAGTAGTGGGTGGGAGTGGTTTGCAAGTGTGCGCGGAACAGTCGCTCCAGCTGGCGTTTGGATATTTTTACGCAATCAGCAAGTTCCTGTGTGGTCAGCGGTTGCTCTATATTGGCTTCCATTAGTTCTATCGCATCGACCATGCCTTTGTGATAGATGCCGTGACGGTGCTGAACATTCATGCGTTGTGGTTCATTGCCGGTGCGGATCGATGTTTGAACAAACAGTTCAGCGACTCGCCTTGCCAGTTCATTGCCGTGATCTTCCTGAATAATCGTCAACATCATATCCAGTGATGCGGCGCCACCGGCACAGGTAAAAAGATTCCCATCAATTTCATACAACTCGGCGGAAACCTCAATGTTGGGAAATTCTTCACGGAAGCCCGGGATGTTTTCCCAGTGCAACGTACATTTACTGTTTTTAATCAGATTGGCACGCGCCAGCAGGAAACAGCCGGTATCGAATGCTCCGAGAAAGGTACCTTCCTGCGCCAATCTCTTCAGGTACGGTATGGTGTCCTTGAGCAATATCCTGTGAGGATCATGTGGCCCGGCCAATAATATGCGCGTCAGATCTCTGGCCGATTCAAGTGCCCCTTCAACCTGAATCTCGATGCCGTTGTTGCAAACCGCAGCGGCGTCAGTTTCACCGTATAGGTGCCAACTGTACAAATTCTCACCACTGTAGCGGTTGGCAGCCCGCAAGGGTTCCAGCGCTGCAACGAATGGCATGATCGCAAAAGTGTGAGGCAGGAAAAATCCTATACGCTTCTGCGCAGGGCCTGTGGGTACCCCGTAGGAGTGCAATTGCATGCCATTCATAGGTTAATAACCATAAGACGGTGCCCCTTGCGGACCATGTTGAACGATGGCGGCCAGCACCGTTACCGTACGATTTTCAGTACAGATTTCACAGTGCTGGTTTACAGTGTTTAACAATAGGGCCGCTTCAAACCGAGTGTGGCGAGCCGGGTTAATTTGGCCATTCGTTTCAAGTATCGAACGTGTGACGTATTGTTGCAAGTTTTAAAGATATTGCAACGAAAAGCTGGGGTTCGAAAATGATGCTGTACTGTTACTTTCAAGCTGCAACAAAGCAGCAGTCCAGTCAGTTTTTCCGTCAACGGGTATTAAAAGAAGTACGGGAAAATCTGGAACCGGATGAATTTACTACTAATCAGGAGGTGTTTTAGGGGTACATCTCTAAAGAATCTGGAGTCATTTATGTTAGTTAATATTTTAAGCTGGGTAGTGTTGGGAGCCATTGCTGGCTGGGTAGCCGGTATGATTATGAAGACTGGTACCGGCAATATCGTCACCAATGTCATCGTAGGAATAGTGGGAGCATTTCTGGGTGGTTTCCTCGCCAGCCTTGTCGGTGTAGGTGGAGCAGGATTCTCGGTTATGGGGTTGATCATCGCGATCGTTGGCGCGGTTGTGTTGTTATTTATCCTCGGGGTCGTGCAGCGCGGCCGCACCTGAGTCACGTTTAAAGTCTGCATGCCGGGTTGTGTTTGGCACCCCGGTCACAGCAGTCTGAAAGTTAGCCAGCAACCATAGCTTCCAGCAACCATAGCTTCGTGCCGGCAATCTGCCGGCGCGATTCTCTGAAACTCAATGCCACTACTTTTCAAGCCGGTAGGAGAGTCTTCTCCAGCAACAAGCAATGCTGGATGCTACACCAGGCGGCTATATAAACGGTTCAGACAAGCACTGAATAACTTGTAATTCGGTCTGACACGCATACACTCGACGACGTCTCTTAAATTTAGCTTCTATCTCGCATTCGCCACATTGCTGCCAGCCAGGCATGCAGGCAGAGCCGTCATGTTTTATGCATAAGCGCAAGCATATCCAGGCCATCTTCATGGTCTTCTTTCTGGAATCAGTGGTTTTGGGTAACTGGATACCACGTATTCCCGATATAAAAGACAAGCTGGCCTTAAGTGGTCTGGAGTTGGGAATCGCTCTGTTGGCGTTGTCCGGGGGGACGATGGTTGCTTTTCTGCTTGCTGGCTTGGTGACAAAACGATTCGGTAAGCGGCGCACCTTGGTTGTCTCCATGCCGTTGTGGGCCATTTTTTTTGTTTTACCCGGTGTGGTGAGCAATGCACCGCAATTGTTGCTCGCACTGTTCCTGGCTGGTTTGATGATGGGACTCACCGAGGTTGCCATGAATACCGCGGCAGACCAGATTGAAAAACAGTACCAGCATCGCATTATGTCGCGTTGTCATGGGTTCTGGAGCCTGGGGTCGCTGGTGGGTGCTGCGATCGGTGCTATGTTGGCCCATTTGGGTGTTGTGACAGCAGTACACTTCAGTCTGGTGATGCCGGTCGTTGCAATAATTGGTTGGTACTTTTGTAACCGTCTGCCCGATGAGCAATTCGATAATTCAAGCGTTTCTACAGAACCGTCGAAGCAGCCGGAATCCTCGGGCCTTGCGGGTCTTTCCATGCTGCGAGAACGCGATTTGCTGCTGCTGGCGATAATGCCTGTAGGGATTATGTGTGTAGAAGGCATATTCATCGATTGGTCGGCACTGTTTGTTCGCAATGTGCTGCAGGCAGATGCGCTGGCGATCGGTTTGGTCTATGCCTTTTTCTCGGCAGTCATGACGACCACCCGCATGCTTGGTGATGGCCTGATAGATCGTTTTGGAGCGGTTGCTATAGCGCGTGTATCAGCGGTTGCGGCAACCTTGGGCATTACACTTTTTTCACTATCGGTTTCAGTGCCTATGGCATTTGTGGCTGCCGCCTTGTCCGGTCTCGGTGTAGCTATTGTCTATCCTTTAGCCATGACAGCGGCTGCTGAACGGCCGGGCGCTGCAGCCGAAAATGTAGCTGCTGTAGCGCTGATTTCTTTTAGTGCGTTTTTGTTAGCACCGCCTGTGACGGGTTTCCTGTCTGATTGGCTGGGCTTGAGGTGGGCACTGCTTATATTTGCGCCGCTGGCAGCATTGAGCGGCTTACTCGCAGGTGAGCTGGTTAAGTCAACTGCCCGATAAATCGCGTTCTTCAGTCGGTTCGGGAAAATTCTGTTTGAGCGCAGCCTGAGGGTATACAAAGGCTTGCCACCAACGCCCTGGCACGTTAACCAGCTCACTGTTATAACGTTCGACTTTTTGCCAGTAGTCGCGTCTAGCCACATCAATCAGTTTGCGATTTTCAATAAGCTCGTCAGTGAGGGCTGCGAATTCGCGGGTTTCGGCGACAGCAGGGTAATTCTGGCTGACCTGCAGCAATTCACCAAGCGTGGTGCTGAGCGTTTCCTGACGTCCCTGGAAATCCAGGAATGCGGTTTCATTTTCCAGTGTGTCGGGTGCGATATGCATTTCAAAGACCAGGGTTTCTGCGGTGGTAATACGTTCGATAATTTCGCTCTCCGATTGTTTGATCGGTTGTACGATTTCCAGTAATTGCATCACCAGTTCGGCGCGCTTACGGTATTGAGTCTGGACTTCGACCCAGGCATCGTTAACTGCTTGTTCAAAAATAGGGATGTTGTTGATGCCGCAACTGGCTATAAGTAAAACCAGGGCTGTTAGCGGTATGCGCAGCGTGAATGAAAGGTGCATGATGTTGAATCTGGCGTATGGTGAGCCTGCTACAGTAGCGCCGGTTGGTATGGGAATAATAGCAAATCAACAGATCGGGGTGAGAAGCCCTGTAACCACTCTGAATATTGGACAGATATGCTGAGACTGAGTTCACTGGGATGCCGTCGAGATGGTGAAACTCTTTTTGCCGGGTTAACAGAATTCTTCACTCGTGGTCAGAAAATCGGGGTCACGGGTAGAAATGGCTGTGGCAAGTCGAGTTTGTTCGCGCAGGTGCTCGGTACGCTGGACGCGGACGAAGGCGAGGTCGTGGTGCAGCCGGGTAGTCTGGTCGCGCACGTAGCCCAGGAGACACCAGCCAGTAAACAAACGGCCATCGAATATGTTATCGATGGTGACCAGCGCTTGCGGGCATTGCAGCAAAAAATAGCGGAGCATGAATCTGCTACGGCGGCAAGGCCTGATGATGCAAAACTCGCCTCGGATTATGCATCGTTACTGGAAGAGTTTGAATCCATCGGTGGCTATACAGCAGAGGCGCGTGCGGGAGCGTTGCTAAACGGGCTGGGTTTTAGCGGTGCCGAGCACAATACAGTAGTCGATCATTTCTCCGGTGGATGGCGCATGCGTTTGAATCTGGCAAGCGCGCTGATGTGCCCGAGTGATTTGCTGTTACTGGATGAACCCACCAATCACCTTGATCTTGATGCAGTGTTTTGGTTGGAAAGCTGGTTGAAACGCTACGAAGGTACCTTGTTATTGATCTCCCACGATCGCGAATTTCTAGATGGTATTGTTGACAGCATACTGCACATAGAACAGAAAGCTGCGACCCGGTACACGGGAAATTACACCGCGTTTGAGCGATTCCGGGCCGAACAGCTGGCCCGTCAACAGGCCTTGTTTGATCGCCAACAGCGCAAAATAAGTGAAATCGAACGGTTTGTAGATCGCTTTCGTGCCAAAGCGACCAAAGCGCGGCAGGCACAAAGCCGGATAAAAATGCTGGAACGCATGAGTCGGGTAGCACCCGCTCACGTTGATACCGGTTTCTCATTCAGTTTTCAGGAGCCGGGTAAGGTATCCGACCCGCTGGTGACGTTGGAAAAAGCTGATCTGGGCTACGAAGGCACTAAGATCTTGTCCAAGGTTACCTTGCAGCTGCGGGCTGGGGATCGTATCGCGTTGTTGGGAATCAATGGTGCAGGCAAATCTACGCTGGTGAAGTCGCTTGTGGGTGAGTTACCGCTGATCAATGGCGAGCGCACAGCGGGCGCTAATCTCGCTGCCGGTTACTTTGCCCAGCACCAGATTGACCAGCTGGATTATCAGGGGCGTGCTCTTGATCAGCTGATGCTACTGGATGATGCCTTGAGCGAGTCGGCTGCCAGAAATTTTCTCGGTGGTTATGGATTTACCGGCGAAGCTGCCTTGCAAGCTGTGTCAACCATGTCGGGTGGCGAAAAAGCGCGGTTGGTGCTGGCTTTAATGATTTATCAGCGGCCCAATCTGCTACTGCTCGACGAACCCACTAACCACCTGGATATGGATATGCGCCTGGCCCTGAGTGTTGCATTGCAAACTTTTGAAGGCGCATTGGTCGTCGTCTCGCATGATCGGTTTTTGCTCGATGCGGTTGCCGATCAATTGTGGCTGGTAGCCAACGGCGGTGTTGGCGAGTATGCCGATGATCTCAATGGGTATAGAAAATGGCTGACTAACCAACGCCGCCTTGAAACAGACCAGCAAAATAAGGCAACTCTGTCAGGCGCATTGGCATCTGAAGACGCGGCCGTTACATCCACTGGCACTTCAGCGACCGGCAGTATCGATCGCAAGCAGAAAAAAAAGCTGGAAGCTGAACGGCGGCAGCTGTTAGCACCCTTGAAAAAACGTATGGATCAGGCTGAAAAAAAGCACCTGGAATTTCAGCAACAACTGGACTCACTGCAACAGAAACTTGCTGATAATGATCTATATACAGGGGAGCGCCAGTCGGAATTGACTGCACTGCTCAAGTCTCGCAAAGAACTTGAAGACCAGCTGCAAGCTGCCGAGGACGATTGGCTGGGCGCGTGTCAATTGTACGAGGATGCGTTGGCTGAATGATCTTTCCACTCGGTTGGCCGAACGAAATGGCCACAGGTGTCACTAAAAATGGTAACTCACGCAAAATCTGCAATAGGTAAATGGCCGGCTGCTGCCGCCATCGCGCTCACTCTGGCGGTAGCCAGTCCCCAATATGCAACGGCTTTTGACGAATTGTCCGATCTCAATCAGGGGCAGTTCCAGACGCTCGTTGAAAATGTCGGTGCTGTGACTCACTACAAGGCTATTGCTCCGGCCGAACCTCTGGGTATTATCGGATTTGATGTTGCGCTGGAACTGTCGTCAACTGACATAGACAGCAACGTTTTCGATATTGCCAGTGGTGGTAGCATCGATAGTTCGCAAGTCCTGTTGCCGCGCCTGCACGTTCACAAAGGTCTGCCATTCGGGCTTGATCTGGGTGCATCTCTCGCAGTTATTCCCGAAACTGATCTCATGGCGCTGGGGGCAGAAATACGCTACGCGTTTCTTCCGGGTTCAACCATCACACCTGCTGTGGCTGTACGTGCCCACTACAGTTTTGTAAAGGGCGTCCAGGAGCTGGATCTGAATAATGCAGGGATTGAGTTAACAATTTCCAAGGGCTTTTTAATGTTGACCCCGTATGCCGGAATTGGTGCGATTCGAACTTCTGCCGAGGCCAACGATATTGCGACACTTAGTGACGAGTCTGCCAGCCTTGAGAAAGTTTATGTGGGGCTCAATATCAATCTGGGCTTTAACTTTGGAATCGAGGCAGACCGGACTGGCGACAACACCACCTACAGTGTGAAGGCCGGATTGCGGTTCTAGATTTTTTAGGTTAACGCTTTGAAGGTTAACGCTTTGCATAACCCCGGGGCGTTTGGCCAGGGGTGTAGCTCCGGGGCAGAGCGCCCTGAATTTCCCGGTTCTAAATTTCCATTGACGCGATTTTATCGCGCTGAGCCATCAATTTTTCCCGTGCAGAACTGGTGTCACTCAGTTTCTGGCGCTCCTGGTCAACCACTTTTTCAGGTGCCTTGGCAATAAACCCCTGGTTATCGAGCTTTTTCGACAAGCGTGTAACTTCACCATCCAGGCGGCTGATTTCTTTGTCCAGTCGTGCCAGTTCTGCTTCCTTGTCAATCAGGCCTGCCAGCGGTATGTGTATCTCGGTATCCTCAACCAGTGCTACCGCTGATTCGACACGCTTATCACTAGCACCATAAAAATTTATTGATTCAATTCTGCCCAGTGAACGCATCAGGGTTTCATGCCGTTCGACAAGCTTGCGTACTTCGGCATCTGCCTTGTCGATAAATATGTCCAGTTTGCGCCCCGGGTTTATATCCTGTTCGGAACGAATTCGCCGAACACCCACAACCATACTCTTGACCCAGTCGATTTCATCCAGTGCCGCCTGATCGATTTGTTTGTCATCGGTGTGAGGGTAGGGTTGCTGCATGATCGTATCGCCCTCGACGCCGGCCAGCGGGGCTACCTGATGCCACAACTCTTCTGTGATGTAGGGCATGTAGGGATGAGCCAGCCTCAGCGTGCTTTCAAGTACATAAAGCAAGGTCGAGCGTGTCGAGATTTGCGCGGCCACCGATTCAGCATCATCGTCGTTGCTGTCGGCGGTCAGTACAGGTTTCGTCATCTCCAGGTACCAGTCGCAGTACTCGTTCCATATGAATTCATAAAGCGCATTGGAAGCCAGGTCGAAGCGGTACTGTGCTACCTGCTGGTTTATCTCGTCGGTTGTCTGTTGCAAACGCGAGAGGATCCAGCGATCTATTGCTGCGCTGGGTTTGCCATTGCCATTGCCATTATACAAAGCACTGCAGTCGACTGTTTTGTCTGCTGTATTCATCAGTACAAAGCGTGAGGCGTTGTAGAGTTTGTTGCAGAAATTGCGTGAGCCTTCCACCCGTTTCAGGTCAAAGCGAATATCGCGGCCATTCGATGCCAAAGACGCAAAGGTAAAGCGCAGGGCATCTGTGCCAAATCCGGGTATGCCCTCCGGGTAGTCCTTGCGAGTCTGCTTCTCTATCGTCGGTGCCATATGAGGCTGCATCAGATTACTGGTACGTTTTTCTACCAGCTTATCCAGCTCGATACCGTCAATAATATCCAGGGGGTCGAGCACGTTACCTTTGGATTTTGACATTTTCTGCCCACTGGCATCTCTGACCAGACCGTGCATGTAGACTTCGCGGAATGGCACTTCGCCCTGCATAAAGTAGGTGCCAAACATAATCATGCGAGCCACCCAGAAAAAGATAATGTCAAAGCCCGTGACCAGTACATTGCCCGGGTACCAGGTTTTCAGGGCATCAGTCTGCTCTGGCCAGCCGAGGGTGGAAAAAGGCCAGAGTGCGGATGAGAACCAGGTATCGAGAACATCTTCGTCCTGCTGCAACGTGACATCAGCCGACAATCCGTACTTGGCCCGGACTGCTGTCTCGTTCTCACCCACATAGATATTGTTATCGCTGTCGTACCACGCGGGAATACGATGCCCCCACCAGAGCTGTCGACTGATACACCAGTCTTCAATATTTTCCAGCCACTGGAAGTAAGTTTTCTCCCAGTTGGAGGGTACGAAACGAATGCGCCCACTTCGAACCGCATCCAGTGACGGATTGGTGATCAGTGTTTTGCCGCCAGGTTTTCCCTCGTCTGTGGTTTCCAGCGTCAGATCGACGAACCACTGATCGGTAAGATAAGGTTCCACCACGGTACCACTGCGATCCCCTCGCGGCACTTTCAGTACGTGGTTTTCAATCTTTTCCATCAACCCCAGAGCGTCCAGATCAGCAATGATTTTTTTGCGTGCCTCATAGCGGTCCATGCCCAGGTAAGCGGAAGGCGCATTTTCGTTGATAGCCGCATCCGGAGTGAAAATGTTAATAAGCTCAAGGTCGTGTCTTTTGCCCACTTGATAGTCGTTAAAATCGTGGGCTGGAGTGATTTTTACGCACCCGGAACCAAATTCAGGGTCGACGTAATCATCAGCGATGATCGGGATTTTCCTGTCAGAAAGTGGCAGATCAATTGTTTTACCGATCAGATGACGGTAACGCTCATCATCCGGGTGCACGGCAACTGCGCTATCTCCAAGCATCGTTTCAGGGCGTGTGGTGGCCACAACCAGATGGCTACCATCATCCAGCGGATAGCGGATATGCCAAAGATGACCTTGTTCTTCCTCATTCAGTACTTCCAGATCGGAAAGAGCCGTGTGCAGAACGGTGTCCCAGTTAACCAAGCGCTTGCCGCGATAGATAAGGCCGGCATCATAGAGCTTGATGAATACCTGAGATACGGCCTCAGACATGCCTTCATCCATGGTGAAGCGCTCGCGTGACCAGTCTGGAGAAGCTCCCATACGACGCAATTGGCGAGAGATGATGCCGCCGGACTCTTCCTTCCACTGCCATACACGTTCAACGAACTTCTCCCGTCCGAGATCGTGCCGGGTCTTGTCCTCGGCATTGAGTTGTCGCTCCACCACCATCTGTGTCGCTATTCCGGCATGATCGCAGCCCGGCTGCCAGAGGGTGTTACTACCCCGCATTCGCTGGTAACGAATCAGGGCATCCATGATCGTGTCCTGAAATGCGTGCCCCATGTGCAGAGTGCCTGTCACGTTGGGCGGTGGGATCATGATGCAGTAGGGATCACCGCTGCCGCTGGGGGTGAAGTGGCCGTTGGTTTCCCAGTACTCGTACCAGCGTTGTTCAATGAGGTCAGGGTTGTAAGTCTTTTCCATGCAAATCAGTCCGGCAAATCTCGGTGCGGAAAGTGGGTGCGCAATTGTTGTCAGAAGTTTAACGCATTATTCAAGCACGAACCGGTGTCGCTTGCGTCAATCGTTTTCACTAGTGGTTTGAGTACGCCTTACCAATACGTTACCGAGCAGGCGTGGATAGGTGTCTTTTTCAGATTTGAGGCCCGGGCGGTTGAAGCCGGTGTTCTGACGTATTGATTTTTCAGCAGCAAAGGCGGCGGCAGATGGGGTATTGGCAGGCGTGAACACCCCGTGACCCGGCTTTAGTCAAACCGGTAAATACGCCCGGATGCCAGCCAGTGATGCTCTTTCAATCCAGCAGACGATCTGGTTTAGCGCCATGATTTTCCAGTATGGCCATAATCTCAGCGCGCATGCCCGTGACATGAGAATCGATCACGCGGTCGATCAACAGTTTGAGGCTGTCTTCTTGAATCGCTTCAGATTTTATCTTGTCATCCTGCCAGTAAAGGCTCTCGGCCGCCAACGCACTGGTCAGGTTGTCCAGATTGTGACGTACACGGGCTGAGTGTATGACGGTTTCATCGCCGCTCAGGACAACCGATTTCAGCATAGGTATATCGTCGCCCGGAGCACTCTCGATGCAACCTGAATGCAAATCATCGTGTACTTCATGCGCTTGCTTGACTGCTTGTGCTGTCATAGTGGAACTCTGTTCGAAGCTCTGATTTGATCACCCACCATTAGAGTGTAGAAGAATTTGACGAATTTGCAGGTACGCTACGAATTGTTGACGCTTGCCGGGGTTGCTGCCCCTGATGCCAGGCAGGGTGACCAGTTAGCGCAATAAATGCTCGAAAATCAGGTCAAATTATGGTGATTCAGGGGGTAGCCGCGGTTTTTATAGAACCGGTATCGCTCACGGCTGAATGTTCGCTCGTTTTCAGAGCTACTGACAATTTCCAATGTACGCCTGAAACGACTAAAAAAGGCGGGCACGGTTTCACACAGATTGATCAGTACGTCGCGTCGACCCGCGGGTTCATGGCAGTAACCGATGGCCACCCGTGTTTCCGTGTCGTTGCTTGTCTGCCTACCGAGTATGGCAGGCTCTGCTATACCGTTGGCCTTGAGGTTTTTGTCGGGTTGCAGTGTTGTTATGGAAGAGCGGGTACTGCTGCCGAGATTCAGGTGTGGAATAAAACTCACCGAACGATACTGCCACAGGGCGGTATCCAGTTGATCAGCGTGCGCCGCAGATCGCGTGTGAACATACACGCTCTGCTCGGCAGCCCGGGCCTTTTCGATCAGCAAGCACACGGTATCGAGCAGCTTTTGTTCTGAATCGGTTTGCAGGAGATAGAAGTCGACCCTGGTCATGTTTACGGCTCAGCCCTGGTGTCCCGCGTTCATGAGATATTGCATCAGTAATCCAACCGGCCGGCCAGTTGCGCCTTTGGCGCCACCGGATGCCCATGCCGTGCCGGCAATATCAAGATGTGCCCAGTCCATATCATCGGCAAACGCTTTCAGAAATACTCCCGCTGTGATGGCCCCGGCCTGGCGACCGCCAATATTGCCGAGATCTGCGAAATTGCTATCCAACAGTGGCTTGTAGTCATCCCAAACAGGCAACTGCCAAGCCCTGTCACCACTGATTTGCCCGGCTGCAAGCAGGCTGTCAGCCAGAGATTGACTGTTGCTCATCAGCCCGCTGGCGATGCCGCCAAGCGCAACAACACAAGCTCCTGTAAGGGTTGCAACATCGACAACCGCGGTGGGTTTGTATTTTTTTATATAGGTCAGAGTGTCACAAAGCACCAGCCTTCCTTCAGCGTCAGTGTTGAGTATCTCAACTGACTGACCGGACATGGTCTGTACTACATCTCCGGGTCGTGCGGCGGCACCATCTGGCATATTTTCGGCAGCGGCTACAGCGAAAACCACATTACGCTTGAGTTCCATGGCTAATGTCGCGGCGACCGCGCCAAAGACGCTGGCGGCACCACACATATCAAACTTCATCTCATCCATCGCGGCTGAAGGTTTGATCGAAATGCCTCCGGTGTCAAAAGTAATGCCCTTTCCTACCAGTACGATAGGGCGCTGGTTTTTGGGCCCGCCTTTATATTCCATCAGGATGAGTTTGCCTTCTTCACGGCTGCCCTTCGAGACAGCCAGAAAAGCCCCCATACCGAGCTTTTCCATTTGTTTCTCGCCAAGTACCGACACTTTCAGTTTTTCTGATTGGCGTGCCAATGCCCGAGCCTCACTGGCAAGGTAGCTCGGTGTGCAAATATTCGGTGCAAGATTTCCGAGATCCTTGGCCATTTGCAGTCCCTTGCCAACAGCCTGGCCGGCGCGTGCATTTTTACTGGCCAGTCGTTTGTTTCCAGCATCGCCTATTGTAATTACTACCGTGCGCAAGCTAGATGGTTTGTTTGCTTCAGTATTTGACTTCGTTGTTTTCGAGGCCGCCTGTTTCGAGGCCGCCTGCGTTCCCAGCTTGTCATGGCCGGTGAATCGGTATCCGGTCTCTTCAGCGGCAAGCGCTTGCTGATGAACCTTCCATAGCTCTATTGCCTGTGTATCCTGGCTGATACTTTCGTCCGCGTCTGCCATGGTCACGGCGATCTCTCCAAGCGCTGAAACGACGGATGTGGCAGGGGTTGCTCGTGCCGATCGGAATGCTGAACGTAACAATTGCAAATAGCTGGTGATTGACAGAGTCTCATCCGCTCCGGTTCCAACTACCAGGATGCGCTCAAAATCTGTTCCTTGGAGATCGTATAAAAATCGTGACTGCCCCTTTGAACCCTTCAGATCTCCGCGTTTGTAGAGTTTTTTCAAATAACCACCAGAAGCTGTGTCAATGGCTTTAGCGGTCGCGCTTAGTCTTCCGTTGCCCTGAATTGCAACGATAAGGCAACTATTACGGCTCTTTCGGGGTAACTCGCTGGCGACTTTGATTTCCATCAGTTTTCCTGTTTGTGGCTACTTGCAGCACTTATTGGGTTCAGGTTTATTTCAGACTGCTTACTGTTGCCGTGCAACACAGCCGAAGCTGTTTTATACACAGCGGCAGCTGTCTAGTAGTATCGTGGGTTGTTTCAGGTATTTTAGCTGCAGAGTTGTCTGGTTCCAGCAACCCGAGGCTGCGATCTCGCCGGATTGCAAGTGGAATAATAACGGGTCAAACCGCTCTGAAATGGAAACAACCATTAGTTCGAGACAACAGATTAAGCAAAATTCCACATTATCGTCCATCATACTGACAGGAAAGTAATAGGTAAAACTTTCTGGCCCGGCAAACGAGAGCATCTTTTTACAACTTCAAGATGAGAATACTTGATAAATACCTTATCCGCGAAATGCTTCTGACATGGGGTGCTGTCACACTCGTGTTATTGGTCATTATGGTGGGTAATGTGTTAGCTCGCAGCCTTAGCAAGGTCACTGAAGGTGTTATTACACCTGATGTTTTGCTAACGCTGGTTGGAATACAGTCGATTAATTTGCTGGTCACCTTAATTCCACTTGGGCTTTACCTGGGTATTTTGCTGGCACACGGTCGATTCTATCGAGACAATGAAATGTCCGTGATGCATGCCTGCGGTATCAGTTGGGGCGATATCTTCAGGCCGACAGTGGTGGTGGGATTGATAGGGGTCGTACTAATTTCTGCACTGACGGTTTTTGCATCACCCTGGTCAGCACGTTACGAGCAGAAGATAAAAGCAGATTTACGCGAACAATCCGGCGTTTCGTTTTTAACAGCTGGGAAGTTTGTAGAAACATCTGACGGACGCGCTGTGTTCTTTACCCAGGATATCAATGACAGTAAAACCCGCTTTGAAGGGGTATTTATGGTGCGTAACCGAGAGGGCAAGCCACCCGCAGCGGATGTTGCAAGGATAGCCGACTACCAGGTGGATCTTGCTACCGGTAATGAATACCTGGTGTTTACGGATGGTGAATCAACGGTGGGGCAGCCGGGTACTGCCGGTTATACGATCACCCGTTTCAAACGCCAGGGTGTGTTGCGCCCTCAAAGCAACCGCCAGGAGCCACGTCTTCGGACAAAGGGAATGACACTTACACAGCTGACCGGTTCTCAGGGACTGCGTGAAAAAGCGGAATTGCAGTGGCGGATTTCTATTCCGCTGGCGGCGCTGTTGCTTGCCATGCTGGCGGTTCCACTGAGTTATACCTCACCGCGTGAAGGGCGTTTTTCAAAAATTGCTGTGGCAATTCTTGTTTATATCCCTTACGCGAATCTGCTGGTTCTATCGCGCAAATGGATTGCCAGTGGCGAACTACCGTCGTGGATAGGCCTCTGGCCCGTGCATTTGCTGATGGTTGCGGTCATTGCTTATTGCATGGCGCGCCGGGTCGGCTGGGCATGGCTGCGGCAGTCGTTCAGAAGCCAAACGGTGTGATATCAGCCCGGGGAAACTGTGATGCTGAGTATTCTTGATCGCTATATCGGACGCTCGATACTAATTACCAGCCTGCTGGTATTACTCGTATTGGTGGCACTTGCCTCGATTTTCGGATTCATAGCCGAACTGGAAGATGTCGGCAAGGGGTCGTATTCACTGGGTAAAGCCGTGCAGTATGTTTTGCTTACTATCCCTAGCAAGGCTTATCTGTTATTCGCACCGTCTGTGTTATTAGGGAGTTTGCTTGGGCTTGGCACGCTGGCAACCTACAGCGAACTGATAGTCATGCGCGCGGCTGGTGTCTCCAACGGACGTATTATCCGATCGGTGGTTATCGCTGGTCTGGGTTTGATGGTGGCTGTTGGTTTGCTGGGCGAGTTTGCAGTGCCGAAAGCCGAACAAGTGGCGGAGCAAATCCGCCTGACAGCGCTAGAAAAGAGAGTCTCGGTCCGGGGTAACAACGGACTCTGGGTTAAATCTGATTCACGATTCGTCAATATATCAACAGTAATGCCTGATCTTACGTTGTTGGGGCTGGTGATATGGGAATACAACGACAACAACCTGACACGCTCGCTGGCCGTTGAAAAAGCCGAACCGGTTGCCGAAGGATGGAAACTAAGCGGTCTTGATATAACCGAGTTCGGAAATGACCGTTCACAGGTTAAACGGGTTGAAAACGAAGTCTGGTCTTCACTGGTGAGTGCCCGTGTTCTACAAGCTCTATCGATTTCCCCAGAAAGTTTATCGTTGAAGAACTTACGCGGCCAGGTTGATTATCTTAAGGCGAACGGACTGGATAGTGAACGAATCGAGTTGGCTTTCTGGATAAAGCTGACCAGCCCATTGGCAACCTTGATTATGTTGATGTTGTCTCTGCCCTTTGTTTTTGGTTCGCAAAGATCAGGGGGGGCTGGCCAAAAAATATTTATCGGCATTATGTTGGGAATAGGATATGTACTGGTTAATAAACTTCTTACACATCTTGGACTAACTTACGGTTTTTCTCCGGCCTTCAGCGCATTGTTGCCACTACTTCTGTTTTTCACCATATCTATAGTTGGAATTCAAAACATTTCGTAACTTGTTGTTTTAACTTTGCTTTATACGCAAGATTTTCGTGCCAGCCAGTCTGTCGTGCAATCCACGCTTGTTAGCGTCGAACACTGCAGGTATCAGTACGATCGGTAAAAAAAGTAGTCCGGCAGCGAAGCGGATAACACTTTCACGCATACCAATCGCTGCACCCGACTCATTAACTAATTTTATCTTCCATGCACGCATACCAAGTGTTTGCCCACCGTTCACCCAGAACCAGCTGAAAAAAATCCATGCCACTGGGATCAAAGCGACAAGATAAAGAGGACTTTCGATTGCCTCTCCGCCATTTACGCGAACGGCGACAGCTGTAACTACAAAAAAGACCGCAATCAGAAGCAAACAGTCGTAAAAGAACGCCGCCATTCTTTTGAAAATTGATGCAGGTTCATGTGTCGTCATAGGTTTTACAATAAATCAGAGTTGAAAAGCGTAAGCTTTTTTGATGAAAGTGCTTAGTCGGGAACAACAACAATAATTATTTTACTGTTGCTGCGTCAAAGTATTGTGTTTATGCGAAAAAGTACTTTTTTCTAAACTAACGCGGGTGAATTGAGTCATTAAGTGTGTTGATTGAAATTACGATTGTGCGAGAAAAACATTTTCTTAAAAAGCAGTTTAATCCAAGAAAAACCCTAGATTTTCCTTTTTTCTAAAATTTCTGACGGTAAAACTTTTTTTGTTTGTAGCTGCAAATTGCATAATATTGGGTATTAAAAGTGTAAAACAAAGTTTAACAGTTCAATAAGAATCCAAGTGCGATTGTGCATTTTTTACACAATATCTATTCAATTTTTCTTCTGATTAACACGGTCTGAACAAACAATCGATCCGTTTTTTGTTGAAATCACATCGCAGTATGTGGACAATGCGCACATCTTGCGCATAGTTGCAAGTATGTATAAGGACATCTGAACACCAAAAAGAAATTTATTTTGGTGTTCGTCGCACAGAAATTTTATGTTCGAAGGACGTCGAACACGTCTTTGTAGACGAAGGTATTTTCATATTTCTTAAAGTTTGCGAGTTATCTCGCCGATCTTTACAGAACTATGTGATCGATTCATTTAGTAAAGGCGCTCGTGATGGAACAGGTAACACAGTGAGTTTCGAGCGATTTTTGGTTGATTTTTGTACCCTGAATCAATAAGTGACGTAACGGCCCGGGCTGTAGCCTGGACCACGAGTCTATAGGGGTCGACATGATTATTGGTTTTTTGCATAGCAAAATACTCGTTAAAACCGGCTGATATAGCTCGCCGGTGGGCAAGTTGCAGGTTGATCGTTTTCCTTCAGTGAGCCGGGTGTTGTAAATGGAATTGCTTTTGTTGTTCGTTTTATTAAACCGATCTTGATGTTGAATTTGTTGCAGCATTTAGTAAAGACAAACCTGTTGATATTTACGTTTTCTTTGTCTTTATTGAATGGAACATAAACAAAAGTGCAAAGTTGGCCTGTTAATTGGATGTGATTATTCGTCAATTTTGACTAGTGAGTTGTTGCTTGGTGTATTCGTAACGATTTGTGTTTGGCAACGGTACTAACAAAACATCTGCTTTTTGATTTGTTATAACCGTATTGAACTGAAGTCGCTACCTGAAAACACCCTGAGTCTGACCTCTCGATTTGTACGGGTCGCTTATATTGAGCAACAGGTAAATATTTATCATTATTCCTAGGAGTTCATTAGATGGCTCGTATCAGTAAACCGAAGAAAGCTTCTCCAGCCAAGGCTGCGAAGAAGAAACGTTCTACCAAGAAGAAGGCAACTGCAAAGAAATCTGCTGCCAAGAAGCGTTCTACTAAAAAGAAAGCTGCTGGCAAAAAGAAAGCTGCTGCCAAGAAGCGTCCTGCTGCCAAGAAGAAGGCAACTGGCAAAAAGAAAGCTGCTAGCAAGAAAAAGCGTTCTACCAAGAAGAAGGCTGCTGGCAAAAAGAAAGCTGCTAGCAAGAAAAAGCGTTCTACCAAGAAGAAGGCTGCTGGCAAGAAGAAAGCTGCTGGCAAGAAGAAGCGAGCTACTAAAAAGAAAGCTGCTGGTAAGAAAAAGGCAGCTGGAAAGAAGAAGCGTGCTACTAAAAAGAAGGCTGCTGGTAAGAAAAAGGCAGCTGGTAAGAAAAAGCGTGCTACTAAAAAGAAGGCTGCTGGTAAGAAAAAGGCAGCTGGAAAGAAGAAGCGTGCTACTAAAAAGAAAGCTGCTGGTAAGAAAAAGGCAGCTACTAAAAAGCGTGCTACCAAGAAGCGTGCAACTAAAAAACGCGCGACCAAGAAGCGAGCTACAAAAAAGCGCGGATAAGCTTCTGATACGAAGCAATAGCGAGAAATTTTCGCTATGTCAAAAGGGTGATCTTATGATCGCCCTTTTTTTATGGCAGTAGTTTTTTTAAGGCGGTAGATTTATTGTACTAGATTGCGAAATTGTCTAGCGGTATGACATCAACCGTTTCACCAGCTGTTACGCCATTTGATTCTATGGCTAAGCGAATAAAGCAATTGGCTTTAGCCATGGAAGCCAGGATATGTGAGTCCTGTAAGCCTGTCGTAGCCACCTGCCAATCTCCGTAGTCCGACAACGTCAGTATTCCCCTTTGCAATTCCATACGCCCTGGCTGCTTGGCCAGATCGTCGCAACAAGTCGCTCTGATAGTGTTAGTGACTTGGCCTTTAATGCCCAACATGTGTCGTATCGCGGGTACTACGAATACCGCAAACGTTACCATCGCTGATACCGGATTGCCGGGTAAGCCAAAGTAACGCGTTCCAGAATCCAGAGTTCCAAAGGTTAGTGGGCGCCCGGGTTTCATCAGTATTTTCCACATTTGCAATGTGCCGCTCTCCTCCAGTACCTGTTTGACAACATCGGCTTCGCCTACTGATACCCCGCCGCTTGATAATGCGATATCTGCCTGGCTGGCCTTTTGCATTACTTCGCGAACGGCATGGGTGGAATCCGCGACTATGCCGAGATCAGTGACTTCTATACAGGGAGATTGCAGTAATGACTTGAGCAAATATCCATTGGCATCATAAATCTGCCCGTCTCCGGCCGCTTCACCCGGCACAACAAGTTCATCGCCTGTTGAAAATACGGCAACTTTCAGTGGCCTGATGCAACTGATACTCGTCATTCCGGTTGAGGCGATCAAGCCTAGTAGTGCAGGGTGAATCTTGCTGCCACGCTCGCAGAGCTGATCACCTGTGGCGAGATTGGAGCCTACTGCTCGGACATTTTCACCAGGCTTTGGCAAATGCTTGATTTCAATAAGGGTTTCACTGCCTGATTTAACTACGCTGGTGTTTTCCTTGATAACAACCACATCGCAGCCGACCGGGATTTTCGCACCAGTGGTTATGCGAACACATTGATTCGTTGCCACACTGCCCTTGTAAGGGTGGCCTGCCAGTGACACCCCGACTTCTAATAGTGTCAATGGCTCTGTGCGATTGCCGTCCATTACAATGGAATTAAAGGCATAGCCATCCATTGAGGAGTTAGCGAAAGAGGGGAGAGCTTGTTCACAGGTGATAGCATTAGCGGTGATACGCCCTGAACAATCGTCTAGCGACAAGATCTCGCTTGCTTCAATCACCGGCAATAATCCCTTCACCCGTTGCAGAGCCTGCTCAACAGTCAAGGACCCTTCACTGTTGCTGTAACAGTCGGGTGGGTGGTTATCCTGATGTGTCATGGGGTTTTCAATTAAGCCTTCTATGAGTAATACGTCATCAACAACTGCTTTAGTGGATCTGTTTTGTGGTACTACAATTTACTGTATTGGGCGAAATTGCCTCATTCAACCTTGTAGTTTTAACCGTCATGCCAAAATCCGCCTTAAAAACGTTTGATCGAACCAGGATTCCTGGCAATGGTTGCGAAGCAGAAGCCGACGCTACCAATTCGTTGATTATCCAGTTTAGCGATGCAATGCTGTTGGAGCGCGGGCTCAGCAAGAATACATTGTCTGCATACCGCTCTGATCTCAAGAAATTTACCACCTGGTTAGCTGATCATGATACGGCATTGCTGTCGGTTGGTCGCGATCATGTGCTCGAGTTCCTGTCCAGTTTACTTGCTGAGGGAGCAACACCCAGAACATCCGCCCGTATGCTGTCCAGCTTACGGCGTTTCTACGGCTTTTTGACAAGAGAAGGCGTCGTGATAAAAGACCCGACAGCACTGATTGACAGTCCGAAACTTGGCAGGCCATTACCACGCTCTTTGTCAGAAAAAGATGTGGAGAAACTGTTAATGGCGCCTGCTACTCGTACGCCGCTCGGAATGCGGGATCGCGCCATGCTGGAAATTCTTTATGCCTGTGGCTTGCGGGTTAGTGAATTAGTCTCGCTCGAGATTTCCCAGCTTAATCGTAATCAGGGTGTCGTGCGCATCTGGGGTAAAGGCAACAAGGAGCGACTGGTGCCGGTTGGAGAAACTGCACTTGATTGGGTCGACAAATACATGGGGAGTGCGAGAACCGAGATTTTGCAGGCTGCGAGGATTTCGGCTTCGCCACCCGCTGCAATTTTCCTGTCAAGGCGAGGCCAGGCAATGACCCGACAGACTTTCTGGTATGCAATAAAGCGATATGCTTCTGCGGCTGGAATTACTCAATCGTTGTCCCCTCACACACTTCGACATGCTTTTGCGACTCATCTGGTCAATCACGATGCAGATCTCAGGGTTGTCCAGTTATTGCTGGGACACAGTGATTTGTCTACAACGCAGATCTACACGCATGTAGCTCGTGAGCGAATCAAGGATTTACATGCGATGCATCATCCCAGGGGCTGATCAGCAGTAACTGGATATTGATGGCGATTTCACAACATCCTGGGGAATAACTGCAATCACCAGCTGTCGTGGCACGTTAATTTCACAGTAAATTACTGGAATTGTTCAATTTTCACCCGATCCAGGTTGAAGTAACAGTGGCAGCTTGCGGCATTATTTCGAATATTAAATAACAGATTATCCGTGTGTGGTTGCCACTATTATTCATATCAATAAAACGTCATCTGAAGTAATTACCGGTGTGGTCAGCGAAACGCCATTCAGCATGGCTAAACTGATAATCGTGGTACGATAAATCATGGTACGGTCGAGCCGTAAGCAGGAAACAGTATGAAATCTATTTATTCCAGGTACCTTCGCGAGTGCAAAGAGAGCCATAACGTTAGCACAGGGATTTCTTTTGGCAATCCCCTGGTTTGCGCTGCCCGAAATGGCATGCGGGCTGCCATGTCAATCAGATTGCCTGGCATCAAGCGTTACACGCAAACGTTGACTCTCGGTGGCTTGCTTAGTTGCGTAAGCACCCTCGCGTTTGCGCAGGACACGATTGATCTGGAACAGCTTGAAGCTGAAATCAGCAAGCGTTTGCCTGATCTGACTGTTTCCTCCATATCGGAAACACCCTTGGCAGGTATGTACGAACTTATCAGTAACGGGCAAATCTATTACGTTGGTTCGGGTGGGCGCTTTATTATCGACGGCAATATGATCGATCTTGAATCCCGTACTAATCTGACCAGTGAACGTCTCGGGTCTATCCACATTGGTTTAATAAACGAAATGGATGAGGAGCAGATGCTCATCTACAAACCGGAAAACGATACCGGTCGGTCGATAACTGTATTCACTGATACATCCTGCGGCTATTGCCGCAAACTCCACGAGGAGATTGACACCTTCCTTGATCAAGGTGTCGCTGTTCGCTACCTTCTCTTCCCGCGTGCGGGCCTCAACTCTCCCTCGCACCAGAATCTTGAGAGTGTATGGTGCTCCGATGACCCCCTGGATGCAATGACCACTGTCAAGGCGGGTGGTGCAATACCGGGAAGGACCTGCAACAATCCGATCGAATCGCATATGGCTCTGGCGGAGCAGGTCGGTTTGCGAGGGACTCCATTGATCTATCTTGATACAGGTCAGCAAATCCCCGGCTATCGCGCAGCGCACGATTTAATCCAGATGGTCAAGGCTGGTGAACCTCATTCAGGTCAATAACAGTAACACCTAACCCTTACAACCCTACTGAAACCAGAGGCAACGCTGGTAGATGTAATCAGGAATTTGAATATGCGACCTGTGCTGAGTACGCGGTGGAGTAGCCGGCTAAGTAAAGCCCGTAACAAAAACCGCGCGAGCCGATTTGGGTTGCGATTGGGCTTGCGATCCGGCCTGACCCTGCTGTTGTTACTGTTGTCTGTTTCCGGTGTTGTGGGTGCCGACCAGAGAGATACCAGATTGCCGGGCATGTTTGAGCGTCTGGAAATGGCTTCAAGCGCTGCTGAAGCAAAAGAGATCGAATCAGAAATCTGGCTGGTCTGGCTTTCTAACGATGATCAAAGGTCTGATCAGCTGATGAAACGGATAGTGTCAGAGATGGGCAGGAATGATCTTGATGAGGCATTGATTGTCGCTAACGAACTGGTTGATCTCAATCCGGAGTTTGCTGAAGCGTGGAACAAACGAGCAACCCTTCATTACCTCATGGGAGATCTGAATTCCTCAGTCGAAGATATTCACCGTACTCTGCAGCTGGAGCCCAACCATTTTGGAGCTATGTCCGGTCTTGGACTGATCTTTTTGCGCAAGGGTAATTTGTCAGCAGCGCTTGAAGCATTCGAACAGGTGTTGCGCATCACACCGCAGTCCATAAATGCTCAGCGCAGTGCCGAGCGGGTGCGTAGCCAGATTGGCGAAGAAATCTGACGGCCAACTGTTTGTCTAACCGTTCCTCTATTTCTTTTTGCGTGGTTTGCGCGCTTTTTTGGTTTCAAACAGTACTTTGAATACGTCTGTGTAACGTGATGCAAAATGCGCTTTCATGCCACGGCGGATATGCGCTGGTAATTCGTCGAAATCGCGGCGGTTGGCTTCCGGAAGGATAACCTCGTTAATAGACGTACGTTTCGCTGCAATGATTTTTTCCCTGATCCCGCCCACAGCCAGTACTTCACCTGTCAACGTTAATTCCCCGGTCATGGCAACATTCTTCCTGGGTGCTACATCCAAAGCCAGTGAAAGCAAAGCGCTGGTCATGCTGATACCGGCACTGGGTCCGTCTTTTGGAGTTGCACCCTCAGGAACATGCAGATGAATGCTGTTGTTGAGGAAAAAATCTGTATTGACACCAAACGTTTTGCTATTGGTTGTTGCGTAACTGTGAGCGATCTGCGCTGATTCATTCATAACCTTACCGAGTTGTCCGGTCAAGGTGATTGCGCGGCCTTTATCGTGTACTGAGGTCGCTTCAATGGGTAGTGTGGTGCCGCCCAAAGAAGTCCATGCAAGGCCGGTAACGATGCCTTTGCCACTAAGCCGGCTGTCATCGCGGAAATAGGGTGGACCAATATACTCTTCGAGATTGCGCCCGGAAATGCTGACCTTTTCAGTCTTGCCAAGCAGCTTGACTATCGACTTACGCAGTACCTTGTGGAGTAGTTTCTCCAGATTACGTACACCTGCTTCACGTGCGTAGCCTTCAATCAACAGTTTCAAAGCGCTGTCACTGATTTTGACCTGGGTCTTGCCGACATTGTTTCTTTCCAGCAAACGCGGCCACAAATGATTCCGGGCAATTTCCAATTTTTCCGAGGCGATGTAACCACCGAGTCTGATGGTATCCATGCGATCAAGCAGGGCTCTCGGAATAGTATCGAGTTGATTCGCAGTGCAAATGAACAAGACTTTTGACAGGTCGACTCGCAGATCCAGGTAGTGATCCAGGAACTCGCTATTTTGTTCAGGGTCCAGTACTTCGAGTAATGCTGAAGCCGGATCGCCGTGGTAGGAAGCACCGATCTTGTCAATCTCATCCAGCATGATCACCGGGTTACTGACCTTCACCTGTTTTAATGCTTGAACCAGTTTTCCGGGCATGGCACCGATGTAGGTGCGTCGATGGCCTTTAATTTCCGCTTCATCGCGCATACCCCCCAGGCTGAATCGGTAGAACTCGCGCCCCAGGCATTCCGCTATCGACTTGCCGATTGAAGTTTTGCCAACCCCCGGAGGGCCGACAAAAAGCAGAATTGAGCCGCTGATTTCCCCACGAAACGAACCCATGGCAAGGAATTCAACGATACGATCTTTTATATCTTCCAGACCGGCGTGATCGCGATTCAGAACCTTCTTTGCGTTACGAATGCCGAGTTTGTCTTTTGAAGCAATACCCCAAGGCAGGATGCTAAGCCAGTCAAGATAGTTCCTTGTTACGCCATATTCGGGAGAGCCACTTTCAAGCACTGACAATTTATTAGCTTCCTCTTCGAAACGCTCCATGACGTGATCTGGTGGTTCACGCTCAGACATGCGTTCCTTGAATTGATCAAGATCAGCTGTGCGGTCATCTTTGGCAATGCCCAGTTCACGTTGAATCACCTTGAGCTCTTCCCGTAGAAAGAACTCGCGCTGGTGTTTCGACATTTTCTGTTCTACTTCACTGCGAATCTCACTTTGCAACTTCGCTACTTCAAGTTCTTTATGTAGCAGCAGAAGTACTCTTTCCATCCGTTTTTGCAATTTCACGGTCGCCAGAATTTGTTGCAAGTCCGGGCCTTGAGCTGTGGTTATAGCTGCTGCAAAGTCAGCCAGTGGAGACGGATCATTGAGGTTAAAGTGGTTGAGGAAATTCTTTAATTCTTCGTTATACAAAGGATTGAGCGGGATTAATTCTTTGATGGCCTGAATCAATGCCATGGCATAGGCTTTAATTTCCGGGGTGTTGCCGTTTTCTTCTTTGGGGTAGGTTACAGTCGCTGCATAGGGTGGTTCGTCACTTATCCAGTCCTTGATTTTGAATCGCTGCAAACCCTGGGCTATGAACTGGATTTTGCCGTTACTTGAGACAACATTGTGCAGTCTGATGACACAACCAATTGAAGAAAAATTTTTTATATCAGTTGTTGCACCTTCAGTATCTCCGGCATAGCTCAGGCCGAGCAGATGAGCATCCATGGCAGACAACCGTTCGAATGTATCTTCCCAGGGTTCGGCATCTACGACCAGTGGTTGCACTTGCGCGGGGAAAAAGGGCCGTTCAAATATCGGTAGCAGCAGCAGCCGCTCAGGTAGTGCCTGTTCAGCGAGAATCAGGTTGGTATCAGCTGACTCTGAAGCAGCAATAGCTGAGTCATCACCATCTATAATTTCTGAAGCTTCCTGCGAGTCGTCGTGCATCTGCTAAGGTCGTCGTTGCTCAATGGGTTAAGGGCGCAAAAAACGCTGCCCGCCCTGTCAAAGATATTGACAGTGATGACGAATTCAAGGCCATCGTGTTGCAGTTGGCATTCGCACCTTGTTGACAGGGATCGAGCAATTTTGCGGCCATGCTGTGAAGGATAATCTTGCTGCACCTGTTTTGATTAAGCCGCATAGGAAAGTGGTGCATTTGAGTACAGGGTTTGTTACTCCAGCAAGGCTCGCAGGTCTGCCAGGGTTGATTTGCCGGTTTGCAGATTGCGCTCTTGTGCATCGGCGGAGAGCTCAACGCCCAGTTGGTCCATATCCTCACCGGCAATAGCTTCCAGAAACCGACTGGGTTCCGGCCGGGTCTGTTCACCGAAACGATTGCGGCTGGATGCCATTGTGAAGGTTAAACGGTGCTGTGCACGGGTTATTCCGACATAAGCCAGACGCCGCTCTTCCTGCAACTGATCATCTTCGGTTGAATTGTAGTGTGGCAATATGCCTTCTTCCATGCCGGCAATGTATACGTGTGGATATTCCAGCCCTTTTGCAGCGTGTAACGTCATCAGTTGAACCGCGCTGTGGTCTTCTCCATCGCCAGAGTCACCGCCTGAGTCATCCTGATTTTGCCGGGATAGCATATCCACCAACGCCACATGGGCGACCAGTGCGGCAAAGTCGCGTTCGGTATCCGGTGCCTCCGGATCATCATCTGAGGCGAGTCGCTGCATCCAGTCGAGCATCTCTGTGACGTTGTCTCGCGAGCGTTGCAGTGCTGCCTCGGATGAAGCCTGGTCCGCAAGCCAAGAGTCATAGTCAATCATGTCGAGTAGCGTTCGAACCGCTTGCACTGGTTCGCCGCGTTGCGCGTGATCGGCCTGCATTACAATTCTGTTGGCAAATTCCTGCAGCTTTATTGCAGCGCGTGCTGGCAGGCTCGAGGGCATGGCATCGTGCAGGCAGGCCTCGAATAACGGGCATTGGCATTCAGCAGCGAACAATCCCAGCTGCTGCAATGTACGGGGGCCGATCTCGCGTTTGGGTCGATTAACGACTCGCAGGAAGGCATTGTCATCGGCAGGATTGGTCATAACCCGCAGGTAAGCCATCAGATCTTTGACTTCCGGAAAGTCAAAGTACGAGCGACCACCGCTAACCTGATAGCGCACACCGCGTTCACGCAAGGCCTGCTCCAGTTGCCGTGACTGGTAGTTGCTGCGATAAAGGATGGCAATATCACTGGCGCGCACGTTGTATCGAAATTTTTGGGTCAGAATATCGGCAGCAATCCACTCGGCCTCGTCACTGCCGTCGCGGCAAACTGACAGCCTGAGTCGCTCGCCGATGGCGAGATCACTCCACAGCGTCTTTTCAAATACGTGGGGGTTTTGTGCGATCACTGCGTTGGCACTGCGCAGTATTCTCTGACTGGAGCGATAGTTTTGCTCCAGCTTGATAACTTTGAGTTGCGGGAAGTCGCTTGCCAGCGTTACCAGATTTTGCGGATTGGCACCGCGCCATGAATAAATGCTCTGGTCATCATCACCGACTGCAGTAAGGATGCCCTTATCGCCGAGCAGTAATTTAACCAGCTCGTACTGGCAAAGATTGGTGTCCTGGTATTCATCAACCAACAATTGCCCCAATTTTTCCTGAACCCGCTCGCGTACTTTACTATCGCCACGCAACAACAGAACTGGCAAGCTGATAAGGTCATCGAAATCCAGAGCATTACAGGAAGCGAGGAACTTCTGGTATTCGGTATAGATTTGAGCTTGTAGATGGCCTAAGGGGTCATCCGCCAGGGCCGTGGCATCCCGAGGTGATATCAGGGCGTTTTTCCATTGGCTGATCGTAGCTGCAATTGATTTTTCTTCACCTGGCTGTTTGGTATCAGTCAGGATATCGCTGATCACTGAACGGCTGTCATTAGCATCGAAGATGGAAAAGCCGGGTCGCAAATTGTGCAGTTGTTCGAGATCAGTAGTGGCGCTTGTATTGCTGTTGTTACCGGCTGGTGTTGTGGCTCGATTTTTACGTGCTGCATATTGGTGCAGTAAACCCAGACCGAGCCGGTGAAACGTGGAAACACGGAGTTTGCTGCTATCTGATTTTTGCATCATCCGTGACAGGCGAGTTTTCATCTCTGCGGCAGCTTTGTTGGTAAAAGTCACAGCCACGATTTCTGAAGCTTCACACTCCTTTTTATCAACCAGCCAGGCAATCTTGCTCGTTATGACTCCGGTTTTTCCACTGCCGGCACCCGCGAGTACAAGCAGAGGCTGGTCAACTGTCGTGACAGCTTCGCGTTGTTGCGGATTGAGGTGAGCGATAGAGAGTTGCATGTAGATCGGGTGTTATTGAGACGGAGCAGTGTATCCGAGACTTGAACAAATGTTCAGTCTTGACATCTGTGCCACTGGCATGTTCCATATCGCCTTTCGAAATGCAGGTCCGGGTCTTCGAGCCGGCGAATACAAGGAGAAAATATTGCAGCAAGAAAACGAATTTGCCGCGGAGCTGGCAGTTGCGGTCAAGGCCTGCAACCTGGCGCAGGAAGTGATTCGCAGCTACTTCCTCAAAAATTTTGAAGTTGAGGAAAAGGCGGACAAGTCCCCCGTTACCATTGCTGATATTGAAGCCGAGAAAGTTATTCGAACAACCTTGCTGGACGCCTTTCCCGACTATGGATTTTATGGTGAAGAAACCGGTCAGCAGGCTATGCATTCAGCTTACCGTTGGTTGGTTGATCCGATTGACGGCACTAAAAGTTTTGTGCGTGGCTCGCCCTTTTTTTCCACCCAGATAGCGCTGCAAAAAGACAACAGTCTGGTCGTGGGTGTATCCAATGCGCCGTGTTATGGGCTGAATGCTGATCTGCAGGGGCAGGGAGAGCAAGTGACCGCGGTAGCCGGCCAGGCCGTTCAACTGAATGGCGTGGCTGTAACAACCAGTGGTACAACCAGATTGCAGGATGCTTTTTTGTCCAGCGGCAACCTTAAAACCATGTCGTCGGACGACGCATTGTGGCAACGCTATGGGCAATTGGTACGCCAGGTGGCAAGAGTGCGCGGATACGGCGATTTCTGCCATTATCATCAACTCGTCTCGGCCCAGGCTGATCTGGTCATTGAGTCTGATGTGAATATTCTGGATATAGCCGCGCTATCGCTAGCGGTGACAGAGGCGGGTGGTGTGTTCACTGATCTGCAAGGTCACCCTGTCGGCCTGGAAACGACCAGTGTTCTGGCTGCGGCGACGCCCGAGCTGCACCAGCAGGCGCTGGAACTGCTGAATTAAAGCCAAGCCGTTGGTCTGGAAACTTCGCTTCGACACGGCGTTTGTGCTAATGCATGAATACCCCACCGTTGACGGGCAGGTTGATGCCGGTGATGTAGCTGCTGTCGGGGTGCACCAGAAACGATACCGCATTGGCGATGTCAGCGGGCTGCCCGACACGGCCTACGGGTATGTTATTGATAATTTCGCGTCTTTGGGGTTCAGGAATGGTTTGCACCATCTCGGTATCTATAAAACCGGGTGATATTGAATTTACAGTCACCTGTTTGGAGGCGGTTTCACGTGCAACCGCCATGGTGAAGCCATGCACGCCAGCCTTGGCTGCCGAGTAATTGGCCTGGCCGAACTGACCGCGTTGGCCATTGACTGATGAAATATTGATGATGCGCCCGAACCCTGCATCCATCATCGGCGTGATGAATTGGCGTGTCACGTTGTACATCCCTCCAAGATTGACATCGATTACCGCCTGCCATTGGTGGGGTTCCATCTTTTTGAGCGTGCTGTCGCGAACAATGCCGGCGTTATTCACCAACACACGCACGCTGCCTGCTGTAGCAAGCTCAGCTGCCATCTGCTCGCATTGCGAGTAGTCACTGACATCCGCTGCTATCAGGCCAGGATTGAATCCATCGGCTTTCTGACTGTCCAGCCAGGCTAGTGCACTAGCCTGTTCAGCCGGGTGATAGTTTGCGAACACAGCATATCCTGCTGCTTCCAGAGCACGGCATATTGCTGTACCAAGGCCGCCAGTGCCGCCCGTTACCAGTGCAAGATCAGATGATGTCATAAGTTGGATTTCTAGCTCGGAATCTTTGTAATTACAGCTGCTGAGCCGGTTGGCTGGATAATTGTATGTATTTTTTTACAGGTTGGACAGGCTCTTGCGGAAACGAATGGTATTCGCGCTGTCCAATGTAAATTGAAGCCGCGTGTTACTGTGTACGGTATTATACTAGCCAACAGATTCTTGACTCCCGATCCAGCTCTTGAGCAGAGCTTATTACCGGTTAACCATTCGTGAGAATCCCTTTTTTCAATCCCGGTAGACACAGCGTAGCCCTGTCGCTACTGCTTTCGCTCGTCTTTATTCTTCTTTTGTTTACAGGTTTGGGCGTATTTCGCCTCTACTTTGATTTTGACTGGAATGCAGGTGCTGATGACGGGCAACTCTTTTCTTTGAAAATCCGTGGCGGTAACTCATTCGATCTCTTTTCCGCCAAGAGCCTTGGCGCTTCATTCTGGCTGTCGCAATGCGCCATTCTTTGCCTGGCCATCATCATGCCTTTGTTCCGCCCCGTAGGCGCCGCGTTGTTGTCGCTGGCGACTGTTGTCGGAATTTTCTACCTGCACATGAACGATGGCGGCAGTGTTGCAGCGGTTCCGGTCGAATTTGCCTGCCTGTCTGTACTGGTGCTGTTATGCCTGTACACCCTTCTGGCGTTCCACACAGAGTTACGTGACCGCAGGCGCTTCACCTCACTAATGAGTCAGTATGTCCCACCTGAGCTCGCAGTCGAGTACAGTCGCGATCCTCGTGGCATCGGGCTAGCTGGCGAACAACGTGAAATCAGCGTACTTTTCTGCGATGTTGTCGGTTTCTCGGCGCTTTCAGAGAACATGGATTCGCCCAGTGTTGCGATATGGCTTAACAGTTATTTCTCTCTTGTCAGCAAAATCGTGGTTCGTCATGCCGGTACTATCGATAAGTATATCGGCGACAGCGTCATGGCTTTCTGGGGCGCGCCGTCTGAGAGTAATAGCCATGCACATGATGCATTGTCCGCTGCTCTGGACATTCAACAGGAATTGTCGCAACTAAACAGCCAATACCGGGAAGAAGGATTACCAGAGATCACGGTAGGCATCGGTGTCAGCACCGGGCTTGTCAGTGTTGGCAACCTTGGCTCCGAGTATCGTATGGCCTATACCGTTGTCGGCGATACGGTGAATGTCGCACAACGCGTTGAGGAACAGACTCGGCTCTATGGTGTACCCATCGCCGTGGCCGGTGAGACTGCTGAAGTACTTCCGGATATGCTATTCAGAGAGCTCGATACCGTTAATATTCGCGGTCGCAGCAAACCGATCAGGATGTTCCAGCCTCTGGGAAGCATTGCGGATGCTTCGCCTGAAACCCGGCAAATGGCGCGCGAGCACCGGCAGGCCATGCGAGCCAGCAAAGCCGGTCAATGGAAGGAAGCGTCCGAGATTTTCTCCCGCTTGAAAGATGATTGGGGCCCCGAACGCATGTATGAACTCTATTTACATGGTATCGCACAAGCGTCTGCCGCGCCGGCTGATCGCGGTGTTGCCGGCACCGATAGTCGTGGGATACCCGGTGTGGTTGCAAAATCCGCTCTGGGTACTTCGCGCTCTCAGGTTTCCTGATGTGGGTCTGAATGCCAGCTTGGTAATTCAGTCCACCCGTATACTTAATCCACCCGCAGCCAATTCGCTCCGTCAAACTGCTCCTGCGGACGATAATCCGCTTTGTAATCCATTTTGTTACAACCCTCGATCCAGTATCCCAGGTACAAATGCTCGAAGTTCATTTCGGTGCTTAGCGCTATTTGCTGCAGAATGGCAAAACGACCCAATCCTCGATGAGCCATCGCCGGATCGAAAAAGGTATAGACGGCTGACAGGCCACTACTGGTTGCATCGGTAACCGCTACTGCAAGACATTGATCATCAAGCCGGATTTCTACGAATACGGTGTCTCCCCAAGGGTTCAGCAGGAAGCGTTCAAAATCTTCAGGTGTCGGATTGTCCATGCCATCTCCGGCATGGCGTTCCGCCAGGTAGCGCTGGTAGAGCTCGAAATACTCGGGTGTGAAGCGAGCTTTGCAGTACCGAACGGTGAGATCCTGATTGAGTTTCAGATTTCGCCGGTCAGTCCGCCGTAGGCGGCACTCGTTAACCAGAATCCTCACAGGCACGCAGGCTTTGCAGCTGTTGCAGGCTGGGCGGTAGACAAATTCTCCCGAGCGCCTGAAACCCCTTGATATCAATTGGTTATAGACACCACCGGGATTTGGGTGATGTGGATCAGCATATATATTGAGGGCCAGCCTGTCCGGCAGGTAGCCACAGGAATTTTCTGTACCCTGAAATAATTTAATGCGTTGTGACATAAAAGAAGTCTAGCAGCTAGTGGCTATCGTCAACCAGAAGCATGAAAAGGCAAAAAACTGTTCTGTCGGAGGTTGAGGCCACGTACTTTGCGAAGGTATCGATGATGTTTGCGACCTTGTTCACAATTTCTTCGTCAAATAGGAGTATCATGCCGGCCGTTGGTGCGTCCGGTGCCAGAGGTCAGAGCCTGTTTGCTGATTGATTCTTTCAGATTTCTAACTAATCTAACGAGTCTCGCACATATGCCTTTCCAGTAAGTCTCGCATCACTCAGACACGACATTTTCTCAATGTTTTGCGACCTGTTTTATACAGATTGTCAACACTGGTTAACTATCGTTCTGGTCGAGAGTCTCATGCCCGGTGACTGATAAAATAACATCCGTGAAAGCAAAATTGAAAAACAGAAATTCTGAAGCGACAAGCAACCTGCAGCTGAACACAACTGTGTCCGGTGCCAGCGCTATGCAGCCGCAACCCGTTTTAGACGGGACACGGGTAGTTGCGGTTGAGCGGCGGGCAGACCACGCTGATGCGGCTGAATCGGGGCTGGGTAGTCAGCTGGCAGTCGCGCTCTGGACAGCTGCTGTACGACAGTTCCGCTTTCCAAAATTTGTGCGTGGCCTGACCGAGGCACTGATTTTTTGTGGTATCTATCTTGTGGCCGGATACATCAGCCTTGGCATCAGCATCGAGGCCATGTTGGTACCCATGGTACCCATCGTCCTGCTTATGATGTTTTGCATGGTTGCCAGTGGTGTCTACCGCGAAGAAATTACCAATTCGATATTGAATTTGTACATTCACTCTATCTACGGCTTTTTTCTGGCAAGTGTGGGCTACCTTTTGCTCACTTTCGCTTTACCTCCGGAATACTCAGGGCCTAAATTTATATTTTTCTTCCTGTATTTCGCATTCTTTGTGATGAACACGCTACGCCCGATTATCAGCGGTACCGATTTCATGGATGGTGGAGGGCGGCGCAATAACTAGCCGCAATAAAAACTAGCGCAATCCTGGCGTCAGGCGATTAGATTAACCGCTAGCCTGGCTATTATTTAATAGCCGCTTTTCCAGATCATCAGCATATTCAAGCAATTCCTGTCGCAAGGTTTCTTGCCCGCTATTGCTACCACCTGTCGCATGACTTTCTGTCGTGAGCCAACTTTCGTCGTCCAGCTCGGCTCTAAAGCTTTCCAGAGTTCTGGGGAATGTCGCTTTGTGCTGCTCACTACCGTCATTAAGAAGGTGGCGCCGGCAATACTCAAGCCAGCGTTGTTTCTCGGATTTATCAAGTGTTTCCGGAAAGTTTCGAGCACGGTAGCTGAAGAGTCTGCCGGGCGCTCGCAGATCGTGCTGAGTGCCACTCGCAAAGGTGTTTTCATCACTCTGATCATCAACACCGTTGACGCGTGGGTCATCAAATTCCTTCAGGTGGAAATCAGCTAGCTGCTGAGGCTGGGACTGGCGAATTTTTTCGAACAAGCCACGGTCCCTGTCACTGGGAAAAGCGCTCGAGTAGAGACTGGCATCATCGCTTATCGGTGTTGCGAATGAGCGCCCCTGAAAGGCTTTAGCAACAGCGGTTTGCAGTTGTTGTGCGTCATGCTTGCTCAAATTCATCAGCTCCCTGTGATTTTTCAAACAAGCTTCCACATCAATTCCTAATCGCTCGGCATCTTCGTCTCTCAAGACGCTGAGCGGCACCAGCACGGGGGTACGATTAAGGTGGATGGTTTTCAGAGGCAATCGTTTTAAGCCCGATTCCTGAAGCGTACTATTACTGCTGAAAATTCGCGTGCCAATTTTCTCAACTCCCTGATCACCCTGAGTGGCCAGTGCCAGCAGTTCTTCCGCACTGTAATGCAGGTTGTAGGTAATAACGCCATTGTTATTGCCGGGGTGTTGTTCAAGTGGTGTGACTATGGCCAGATGGTGAAAGCGTGCCGGTATTTTTCCAGAGATATGTATGACAGGCTCACGCTTTCTCAAATCGAGCAATTCGCGGCAACTTTGCTTGGATTTGTTCCGGTTTGCAAAGTCGAACAGCTTCGGTTGTTTGTCTCGAATCATTCTGGCCATAGCCAATGTAGCACGTACATCTGACAGCGCATCGTGCGCCTGACTGTGCTCAATATTGTTTTCCCTGGTCAGATCTTCCAGGCGATTTGTAGGATGGTATTGACCCTCTTCATCTAGCCGTTGTGGCCAATTGATACCATCGGGCCGCAGTGCTCGGGTCAGACGAACGATGTCCAGCATATCCCAGCGCGAATTACGATTTTTCCATTCATGTTCGTAGGGGTCGTAAAAATTGCGATAGCGAGTAAAGCGCGTGAATTCATCGTCAAAGCGAATGCTGTTGTAGCCCACATGGCAGGTGCCCGGCTCGCCAAGCTGTTCACTGATGAGAGCTATAAACCTGGCTTCGTTCAGGCCCTTTGATTGAACAACCTTCGGGCCGATACCGGTAACTCTGCATGCTCCCGGGTCTGGCAGGTAATCATCAGTAAGCCGGTTGTAGATAACCAGTGGTTCGCCGATCGGCTCGAGATCCACCGTTGTGCGCAGTCCGGCAAACTGGGAGGGGCGATCCAGCGCCGGATCGATCCCGAAAGTTTCGTAGTCAAACCAGTAAAAGGTTTCTGCTGGGGGGGTTGAGGCAGTCAATATTTACCGCGACGTCACGTCATTACCATGTCAGGTCGTCGGGAATCTGGAAGTCCTTGTAGGTATCATCCTCATCCGACTTTTCACCATTTGCCTCGTTTTGCACAATTGCCCAGTCCGGATTTAGTGCCAGTATTGGTTCTACCTGGTCCAGCGGTATGAGTTGGGTATTGCCATTCAAGCGGGTAATGACGAGCTCGCCGGCGGACAACTTTTTGTGTGCCTCGGCATTGACAAAGAGCTGTCTCACCTTTTTGCCAAGAACAAAACTGTAAGCGATATCACCCTTGAATTCCTTCAGTGCCGAGGCTTCAATCAGTTCTTTGATTGCCGCTTTGATGCGCTTCTTTTCAGCAATGTTCGCAGCATCCTGTTGGGCTTTTGCAGCACCGCTGGCTGCAGACGAGGCTGAGGTAGATTGCTGCGCGCGCGAATGTTGACGATTGCTGCCTTTGTTAGCAGCTCGATTGTTAGCAGCTCGATTGCTTGCTTTTTTGCCGCCGTTTTTTTTACTAGCAGCAGTTTTACCAGCAGCAGTTTTACTCGCAGCAGGACTGCGGGTTTCCTTAAAACCGGCTTTCAGCAATTGATCTTTCAGAGAATCGGACAAGATTGTTAATAGTCAGCCAGGGACACAGGGCAACGCTTCATGGGTTAATTGTAACACTCTGGTAAGCTGTGTGGGAAAAGAGCCGGTCAGGCATTTTCCTCTGTTTCGCCATATTCCAAAAACTGAGCCACAATTCGATCAAATAATTCAGGTTTTTCCGCATGCGGCCAATGCCCGGCACCACCGATTATTTTCACCTTCGCGTTTGGGAATGACCGCATCACGGTGTCACGGTCAGACTCGCTTAGATAGTCGGAATCTGCGCCCTTGATAAACAGAGTGGGGCCGTCATAGGGTAACTCCAGTTCTGGGGCGTCAGTTAGTTGTGGGTAGCTGTCGCGAATGCCAGCCAGATTGAACTGCCAGCGGAATCCCGTTCCAGATGGATTGTTTTGTCCGGAGTCTTTGTTATCACGAACCAGATTTTTCAACAAAAAAGCCCGGGTTGAAGGGTCATCTACCACGTCCGCCAACTGCTGGTCCGCATCACGCCGACTGTTTAACTTTGCTGTGTCGATCGCGTACAGGGCATCGATAATCGATTGATGGTGAGGTGGGTAAGCTTTGGGTGCGATATCCACCAGTATAAGGCGTGCTATCCGTGTTGATTGAATTGAGGCAATTCGCATGGCGACCTTGCCACCCATGGAA
Organism: uncultured Granulosicoccaceae bacterium; assembly: GCA_938005265.1. Classification (GTDB taxonomy): domain Bacteria; phylum Pseudomonadota; class Gammaproteobacteria; order Granulosicoccales; family Granulosicoccaceae; genus CALFCE01. Next base: position 49,245 of record CALLOA010000162.1, read on the forward strand.
TGCCCCAGCAAGTCACAGTCAGTGATTTGCAGATGATCCAGTGTCTTGATGACATCGTCAGCCATCTCGGAATAGCTGGCGCTATTGAGATGCGGACTCTCACCATGGTTGCGAAGATCCATCGCATGAACATCCGAATATTTTGAAAACTGGCGAATACGCGCGCCCCAGTTTTCCCAATTGCCGAACAAGCCATGCAGTACCACTAACGTACGGGCTGGCGCGGCTGTTGAGTCTGTAGTTTCGTGATTTTTAATCGGGTTGGTTGTTGAGATGCCGCTTTGTGACTTGGTAAAGAGGAGGGTGGCTGTCATTTGAGAAGTCTGCAGGAGCAAAGTGGTTAGGGCTATTCTGGACAAGTGAGCTGAAAATGGCGGCTGTTTTGAGCGCTGTTGTGGGGTAAACTGCTCATTTGCTGAGCATTTTGAACGTGCAGTCCGATCAGTACAACAATTCCTTAAAAAAACTGCAAAGAAAGCTTGCTGCGCTGGAGCAGATCGAGCGTGGGCCGCATAGTGGTGGATTGCTTGATGGGAAACGCATCGGCCTCGAAAAGGAAGGTTTGCGTGTCAACGCAAATGGTGCCCTGGTACTCAGCGATCACCCGAAAGCCCTGGGTTCCGCACTGTGTAATTCCTCCATTACTACCGATTTTTCAGAAGCTTTGCTGGAATTGGTGACACCCGCTTTGTTGTCTGCGTCTGATGCCTATGATTTTCTTGGCCAGGCACACAAATTTGTCTACCACAATCTGCCGGAAGAAGAATCAATCTGGAACACCAGCATGCCCTGCGTGCTTGAACAGGGCCACAATATTCGTGTAGCCGATTACGGAAGTTCCAACATTGGTACGATGAAAAAAGTCTACCGCCATGGCCTCGGTTTGCGTTATGGCAAAGTGATGCAAGCTATAGCTGGTGTGCATTACAACTTTTCGTGGCCAGCACAGCTCTGGCACTCTCTGGCAACGCTCGAAGCCGCTGCAACAGACTCCCTGGACCAGGAAACAACGGTATTGGCCGGCGCCTATCTGCAGGCAAGCCAAGAAAGCACGCAAGACAGAGCTGCCAAAGGGGCATCCAGCCATGCTTATGTCAGTCAGCGTTACATGGCGACTACGCGAAACCTTTTGCGCCATGGTTGGCTTATACCCTTGTTGTTTGGTGTGTCACCGGCAGTTTGCCGATCTTTCCTGCAGGGTGGTGAACTTTTAGCTGGCATGAAGCTGCACAAAGAAGAAACCTGTTACGAACCTTTCGCAACATCGCTGAGAATGGGAGATATTGGCTACAACTACAAAAGGGATGCGGCAGCATCTGTCAGTGTGGATTACAGCAGCGTTGAATCGTACACAGGCGACTTGCAACGTCTCGTCACCACGCCGCATACCGCTTATCGCGAGGCAGGTGTCAGAAATGCCGATGGCGAGTACCAGCAGCTCAACCATAATATTTTGCAAATCGAGAATGAGTATTACAGTTCGGTGCGCCCCAAGCAGTTAACACTGGAGCGTGAACCGCCTGTGCACGCCATGCGTAAGCGCGGCATTATGTATCTGGAATTACGCAGCCTTGATGTCTCCGTTTTTGAACCACTGGGTGTGAGTCTTGAACAACTTCATTTTCTCGAAGTTTTTATGCTTTATTCGCTACTGATGGATTCCCCTGCGATCGATGATGCGGAAATGAGAATGCTGGCCGACAACCGCAAAAATGTCGCTCACCAGGGTCGTGATCCGGCACTGCAGTTACTCACACAGGAGGGTGCCAGGCCACTCAGGGACTGTGCTCATGAGTTGCTGGATGGACTGGATCGGGTTGCTGAGTTTCTGGATGCAGACGCCGTGGATGACGGGAAATATCAGCGTGCTGTGCAGTCGCAACGTGAGAAAATCAACGATTACAGTAAAACACCTTCTGCATGTTTGCTTGAAAATTTGCTGGAAAACAATTTGTCCTTCGTCGAGTTCGCAAGCGCGCAATCACTGAAGGCTGCTGAACACTGCAGAGCATTGGAGAAAAATCCAGCTATCTGGTCAGGACTTGAAAAGGCCGTCACGCAATCGTTACAGAAGCAACAGGAACTGGAAGCTGCTGATGTCATGAGTTTCGACGACTATCTACAGGAATATCTGAAGCAACTTGAGTCGGGTGATGAACTTGCCTGAAGAATCTTCAGCACCTGTTTCTTGTGAACACCCGGTGGCCGCGGTTGTTTTGGCCGGTGGTCTGGCGCGCCGTATGGGAGGCGTTGACAAAGGATTGGTTGAACTAAACGGAAAACCAATGGTTCAATGGGCTTTGCAGCGCATCTTGCCGCAAGTAGATCGTGTGATTATCAATGCCAATCGCAATCTTGAATCTTATAAAAAATTTGAAGTGCCGGTTGTTGCGGATTCGATTGATGGCCATCTGGGGCCATTGGCTGGTTTACTCACTGCCATGCAGTACTTTGAAGAGGAATATATCTTCATGTGTCCTTGTGACTCGCCATTCCTTCCGGACACTATGGTGCAGACAATGCTTGATGCTATGCGAGCTGAGTCGGCAGGCATCGCTGTCGCCACTGATGGCGAGCGGCAACAGCCTGTTTTTCTACTCACGAATAGAAAATGTCAGTCGTCACTTCAAAAATTTCTTGCAGCTGGAGAACGCAAAATTGATCGTTGGTTTGCCGAGGAAAAGCTCGTAGAGGTTTCATTTGCACACCATGCCGATGCATTCCGCAATATCAATACCGAAGAAGAACTGATGGCTGTTGAAAAAGAGCTTTCACAATGATCGAAAAAGCACCATCCTGTGAAGACCCGTCAGACCCAGGGTTGCTTCCAGTAGCAGAAGCTTTGCAACGAATAGAAAAGGTACTGCCGCAGTCCGCATTTAATCAACCGGAGACCGTGGATCTGAAAGCAGCGCTTGATCGAATACTGGCCAGAGCTGTTCATTCCGCTATTGACGTGCCGTCGTATACCAACTCGGCCATGGATGGTTATGCGATTAACAGCAATGATATTCCAACAGCGGCACAGGGAGAAAAAACACTGGTTGTCAAAGGTACGGCCTGGGCCGGGCGGCCGTTGCAAGAACCTGTGCTTGCGGGTGAGGCGGCACGTATCATGACCGGCGGCATGATGCCCGAAGGAACTGACACGGTGGTTATTCAGGAACATGTCAGCGTTCTGGAAGAGGGTACTAAGGTTTGCATTGATGCTACCGTTGAGGTCGGTCGTAATGTTCGTTTCAGTGGTGAAGATGTAGAGCAGGGGCAAGTTGTATTCGAAGCAGGCGAAAAGCTCGGTCCTGCGCAAATAGGCCAACTTGCATCGCTGGGTATTGCTGAAGTCGATGTCAGCAGGAAACTCAAAGTTGCCTATTTCAGTACCGGTGATGAATTGCGGTCACTCGATGAGCATGCCGGCCAGACGCTTGCTCCCGGTGAGCTTTTTGACAGTAATCGCCACTCCATGGCGGCAATGCTTGCACACATGGAGGTTGAAGCGATTGATATGGGAGTGGTGCGGGATAATGAAGAAGATACGCGAGCCGCGTTCACCCGGGCGGCTGAGATTGCTGATGTGGTAGTGACATCCGGTGGTGTTTCTACCGGCGAAGCTGATTACGTAACCAAGGTTATCCACCAGCTGGGTGATGTTGCCTTCTGGAAACTTGCCATGCGCCCAGGGCGACCACTGGCTTTTGGCAAGCTGGGTGATGCTGTGTTCTTCGGCTTGCCTGGGAACCCTGTTGCAGTCATGGTGACTTTCTATGAGTTTGTCAGGCCGGCCTTGCTGCATATGTCGGGGGCCCGTTTGAAACAGACGCCGCTGATGAGTGCAATCTGTCAGAGCAAGCTTAAAAAATCACCCGGGCGGACCGAATATCAACGAGGCATCGTGTCGCTGGATACACAGGGGCAGTCTGTTGTTAGCACGACGGGCAAACAGGGGGCAGGCCGGATAAGCTCGATGTATGCCGCTAACTGCATGATCGTTTTGCCGCCCGGCAGTGGCACGGTTGAACCGGGAGAAAGTGTATTGGTGCAACCGTTTTTCGGGCTGATCTGACTATCGTGCTGGATGCTACGCTGGATGCTATTTACCAGGTGACCTGCAATTCGCGTAAACCACGGAAATGAAAGGAATCTGCAAACTCCGGAGTTTGTTTTAGTTGTAGATCAGGCATGTTGTGGAATAGTGTTCGCAGGGCAATCCCGATTTCCTGTTGGGCGAGTAAAGCGCCGATACAAAAGTGCGTACCCGCTCCGAGCGATAAATGCTCCAGAGGTTCTCTTGCCGGGTTGAATACCTGCGGCGAATCGAACATGAGTGGATCATGGTTCGCAGCCCCCAGCAGCAGTGCGACTTCCTCCCCAGCTTGCAGTTCCAGCGACAGGTTGTTTTGCGCTTGGAAAGTCAGCGGCTGCATGGCGCAACGTTTAAACAGATGTAGGGGTGTATCGATTCTCATCAGTTCCTGAACAGTTCTTTTAGCCGTCGCTGTTTGCACGGTTGTGGGTGAGTGACCGTCTTGTTCGAAATAGCTGCCGGGATTGCTTGTTTGCGTCAACAGTATCCTTACCGCATTGCCTATCTGGTGCACTGTGGCTTCGTGGCCGGCGTTCAATAGCAGCACGATAGTGGAGACAATTTCATCATCGCTAAGGTAATCGCTCTGATTGGTTTGCTGGTTTTGCAGCAATAATGACAGGAGGTCATCTTTCTCCTTGGCGCTGGCAAGGTTGCCGTTGGCGCTGGCAAGGTTACCGTTGGCGCTGGCAAGGTTACCGTTGGCGCTGGCAAGGTTACCCTTGGCAGCACGTTTATTGGCGATCAGATCCCGCAGGAATCTGTCAAATTCGCTGGCAGCCCGGTTCGCTGCGATTTCTTCATCTCTGGTTTGGGTCAGGGTGTAGACACGCACCATGGCATGCGACCATGCCAGCAGTTCAGGGATGGCTGAATCGGGAGCACCCACCAGCTTTGCAATGACCCCCGCCGCCAGCGGCGCTGCATAACTGCCCAACAATTCCGCTTCGCCCGCAGTGCTTATGTTGGTGAGCAGTTGTTGCGCCAGTGCTTCAATTTCCGGTACCAGTGCCTGTACCTGTCTATGCGTGAATGCATGGTTCACACAGCGACGCAGGCGCGTGTGTTGCGGTGGCTCCAGGTTCAACAGGGAATGCCTCTCCAATGCATTGAAGTCTTGCATATGCAGAGCTTCTTGCGGCGCCTGCTCCAACGTGTGAGGCTGTTGATCCGGTAGTTGCCTGCCAAATCGATTGTCACGCAGTATGCTATTGACATCCGCAAAGCTGCAAAAACACCACAGTTTGTAATCCTGCCAGTAAAACACCGGGTGCTGACTATGCCAATTGGCGTAGTCCTGATAAGGGAAATTGTAAAAATCGGCGGCATGTGGGTCGCGAAATACCGTGTGTGAATCGGGTATATGGTTGTAACTGACCTTCAAGTGTTTACTCCCGGGTCTGTCTGGGTCTCTGGAGGCCTCTAAGGCAAGTGTCAGGGCAACAGCCTTACCGTATGCCAACAGCCGTAGTAAAAACTACTAAGCTTCCTAACACTACTCAGCCTGGTAACTCTACAGAGCATAGGATCACCGCGCAGTTATTGATCAGAGTTCCGGTCTTCGCCTGAACAGACTGTCAAATATGGAACTGTTTCACAGAATCCATGATAACGACTCGGTTAACGTACGTGTCTAAGCCCATTGTAGTCCGGTTCAGCTTTGTGGACTGCCGTGGTGTAGCCTGTCCAGTTCGAGCCGAAGCACTGAACCTGCTTTCAGATTTGCAATGAACGGCAATCATTTATTGGAAATCTGGGGCTAATACTGTTTGAATGCACACTTCATCTGGTTTTACACCATCCCGAATGAATCGGGAGGCCATTAAAATTTCGGAAACACGCAAGTCTTGAGTAACAAGCCATCTACTGCAGACTCACCGGAAGCCTCCAGGCTGCTGATCGTCGAGCCATCGTCAACGATGCGCTATGTGCTGGATAATTATCTGCGAGGACTGGGGTACGATACCCTGGCTCTGGAAGATTATCGAGATGCGCAGAGCCACTTGCGAAGTCAGTTTGACAGTTTTACCAGTGGCAAGGAATTCAACTGTGTGCTTCTGGGGTGGCAATCGGCCCGTAATGCTGATGCCAGTCGATTTCTGTCGTTACTCGAATCCCCTGATTTTCAGGACTTGCCAGCTATCGTGCTGTCGCAGGAAACCAGGGCTGACTCCAGAGCCTGGGTCGCTGGCCGCAGTCAGACTACACTGCTGAGATGGAAAGATTACAAGGGAGTGCGTGAACGCCTTTCCAGTCTGCTGGACAGCTCTCTGGCCAACGACGATTCCGATCGTACCGTAAAATTTTCCAATAATGACATCAGTATATTGGTGGTTGACGATTCTGCCAGCATACGTTTCGCACTGCGTGATCTGTTGGAGTTGCACGGTTATTTGGTCACGGTAGTGAGCAGTCACAGTGAAGCCATGACAGCTGCCCGGTCCCGCGCTTTTGATATTGCTGTGCTGGACTATTACCTTCAGGACTCCACCGGTGATGATCTGTGTCGTGAACTGCTGGATGATCGTTCTACCGGAAGTATCACCTGTGCAATTCTGACTGGCACATACAGTGACCATATCATCAAGAGCAGTTTGCGAGCAGGCGCTGTGGAATGTATGTTTAAAAACGAATCTGGTGAATTGTTGCTGGCGCGTATTGATGCGATCAGCCGCATGGTCAGGCAGCGCAAATCACTGTTGTTAAATCAACGGCGCCTCGATTCTGTCATTGACTACATGGGTGGCCCCACCATCGTTCTTGATCGGGCCAATCAAATAGAATTTATCAGTCGCAGTGCACAACAGATGCTTGGCTTGGCCGACTCGAGTAGCGACGAACCTTCAGGCACCGGGTCTTCAAGGAGTCAGATAACAGCGAGCCTGGTCAGTGCTGAATTGCCACGGCAACTGGACGAACTACGCGCAGGTTCGGGAATCCATGAGCGCGAAGCTGTCTTTCGGACTGTAGACGGACAGCCTGTGCCCGTGATTTATTCCTGTATTGAACTTACACCTGAAGAAGTCGGGAGTATTCCAGCCAGGCATCCAGCTGACAGTCACGAGAGTAAACAGCGGTTACCAACAGGTTCACTAACAGGTTCAACAAGTGCTCTGCGATTACTGGTTTTTCAAAGCCAGGCTGAAGAATCGGAACAGAGGGTATTGGACGATATGGATATTCCGGTACTGACCAACACCATGCAAGCCGGCACTTTCCAGGAGGCCTCTGTAGATAATCGAGACTCTGTGACCAGGGGGCCTGCCAACGGATCCGCGTCGCCAGTCGGGATTGTGCAGAGCGGTTTAGCCGGCAGCCGGAATGTCGAAGCGCACGGTAGAAATCATGAAAGTGGAAATTCTGCCACTCTGTTCACAGATAAGCTGCAACAGCTGCTACAGCAATCGTCTGTGCACAGTGATGAATTTGATACCAGCTTGTTGCTGGTTGAATTTGCTTTCAGGGACAATGGCCAGCTGCGCCCGGTTACGGCGTCTCCTGAGCGTTTGCAAGCATTGGAAGCCGCTTTACATCGGGCCTATCCGGCGTTGGGGGAGGTAGCTTACTTTGGCAGCAGCCGGTTTGGTATGTTGCTTCACCACCGGGATACAGCCCGTGCTCTCATGCAAACCAGAAAATTGATGCAGGCCTGCAATCAGCTTGGCAACGATTTGGGATTGAACGAAACCAGTTCGATTGGTGCACTAACCGATCTCGAGCGTCACCTGCTCAGACCATCTGACGAAGTGCTGGCTGATCTGCACCGAAGCCTCTCTAAAATCGTTCAGCACAGACGTGACGTCGTACTGCTGGTCGACCACGACAAGATGCTCCAAATCTATCCGGGCAAGATGGCTGAGCGGAATTTATAGCTCGACTACCGGTAGCCGTAATTCCTGGTCTGTAATTTCCTAGTAAACGTAGACCCTGCCACTGTTGCCGGCTTGCTCTGCGCCAATAAAAAGCCGTTCACCATCATTACTGAATTCCAGAGAAGTGGCGAAATTCAGAGTGCCACTTTCCGGTGCCTCAAAACTGTTCACCATATTCCAGTTAGTGACAGCACCTTGTAAATCGGATTGCTGAAAGATCGTGACCGTGTTGATGGCGGAATCCGGATTGAGGGCAGCAGTGGCTATTTTGTTGCCATTAGCTGTCTGAGTCACTGAAAGCAGCGTATCGAATCCATGTTCTCCTGCAGGAGTGAGTCTTTGCAGTTCGCTGTAAGTATTACTTGCGGAAAGACTGTAAACCACTATCTCTGATTGTGGTTTGTTCAGTTGATTGCTAAAGCCTGCTGTTTGTGGGCGATTCAGGCAGCTTGCCAGTACAGTTGTACCATCTGCACTAATGCTGATAGCGGTACCAAATGCGCTGCGTTGCGGGTCTTGTTGTGCTTCGGCTAGCTGAAACAGTTGCTGGCGACTCAAGATGCCAGCGCTCTGGATGTCAAAAATATGCACGACACCCGGCATTGCGCGTGGCGCGACGGGGATTTCACCGGGCGCAGCTATCACAAGCGTGGATGCAGATTCATCCAATGCAATAGCCTCGCCGAAACGTTGCTGCGTTGTTATCTCCGGGCTGCGAACGTAGTCGCTGATTATCCAGCTGCTGCTACCATCGTCTAAGCGGAACAGCGTGACACTGCCAGCATCAATTTGAGAATCAAGTGGTGAAAAAGGGTCTATCGTGGCATTGGAATCTCCGGGTGCGCCGACCGCAATCAAGCGACCATCGTCACTGATGGCGACTGAATGACCAAAGCGTGCCAGAGTACGTGGCAGGGCTTGTGACAGTACTGCCGATAGAATCCAGCTCTCGCCAGCACGAACAAATACATAGGCTGCTCCGGCAAGTTCCAGCTCGCTGCTATCCAACGGTGCGCCAATCACGATGGTGTCGCCTGAGCCGTCAGCAGCCACAGCAAATCCGAACTGGCTATTGAAAGTCGGAGAGGGTTGCTGCAATTGTGCGGCGCTAAACCACTCATTCTCGACCTCGAAGAGTAGCTCGGCAGCACCAGCGTCAAATACTGGTTCGCCGTTTTCTATCGAATTGTCGCCATCTGCAAATGCTGCAGTGTTTCCACTACCCGCATCGTGACCGGGTTTGCCGGCTAAAAGGATGCGCCCATTAGCCGCAGTGCTCAGGCTGCCGCCAAAAAAATCAAACTCCGCGGCAGCACTGCTTTCTACCCGATTGATGCTGTCAGTCAGTAGTTCACTAACCGAAGTGTTGAGAGATCGCAGGCAATCATCGACCGTGCAGATAGACAGGATGAATTCGCTGGTTTCCCAGCCGAAGAGATGAGGAACAACGGGCAGGCGAAATACGTTCGTGCTGGTGTCGAGGTCACTGACCACATTTTCAACTTCACCTGTATCAGTATCGAATCGGTCAATATCGATGCTGAAAGCACCGGGCATTAACTCGGGGTTCGGGATTTGCCATGAAAAAACCAGAGCACCAATGGTGGCTGAAATTTCAAGCTCTGGAGCATCGGGTGGGATCAGTATGTCATCACTAAGATCGATCGCGTTGCCATCATCTGCCGGGGTTGCTGCACCACCGACAGAGGCAAGCGCGGGTTCAGTCTCATCGTCCAGCGGCGCTGTCGCACCACCAATTCCGGCGCTGGCCTGATTCGGAACCGGTTCCGGTGGCTCTGAGCTTGTATCCTGCGTTTCGCCGTCGTCTTGTATTTCTGCGGGGGGCGCGCCAAGAAAGCTTGTGTTTTCACCGCTTGTGGCATCTGCTGACACCTCGGAGGATAGTCCGTTACCTAGCGATATGGTATCCGTATCTGAACTGCAGGCCGAAAGAGCGCAAACAGCAACACTGGCAAAAAGCCACCACAAATAACGACGACCCTTTGACGGTTTGCAGTGTTCGGCAGTTATGCCGGTTTCAAATAGGGAGTCTGGCGAATTTGAACGCATATCTTCAGTTAACCGGTGCAGCAAGGAATTATCTTTCTTAAATGCTGCAAAATGAGGACCATCGGCCCTGCTCGGGTACTGTTATTGTCGAATCGACGGGGGAGGGACGAAAAGTGGCGCTGACGAATTCGGCTGATCCAAATACATTTCGGTTTAAGCCGTCTTTAACATTTGATCCGAAGTGTGGTCAGCGCCACGTATGTATATCTGCAAGTTTCAGGCTAATTTTGCCAAACGCTTCGAATAGTATGAGGCGATTTACTGCAGCGGGCGGTCTGGCGGGTTGGCGTTAGCAGGTCGGCGTAGCGTTTTGATGGCTGCTTCAATCCCGGATACACTCAATGGGTACATGCGCTCTCCAATCAAAGAACGTGTCATGCGGTTTGATGGTGTGCGTTCCCAGTAAGCCGGATTCTCCGGGTTGAGCCAGACTAGATGTGGAAAGTGCTGAGTGACTCTTTGCATCCACAAACCACCGGCTTCTTCATTCCAATGTTCAACGCTACCACCCGGGGATGCAATTTCATAAGGACTCATGGAAGCGTCGCCAACAAAGATCACTCGGTAGTCTGATGCATAGGATCGCAATAATTCAAAGGTGGGGGTTGTTTCGTTATGGCGTCGGAGATTATTTTTCCACACACGCTCATAAATAAAATTGTGGAAATAGAAATACTCGAGTCGTTTGAACTCGCTTTTTGCGGCTGAAAATAATTCTTCGCAGGCAGTAACGTGGTAATCCATTGAGCCGCCAACATCTAGAAACAGCAATACCTTAACGGCGTTGCGGCGTTCGGCCACCATTTTAAGATCCAGATAACCTGCATTGCGTGCGGTTGCGCTGATGGTATCTTCCAAATCCAATTGATCGGCAACCCCTTCACGGGCAAATTTACGCAATTTTCGCAGCGCCATTTTCATGCCGCGAGTACCCAACTCCCGCGTATCGTCAAAATTTTTGAACTGCCGTTTATCCCACACCTTGACTGCACGTCCCTGGCCACGCTCAGCCTGGCCAATGCGCACACCTTCCGGGTTATATCCGTAGGCCCCGAAGGGTGACGTGCCCCCAGTGCCTATCCATTTGTTGCCACCGGAATGCCTTTTTTCCTGTTCTTGAAGGCGCTCACGCAGGGTTTCCATCAGTTTGTCCCAGCCACCGAGTGCCTCTACACGTTTACGGTCTTCTTCACTGAGTTCAAGTTTCTTGCTGAGCCTTAGCCACTCATCCGGGATTTCTCCTACCACCGCATCAAACAGTGATTCAGCTCCCTGTACATACTCACCGAAGATCTGGTCAAAGCGGTCGTAGAAGCGCTCATCCTTGACCAGCGTGGTTCTGGCCAGGAAATAGAAATCCTCAGTGCTAAAACCCGCAACATGGGTGTCTAGCGCTTCCAGCAGGGTCAGGAATTCACCTAGCGTTACCGGAATGCTGCTTTGTCGCAAGCGATCAAAGAAATCGAGTAGCATAAAAAGTTTCTTTATCTGGTGGTTGCGAGAGCAGGCTTCACTTTTGCCGGTTCAGAAAAACCAGACGCTCAAACAGGTGGATATCCTGTTCGTTTTTCAATAGTGCGCCATGTAGCTTGGGGATTAAGGAACGCGGGTTGTCAGCTTGCAAGGCATCGGCTGGAATCTCTTCCGCGACCAGCAGTTTGATCCAGTCAAGTAACTCTGATGTCGAGGGCTTCTTTTTCAGGCCCGGCACTTCGCGCAAGTCAAAAAATACTTTCAAGGCCGCGTCAAGTAGGTTTTTTTTCAAGTCCGGGTAGTGAACATCGATGATCTTTTGCATGGTTTCACTGTCGGGGAATTGAATGTAATGGAAAAAACAGCGACGCAAAAATGCATCCGGTAATTCCTTTTCGTTATTGCTGGTGATGATGACCAGAGGGCGGTAGCGAGCACTTATAAGCTGCTGCGTCTCGTGCACATAAAACTCCATACGATCCAGTTCCTGCAGCAAATCGTTCGGAAATTCAATATCGGCCTTGTCGATCTCGTCAATTAGTACCACGCTTTGTTTGTCACTCTCAAAAGCATCCCACAATGTTCCGTGAATAATGTAATTGTTAATGTCGTGTACTTTGTCATTACCCAGCTGTGAATCTCGTAGTCGCGAAACAGCATCGTATTCATACAGACCATGTCGAGCCTTGGTTGTAGATTTGATGTGCCACTGATGTAGCTGGCAATCCAGAGAACGAGCCACTTCGATGGCAAGCTGGGTCTTTCCGGTGCCGGGCTCGCCTTTGACGAGTAGCGGACGCTGCAGGGCACGTGCTGCCCTGACCGCCAGTTGCAGGTCTTCGGTTATTACGTAGTTTTCAGATTCGATTGCCTGAAAAGTACCCGGGTTGCCAGATTGATTTTTGTCGTTACTCATCAAATTTCGTTCATGTTGTGTTGGGAATGACTATTTTTTCCTGATCAGCATGGGGCCCACGCGGTCCCCGCCCAATAAGTGCATGTGTATATGCATGACCTCCTGGTGACCATGCTCCTTGCAGTTGATTATCAGGCGGTAGCCGTCTTCTGCAATACCTTCGTCACGGGCGATTTTTCTGGCAACCGTTATCATGCGCCCCAGTGCCGGTTCATCCTCGGTCTCAACATGATCGATAGTTGGAATCCATTTGTTTGGCACGATCAGCACATGTGTCGGCATGGCCGGATTGATATCGCGAAAGGCTGTGACCAGATCGTCCTGATGGAGCAATGTTGAGGGGATTTCACCCGATATGATTTTGCTGAAAATGGTTTCCTCGTAGCCGGGGTAGTCGCTCATCGATAAATTCCTGCTGGATATGGTTTTGCCGGTAATTATACCTGTTGCGGCGATGGCTTACCGTTAGCTTGCGTTTGCATGCCATTCTCGGTAGCGTTGCCGTTTTCTATCGATCTGACCTGTGGTGCTGTGCCCCGGGTTGGAGCTGGTTGTTGCGACTGAGGTTAACAGCATGGGAAACCGATTATCAAAAATTTACACACGTACCGGCGATGACGGTACGACCGGGCTCGGGGATGGTAGCCGTGTCGAGAAAGATGGCCCACGAGTTGAAGCCTACGGCACCACTGATGAGCTCAGTAGTATTATTGGTATGGTCAGGGCGCAACCGCTACCGGATAACATTGAAACCCTGCTGAGTGAGATACAACACCAGTTGTTTGACCTGGGCGGGGAGCTGTGTATTCCCGGACATCAGGCGATTGCTGATGAGCATGTGGATTGGCTGGAACAGCAGCTGGACGAACTGAATGAGCCATTACCGGCACTCAAGGATTTTATCCTGCCTGCTGGTGGCCAGGCAGCATCAACCTGTCATCTGGCCCGCACGGTCTGTCGTCGGGCCGAACGTTGTGTGGTCACGCTGTCGCGTACTGAGGATGTGCCACCGTGTAGCCAGAAGTACCTTAACCGCTTATCTGATTTATTGTTTGTTGTAGCGCGTGTATTGGCCAGAGCTGATGGCGGTAGTGAGGTTCTATGGGAACAGAATCGCCCCACAAAAGTTACCTGAATTCAAAACCGCCATTGCCCAAGGTCCGAATAAACACCGGGCTGCAGCTTAATTGATTGCGAGACTTATGCTCGCCAGGACGATCGTAAATGACTAAGCCAAGCGTTGCGCTGGATAATACCGAAACTCGCGATAATTTTGCCTGGTTTTTGACTATTCCTACGCGCTGGATAGATAACGATATGTACGGACATATGAACAATGCCCGTTACTATAGTCTGTATGAAAATCTGATCATGACCTATCTTGAGCAGGAGAGCGGGCTGAATACCGGTACCGGGCCTGTGCGGTGTTTCACAGCCGAGAATGGTTGCCGCTATCACGACGCTTTGAAGTATCCACAGGTTGTTGATGCAGGCTTGAGGGTTTCACGGATAGGAAATTCCAGTGTGCGCTACGAGATGGGTTTGTTTGCCGTGGGGCAAGAACAGGTGGCAGCGACCGGTTTTGTTGTGGACGTATTTGTCGACGCGAAAACGGAACGGCCGGTAACGGTACCAGATGACTTTCGTGAAGCACTGTCACGCTGCATGTTGTCAGACTGAAATAACGGGGATAGACGACTTTTGTCACATTTGCAAAACAATGAGCTGGCGCTGGATATTCGTGGACTGCGGAAATCCTACGATGATGGCATCGAAGCACTGAAGGGCGTTGATCTGCAGGTTGCCTCGGGCGACTTCTTCGCACTGCTGGGGCCTAACGGTGCTGGCAAATCGACACTGATCGGAATTGTTGCGTCACTGGTTAGAAAGTCATCGGGTAGCGTTTCGGTCTACGGTCACAGCATCGATAAGGATCCGAATGCTGTGCGCGCGCATATCGGTCTGGTGCCGCAGGAATTCAATTTCAATGTATTCGAATCTGTCATGGATGTCGTTACCAACTCAGCTGGCTATCATGGAATCCGGCGTGCTGAGGCGCTGGAACGGGCCGAGTATTATCTTGACCTACTGGATCTTTGGGGCAAACGAAAAGATATGTCCCGTACTCTGTCGGGCGGTATGAAACGGCGCTTGATGATTGCACGCTCATTGGTCCATGACCCGCTATTGCTGATTCTCGATGAGCCAACAGCAGGTGTCGATATTGAAATCCGCCGTTCCATGTGGGAATTTCTGCAGCGCATCAATGACGAAGGCAAGACTATTGTATTGACAACTCATTATCTGGAAGAGGCGGAAGCACTGTGTCGTAATGTCGCAGTTATTGATCAGGGAGATGTCATCCGTCAAGGGGCTGTATCGAATCTGCTCACCGAAGCTATCACCCAGACCTTTATCTTTGACCTGGAAAATCCTCAAGACCTGAAACTTCAGGACTTGCCGGCTTTCGATGCGGCCGAGCAAACCGGCGCGCTGTTGCAAGGCTCGGCCGGGGACGGTATTACGCTGAGATGGAGAGAAAACGGTCAGCTGGAAGCTGAGCTACCTCGAGGCGCTGTGTTGAATCCCTTGTTTGATCTGCTGGGTTACCAGCAAGTTCGGGTGGCCAGCATGCGAACCAAGGCCAATCGTCTGGAAACGTTTTTTCTGCAGTTGGTGGATGCCAACGATGCGACCGCCGACGCTACCCCTGCTGTGCCTTCGCGTGAATCGAGCGTGCAGGAGTCGCGCCCATGAATTCTTCTGAACCAGACGTTTCCGGTTTGAAAGAGAAGCCTCGGGAAGCTCAAACAACACAATCACCTGCTCAGATGAACGCCACATACCAGCAGCCGTTGCTGTTGAACTGGATTGCTTACCGCACAATTGTACGCAAGGAAATTCGCCGTTTTTTACGAATATGGGTACAAACCATAACGCCACCAGCTATAAATGCCGTGTTGTATTTGCTTATTTTCGGTGGGCTTATCGGATCGCGAATTCGTGATATGGGTGGTGTGCCGTACCTCGATTTTATTATGCCGGGGATCATCATGATGGGCATAATCATCAATTCCTACGCGAATGTGTCATCGTCGTTTTTCAGTGCGAAATTTCAGCGTAATATTGAAGAAATGCTGGTGTCACCAGTTAGCAACTACACAATATTGGCAGGTTTTGTCACCGGCGGTGTGTGTCGGGGATTGTTGGTAGGTCTTGTCGTGTCTGTGGTTGCACTCGGGATTACGCAAATCGCCCCTGTCAGTATTCTACTGACATTGCTTGTAGCTGTGATGACCGCCGTACTGTTTTCGCTTGGCGGTTTGATCAATGCTGTTTATGCCAGAAATTTTGATGAAATATCGATTATCCCCAATTTTGTGTTGACGCCTTTGACCTACCTTGGAGGAATTTTTTACTCCATCAATATGTTGCCGGAATTCTGGCAAGGGGTGTCACGTTTTAATCCTATCCTTTATATGATCAACGGCTTTCGCTACGGCATTTTGGGCGTCAGCGATATTCCCATTGTGCAGACCTTTATTGTTCTTCTGGCATTTATTGCTGTTTTCGCTGGAATAGCGATTTTCTTGCTGAATAAAGGTGTCGGTATCAAACATTAAGAGATAGGGCGATTTACCTCTTCAGAAATTGGGAAATGAAATAGGGAAGTCCCTGACGCCTGCTGATTAATGCACTAAAACTATATTCGTAGAATTAAATTCGCCACTTATGGCGAATTGAATGGGAAACTGGCATGAATTGTTCATGCAACCTGCGCAAAAGTGCCAGTGTTCTTTTGTGCATGCGCAATGTGAAATGCGCTTGTTCAACACCACAGGCACTCACCTTACAAAAGCTTTACTGGCTCTACACATACAGTTAATCACATAACCGGGAATCGAAAACTGAAACCCTGGAACTGAAGGCAAAATTCAATGACATCTGCAACAGCTAGAAAACGCAAGCAAATCGACAGCAGCAAGACAATGGCAGAGCAGGCAGACTTGCATGCGCTCTATCAGGAATCTGTTCAGAATGCTGAATTCGAACTGGACTTTATCGAAGCCACATTCAAAGAGTGGTGCAACAGAAAACCGCATTCCATGCGTGAGGATTTTTGTGGCACTGCATTGTCCTGTTGTGAGTGGGTAACGCGTAACGACAAAAATACTGCTGTAGGCGTTGACTTTGAGCAATCAGTGCTAGACTGGGGCAAGGAAAATAATGTGTCCAGACTGAACGCTGAACAGTTGTCACGTATTGAGCTGATTCATGATGATGTGTTGAATGTGAATACATCAAAAGTTGACCTGATTCAGGCATTTAATTTTAGCTACTGGGGCTTCAAACAACGTTCAACCATGCTGGCTTATTTCAAAAGCCTGCGCGAGTCGCTTGTCGACGATGGTGTTCTTTTCCTTGATTTCTTTGGTGGCTCGGAGTGTTACCAGACGCAAAAAGAGAAACGCAAGCTTGATGGTTTCAAGTATATCTGGGAGCAGGCGGAATTTAATGCGCTGACCAATGAATTGACCTGCCATATTCATTTTCGCTTCCCTGACAAATCGAAAATCCGTGAAGCGTTCACTTATGAGTGGCGTGTTTGGGGGCCAGCTGAGATCCGGGATATTCTCGCCGAAGCAGGGTTCAGCAAGCATGCTATCTACCGTCAGGAGTTCGACCCAAAAACTGATGAAGCGCTGGATGAGTACATCATGACTGACGAAGGTGAAGATTATGCTTGTTGGTTGGGTTATATCGTTGCTCAGAAGTAAAAAGTTGGCCGCACTGAGTGTTGGGCGCAGATTGTAATATTCTGACTAACAAGGATGTTGGTCAGGTATCCAAGGTGATCGTCGGCTCATCCTTGGTTTCTGGGTCTTACGGATACCAGGGGCTCACGGATACCCAGGGTCTCACGCATACCTTCCAGCGGCCACTTGGCTGAAAAATCCCGGATAAAATACGGCCAAGGCCCGATGAAAGTTACTCTGCGCTTCATCACTTGTTGGCCAGCACTGCATCCTCCATTGCCTATAAGGCTACGCTACACACGGACAAACACCCGGCTTATTCTGAGTAGTAAAAAAATTCTTGCCATAGGCGACCCATAAAAAACATCTGTGTACAGGTGCAGCTGGAACACGACAAAAGTGGTTGAACGCCTGGCTGACCAAATGGTTTTATTTGTCGATCAATTCAATCGCTTATTCCACGCTTATTCCACGCTTTTGCCACGCTTTTGCCACGCTTTTGCCATCTACGACGTGCACGCGTCTACTGCGAATAATAGGGCAAACCGGCTATCACAATGGGTCGTTTGGTTAGTCAGACCTCGATGAAAATGAGTGCATCGGCTGACTATATATTTCTTTTTTCCAACAGTCTGTACGATCAGTGCAGAATTTCATGAGAAATTGATAACGTTTCCAAGTCGGTATTGGCGTTAACTTGCATGCCTGTTAAATCAACCAGTAAGATTTTTCTAATAGGTGCCGATATTACAAATTGAAGTGGTTCTCAGGACAGAGTGCCCTTATATTACGTTCGTTGCCAACACCGGTGGTGAGCGAATACTGATTGAACATATACAAATATTATGTTTCCTAGTGATTCGTCATTAAGTGTCATGGAGAGCTTGCGAATTCCCGTCTGGGTTTTCGATGTCGATCGTATGCGGATACTTTGGGCTAACCGTGAAGCACTGAGCTTCTGGAACGCTGAAAGCCTGCAACAGCTCCGTAACCGTGACATGTCCGTAGACATGTCTGTGTCCGTCAGAAAGCGTCTTCTCCAGACTCGGGACGACTGTGGCGCTGACAACAGTTCCAAGTCAGAGAATTGGACGGTTTATCCCAAGGGAGTACCTCAAACCGCGGAAGTGGTCATGTCAGCCTTTGCATTGACTGAAGGACGAACGGCCTTACTGGTTCACCTGTTGTACGAGCGAAAAGATGAAACATCGGATACGCTCAGGAGCGCGCAGGCTTTGCTGCACACCTCCGCTATGATCAGTCTGTATTCCGGAGAACTTGAACTGCTGTATTCCAACCCGGCCGCTCGATCTATTGCCGTTAAAGTTACTGAGCGTCTGGATGAAAAAATCTGTAGAGCTCAGGACCTTGAGTTTATCAAGCATGAGCTCGCTCAGCACGGCAACTGTGATGTGGAGTTTGAAGTCAATACGATATACGGAACAGTATGGCATTCAATGAACTTTCAGCTGAGTCCGGATGCTGTTTCGGGCAAGAAAGCCATACTCCTTAGTGCGACCGACATAACGGAAAGGCGAAAAGCGCAGCGTGAAGCCTACGTGCTGGCGTACACGGATTCATTAACAGGATTGTCGAACCGAATCGCTCTACTTGAGTATCTCAATCGTTTAAGTGCGCGTGAGAACGCCGGCTACGGTTTACTTTTCCTTGATCTTGACCGTTTCAAGCTCGTCAACGACTCCCTTGGGCACGCTATCGGTGACAAATTGCTGGTGGAAGTTGCACATCGCTTGCGGCAATGCTTACAGGGGCGTAGAGGATTCATCAGCCGTCTCGGCGGTGATGAATTCGTCATGGTACTTGAGGATAAATTCGATAAAAAATCCAGTGCTGCGATGGCTGAGCAGGTTCTTGAGACCATGGGTGCTGTTATTGCGCTTGAAGGTTATCAACTCTCAATTTCGCCAAGTATCGGGATTTGTATGTTCCCGGAAAATGGCGAGTCCACTACGGCCATCATGCAGCACGCAGACGTTGCAATGTATTCGGCCAAGTCGTCCAGTTCCGGATACTGTTTTTTCGATAAATCCATGAACCAGAACATGGAAGCCCGGCTTGAGCTTGAAACCGATCTCGTCACTGCGCTGAGCGACGATCAGTTTGAAGTCTATTACCAGCCAAAAATCTGTACTCGAACTGATACCGTGGTCGGAATGGAAGCGCTCATACGCTGGATGCATCCAGAAAAGGGAAAGATTAATCCACTTGACTTTATATCCATAGCCGAAGAAACCGGTTTGATCGTTAAAATTGGCGAATGGATAATGCGTGAAGCTATGAGTCAACAGAGAAAATGGACTGATCAGGGCTACCCGGTCACCGTTTCGATCAATATCTCACCGATTCAATTTAAATCCACAAGTCTTGTTGAATCGATTACGGCCGCGCTGGATTATGCTCAGTGTGATCCTTCCCATATTGAATTCGAAATTACTGAGTCGACATTGTTGGGTGAGGCAGAAATGGTTTTTCAAACACTGGACAGATTGAGTACGATGGGGCTTAAACTAGCCTTGGACGATTTTGGAACAGGTTACTCCAACCTGGCTTACTTGCGAAAATATCCCTTAACTTGCCTGAAAATCGATAGGCAATTTGTACAAGATGTTGATCAAACCGCCATACTGGAAATGATCTTGAGAATGGGAAGAGTGCTTGGTTTATCGATTGTCGCGGAAGGCGTTGAGACGATTGAACAGATTTCGTGGTTAAAACATCATGACTGCGACATACTGCAAGGTTTCTTTTTCAGCCATCCACTGCCCGAGCCGGAAGCAACCCGTTACCTGGCTGAATATACCTCCACGTTTACCACGCTTGTCAAAGCAGCTTGATGCGTTTCCGAGCAGAGGCAATATGTCAGTTGATTCGCTGAAGGGCGATTTCAGCGGCTTCTTTTAGCGTAAATCCAGCCAAACTCTGGCCGCTATGTTTTCCAGCTCGACCGGCA
Source organism: uncultured Granulosicoccaceae bacterium (assembly GCA_938005265.1). Lineage (GTDB taxonomy): Bacteria > Pseudomonadota > Gammaproteobacteria > Granulosicoccales > Granulosicoccaceae > CALFCE01. Next base: position 69,388 of record CALLOA010000162.1, read on the forward strand.
GAGGATAAGTGCCTGGTGCGGGTTTTTTATCCAGTAGCTCTGGTACCAGCATTATCAGTTCGGCAAACAGGAACTCGACTATTTCATCCGGTACGCTACTACCGGTAAAATTTACAGGATAGCCCTTGTTCACTAAAAACAGGGTTCTGTCATCGAGAAGTTCCAAGGCTTCAACGTGTTCATGGATTTGTGTGGAAGTTCTGGTTATTGAATTAAGGTAAGCCAGATCGATTTCGTGGTCTTTGGAAGAGCCGCTGACCAAAAAGCAGCGGTTGGGTAATTGATCTATAAGCTCAGATGTAATGGATTGATGGCCACTGGTACCGACCACCAGCGCAGGTGGGTATAAGTCATCTGAAGTTCTGTTTATTATGTATCCGTCTACAGCCGCACTGACATTCTTTATTACATCTGTGTCTCTGACGGTTACCTGTACGCCACGATGCTTTAAACCTTCAGCTGCTCCTTTGCCAACCCACCCATAACCACTTAACAGTGCTGCACGTCCGGTGATGGCAATACCCATCTCCCGCAGGATGTTGTCGAGTGCGGAAACGACTGATTCCCCGACCATCTTTCCCTCAATTTGCTTGAGACGGGTTTCAGCACAATTGAGTTGAGGAATTTTTAACTCGGGAAGAGACTGTGCAACCCAGACGCCTTGTTTAGTCACCTCAATGGCACCGGCGACAAGGTTAATGGAGTCGGTATGGCTTTCGTGAAGCGACTTTATCGCGTAACCCCCGACTTCGTGAATGACGAGTTGCTTCGATTCCTTTTTGCAGCGTGCCAGTGAAAGGCCCAATTCTTCCTCAACTACCTGCGCCAGATCTTCGTAGCTTGGGGTCAGAACCTGGATTCCCGTTTCGCGTAAGGTCTGTACTACATCCGGGTTACCTGAATACCCTATGCCAATGACGCAATCAATTTTGACATGCTCATGCAACAACAGCAGTAAGCGCAGGGTGTCCTGATACAAGTGTTGCACCACGAATTGCCTGGCGTCGGGATAGTTTTTCAGTTTTATCCTGCGTGCCGTTTCGCCCAGGTAATCAGGGTGAATATTTTTCATCAGTAGAAAATACTGTTTACAACAAGTTATGGGATTTTCGAGGTTTAGGTTTCGCTACAAACAGAACGTCATTTGAAAGCGATTTGAATAAACCCAGTTTCCCTAACGTATTGGATAAAAACAGATCAGCAGGTTTGAAAGGGCCCCACTCAAAAAAGGTTCCGCGTAAATAGTTGAATAGTTTCCCGAGCCTGTTTTCTGGCGTATAACGCTTGCTAGCCATCGGCAGATAAGGGATTACAGAGAGATACCCCAAGCCTTGAACCCGTTCAACGTCAAATTGGGTCTCTAGTAATTTGCGCCATTCATCCTGCCTCAAACGAATCTTGTGTTCTGGGTAGAAAAGATGGCTCAGCTTGAATCTGTCCAGGCGATACATTTGGGGTAGGGTGATAATCATTGTGCATTCATCGGGAACGAGAGCACGTAGATTCGCCAGAACATCTTCCAGTACTTCCACATCTTCATGAAGGTGCTCGAGTACATCCAGAGCAAGAATGACATCAGGCTCGAAGGGTATCCCGGTTGCGGCATTGACCGGATTCATCAAATCGACGACAGCATCGGGCTCGAATCTGGGCTCGTAGTCCATGCCAAAGTATCTGAAGCTGAGCCCTAGCTCTTCGAGATATTGCCTGGATACCTGCAGGCCGCAGCCAATATCAAGTATTTTTGTTTCTGTCAGTCCCAGTCGGTCTATTTCCTGTTTGACCAGATGAAATTTCACATGTGCAAACAGATTCTTTTCTTTGGCTTGCAGCAGACGATTGACGAGATAGGGTGAGCGATCTCTGTCCGCTCCATGGTGAGAAGGTTGTACCGATTCCTTGGCAAGTGTTTCAGTTGCTGCTGATATTTCTTTGGTCGCGATTTCCGTTTTTTTCTGGAGAGGCTTGTTAATAACCGGAGAAACTTTCGGAGCCTCAATCTGCAGGTTGTCACTATTCAAACTTGTGTTCATTTCAGTTGCACCTAAGTTGCAACTTCCATGTTGTGAATTTGTGTTAATTCATTATTAACATTTGCATTGTAGCCTTAGTGCTTACCAATTTACACTTTGATATGGAACTTTTATCTAAATAAATCACTTGAAACTGATCACATACTACATTTCAGATGAGGTCGATAGGCGAGTTCTATTGTTTGACGTGGCTGAAGATTGGTAGGGTTGCTACCGGGAGATAAGGTATTGTTTCAGTTATGAAAACCTGCTGATAAAAATCTTAAAAATAAATGAAAGTTGCTATGAATGAAGGCTGAATGAATGCTATTGAAAAGGTATTCCAGCATTTGCTCAATGCAATCTTTTTGAGATTTTAGAAGGAGTGTAGTTGTTGTATTCTCATGTTAGTAGTCAGGCAAGGTCTGGTGTTATTTGATGTGCAGTGAGCACACCCGAATGTGTTGGTGCACTTTGATGCGGCTTATTTAGCTAAAGCTGATTGTTACCCTGGCGCCACCGTCCGGGCGATTGGAAATAGTTAATTCGCCTCCGTAGGATTCAACCAGCTCTGTGGTTAAAGCCAGTCCAACTCCCTGGCCTTCTTGAGTCAGGTCGGCACGTCGTCCACGTTCCAGCAGTGCTTCCGGGTTTATATCCGGAAAGCCACGGCCATCATCCTCAACCACTAATTGTTTTGTGCGGCCCTGACGGCTGCGTACGTTGATAGCGGTGGCACCATACTTACAGGCATTGTCGAGCAGGTTTCCCAGTATTTCCATCAAATCAGCTTCGTTCACGCGCAGGTTGAAACCTTTGTCGATAGAAAATTCGAATTTAACCGCTTGTTGCCCATCACCTGGCGCGTATACTTTTCGCAGTGAATCCGCTAGTCGTTCAAGGGTCGGCAGAGGTGACAGGGGCGGTGCCAATGCCTGGCTGCTGCCGGCCTGAGCGCGTTGCAGATGGTAGCCAATAATATCGTTCATGCGTTCAGTTTGCTGGGCAACTACAGCAGTGGAGCTCTGCATTTCGCTGGCAGATAACGTGTCGCTTTGCGTTAACTTCCCTGCCATGTGACTACTTGGTGTTGTATCGCTGTGGTTACGTAGAATGCTCAATGGTGTTTTGAGGCTGTGCGCCAGATCTTCAATCACGTTGCGGTAACGCAAATGTCGATTACGCTCACTATTAAGAAGAGTATTGATACTGTGTGCCATGGGGGTGAGCTCTTCCGGCAATCTGGTATCAAGACTTTCTTTTTCACCGCTTTCGATCATTTGCAAATCGCGACCGATACGCCGCAGCGGTCGCAAGCCCCAGGCTAATACCAGAAGCTGCACGACCAGCAATGCCAAAGCTGAAAGCAGTAGTGTGACCCAGAGGTTCCTGTCGAAACTGGCAAGCGTTGCGGAGAATTCGGTGGCATCTTCCACAACCTGAAAAGTAAACACAGGTTCGGAGCCATTTTCGGACACGTAGATTGCTTTGAATTGCAAGGCACGTACTTCTTCGCTAGTGCCTTTGTCGCGATTGACATAGCGCCATGTACCGACCGGCACATTGCGGATAACGGGTATAGTTGAGACTCTTGAACGAGACGACCAAACGATATTGTTGCCGGAATCACGCACTTCAGCGTAGATACCGGTTACCGGGCTTAACAGGCGTTGTTCGGGTAGCTCAGCTTCAATGACTGCAATTTGTTGATCGTCGACCAATTCGGACGCGCCCAGCAATCCATAGATGAGGCCCTGCATTTTTGTGTTCAGCGCATCCTCTGCACGCTGGTGTACCGAGTGTTTAACTGCAACATAGGTCAGGACTACAAATGTTGCCAGTACCAGGCTTGCCGCCAGCAATAGGCGTGCTGCGATCGAATTCATGCAGTCAGGCTCGCGACAAACTTGGATTCATGGTGAGCAAGAATTCAGTACGGGGCTGATATTGGTTTGCTAAGCCACATCTTCGGCGCGTGCCAGTGCCAGTCTGTAACCGCGACCGCGAAGTGTTTCTATCGGTTTTAATTCCTTGTCCGGATCCAGTTTATTGCGCAAACGGCGTACAAAGACTTCGAGAATGTTCGGGTCCCGGTCGGTTTCTTCATCGTAGAGGTGATCAAGCAAGTGGGCTTTTGAAATGACTTCACCTGCACGCATGGCTAGATACTCCAGCAGCTTGTATTCGTAGGCTGTCAGTTCGATAGTATTGTCGTCGACTGTCACTGTCTGTGTTCGAGTGTCTATTTCCAGCCTGCCGAAACGCAGTACGGATTCAGTCCAGCCACCGCTCCTGCGCAGGATAGCTCGCAGGCGTGCAAGCAGTTCTTCCATATGAAAAGGTTTCGCCAGGTAATCATCCGCTCCGGATTCCAGGCCCTCAACCTTGTCTTGCCACCGAGTGCGTGCAGTGAGGATGAGTATCGGATACTTTAATTGCTTCTCTCTGACCTCTTTGATGATGTCAATGCCAGAGGTCCCGGGCAAGCCAAGATCGATGATCGCGACATCGACGGGCATTTCTGTGGCAAGGTACAAGCCGTCAGACCCGTCTCCGGTTTCGTCGATGGCATAGCCTTGATCGCGGAGCGTGGATACAATCTGCTCGCGCAATGTAGTGTCATCTTCAATGACCAGGGCACGCATGCGATACTCCTATAAATAATTTCCTATAAATAATTGTCTGTCTGCCAATCTGTGAGTTACAACCTGGCCGGCAAGTGAGTACCGGAATGCAATTCAGGCTCTAATCAATAAAGACCTTTCCTGATTGCAGTGGGTGACTAGCTGCCGTCAGCTTTGGGAACCTTTATCACTTTGACTTTACCCTCAACGAGAACCTTGACTTTGAAGAACCCGGATTGCTCGGATACGCTCAGCACCTTGCCATCACCGGATGTTTCAGCCAACGCGGCGACAGAGGCTTCATCTGCAGTCGTTGCAGAATTGTCGGCAGCGCTTACTAACGGCAAACAGGCAATACATAGAAACAGCAGGGCAGGCAACAGGTAACGTTGTTGTTTGCGGTGGCTCTGTTTGCAATCCTGATTGTTTATCAATGGTAGCACTGTTATTTCGCTGTCCAGCTCTTCGGCCGATGTGATTGAGTTATGATTTAAGTCTGTTATTGGTAAAAAGTTCGATTTTTTTGCAAATCCCTTTTTTAAATCTTTTTCTATGCAAATCTCTTTCTACGCAAATCTCTTTGGATGCAAATCATCCTGGCTGGCAAAGCGCCGTTTAGCTCGGTTCACTAGCCGTTAAGCTCGATTCACTACATACCCTAAACAGAGAGTGCCAGTATAACAAGCTGGGGCACCATCATCGCTGGCATATTGCCAGCAAGTGCGTCAATCTGGCCGAATTCACGATCATTATCGCAAAACCCTTGTAGCTGTGTGAGTGATGAAGCAGCATTTTCGGGTCCTGCTAAGGTCGTGATATCGGCCAATTGACTTGGTTGGCGGCGCTCAAATTATGTTTTTCGAACCGTGTTCACGAATTACAACACACTTTTGCCAAGCACTATTCACTGCTAGTAACGTGGCCTGACACTCACCTCTACAGCGATTCGCTTGCCCGGATGTTGTTGCGTCGTTGTGCGATACAGGCGGCCCTGATAGCGATAGGCTACACGGTAACCAGAAAGGCGATTCTCAGTGGTGGTTCTGGTTCTGGTGGTACATCGCTGAACCGGCGTACGAGAAGTCTGGTTGCCGTATCCCGGATCGTGTTGCGGATTGCGAACGCCACGATCCAAACGGTCAAAACGGTCGCGAACATGTCCGTTGTGCTGCGTCAGGTGCTGGCGTGAATTGCGGCGATTGGTATTCGAACCATTCCGGTTAATGGATTCGTTTCCGATGACTGTTCCAATCAGCGCGCCAGCGATCGTGGCACCTATTCGAGCTTCTGAGCTTCCGCTGTAACGACCCAGTTGGTTCCCGATCGCACCACCGACAATAGTACCTAACAAAGGTGATGCATTACGGTTCGGGCGTTGCGA
>CALLOA010000163.1 GCA_938005265.1 uncultured Granulosicoccaceae bacterium
GACGGCGGCCCGGAAGTGATGCAAATGCAGGATTTCTGGCACCCCAAAATGAACTGGTACGGTCCTGCCGGAATCGGCACAGGGCGTGGTATTGCCGGTTTCAGGCATTGGCACCAAATACCGTTTATTAATGCCATGCCGGATCGCGGGCAAAACACGGAAGGCACCGAGTTTCATTTTATTGCCGATAACAATTATGTAGGCGTAACCGGCTGGCCCAATATGAAGCAGACACTAAGTGGTGATGGCTGGCTCGGACTAGCCGCGGCTAATCAGGAGATAACGCTACGTAGCCTGGACTTCTGGCGCTTGGAAAATGGCTTGATCCGTGAGAACTGGGTGCTGATAGATTTACCTGATATTTACCGGCAGTTGGGTATGGATGTGTTTGCACGACTGCGTGAATTCAATAAGGCGCGAGTGCCGGGAAGTGTCAAATGGCCACTGCCCGGGTAATCTGATTTAACCGCACTGCACATCAGCCATCAAGATGTCGGATTTCAAGATCAGAAAATTTCTCTTCTGGTAACAAGCCGAACACTCTCAAATAAAATTCCAGCTCGGCTTCCAGGGCACGCTTGATGGTTTCCGATTTACGAAAACCATGCTGCTCCCCTTCAAATTCCAGATAGGCAACAGGCACCTGTTTTTTATCCAGTGCTTCAACAATCATGCGAGATTGGTTCGGTGGCACGATCGCATCTTCACTACCTTGCAGTACAATCATGGGTGCAGCAAAACCATCCAGACTGTTAATCGGTGATCTTGCTTCGTAAAGCGCTTTCTGCTCGGGGTAAGCACCAATCAGGCTATCGAGGTAACGGCTTTCAAACTTGTGCGTATCGTTTGCCAGAGCTTCAAGATCCGCAACGCCGTAAAGACTCGCACCTGCGGTAAACGTATCGTGGAAGGCAAGCGCACACAGAACCGTGTAACCGCCGGCACTACCACCCCGGATAATCAGCCGCTTTTCATCCACCAGTCCTCGCGCCGCCAGGTACTGTGCCGCATGTACGCAATCATCAACATCGGCCACACCCCATTGCCCGCACAATTTATTGCGATACGCCCGGCCAAAGCCTGAGCTACCCCGATAATTCACATCAACCACAGCAAAACCGCGGCTAGTCCAGAATTGCCGCGCCAGACTGAGTTGCGAACGTGCAGCTGATGTCGGGCCACCATGCGCCAGCACGATAAGTGGTGGTTTTTCGCCTGGCAAGGGTTCGACACCCGGATTTGCCGGAGCAAAAAAGAGTGCATGCGCAACATCACCGCCGCTGGTGGGAAATTCAATGACCTCCGGTGCTTGCAAGTAAGCGGACTCAATGCCTAGATGCCCGAGATTGCGGGCTGCTCGAATCACCGCACCATTAAAAACCACTTCAGCTTCATGTGCCCAGCCAGCAGCCACAAACGCAGTCTTGCCGCCAGACCCCGAAACTGGTTGCCGCGGCGAATTTCTTACTGAGAAAAAGGCCGAACCACCGCTATACCCCTCCAACGATTCAACACCACGATTGAACACTGCCGCAATAACGTCACCTTCCTGTGTGAAACAGTAACGCGACAGGCCAAATACCCATGGTGGGTAACCAATCTCACCATCAACTTCCAATACGGCTGCAGAATCGTTTTCACGATACAGGTGCCACAAGTCGTTACGATCAGAAAGGTAATGAAGCGTACCATCGGGCGCAAATTCAGGTTGAACAATAGCTTCCCCCACCCCGCCTGCGACATGAACACTGGCGTTCAGTTCAGGCCCATCGCTGGAATTTGCAGGCCAGCTTATGTCAGCCACATATAACTCGGTATCATCCCAGGGCATATTCGGATGCAGCCACTGCACCCAGGCCAGGCGACTGCCATCAGGAGACAATCGCGGAGAACCATAAAAATCGGCCCCCTCCACCAGCGTATAAATACGATGGCTGCCATCGATCGCAATCGCACGCAGCGAATTTGACGGCTCACCTGCTTTACCGACATCGGCTTTATCACCATGTTGCTCAACAACCGCAATCAACCATTGTCGGTCTGCAGATAAACGAAAGTCAGCATAGCGCAGTGCTTTGGCAGATTCGGGTTCAGGTGAAAGAACTGCAACATCACCGTTTACGTCAATCCTACGAATGCGCTGGTCGTTGTAATCAACGTAAAACGCTTCGCCTTGATCTACCCACCAAGCACCTCCACCGTATTCATGTACAGCCGTCCTTACGTTAGCCTTGGGGGCTGTCATTTCGGACACAGTGTTTTCACGCCAGCGCATCAGAGCGGTACGCCCACCCTCAGTAGGCCTTGATTCAGCCCACCAGCAATCATCGCCGTCCGGGATTACCTCTGAAATTCCAACGCTACCTGACAGCAACAATTCTGTCGTGATTGCCGACTCCCAGGTTCCACAGGCTTGCTGCTTTTTATCCATCAACTTCTGTCTGCCAATTTGATTGTTAATTGTGCTTTTGAATCACTACGGTCACTCGTGCTTTAACTGCCTGATCGCCCCTCCAGGCCATCCGCGGCAGCCTGCTCCCCCGGAATACGCATTTCAAACACGTTTTCGATAACAGCATAATCATAGTATCCCATTCTGGCGATGGGTTTGACTTGTGGGATATTGATTTTGCCTTCATCAGTGACTACAGCATCATCCACATGAATTCGCACCACTTCACCAAAGACAACATCAACATTACCCACATAGCTATTACCGGGAAATCGCTGGGTGCTCAGGTAGCGGCACTCAAAGTGGCAGGGTGATTCAGCAACTCTAAGGCAAGGCGCATCAACACAGGCAGCTGAAGTAATACCGGCTTCCTTAAATTCATCCACTTCTGGAGCAAATGCCTGAGCTGATCGGTTAACAGCATGGCGTAGGTCCCAGGTGGCCATATTCCAGACAAACCAGCCAGTCTGTTCTGCATTGACTACCGTATCCTTGCGCCTGCCATCAGGGTAACCATTTGCTGCAAACATGACCAAGGGTGGGTCGAAGGTAAGGTTCTGCCATTGGCTATAGGGTGCAAGGTTATGCACTCCTTGCAATGAAACCGAAGAGAGCCAGCCAATCGGGCGTGGCACCGTGCAGCTTTTAAACGGATCGTATGGCAATGGGCGTTGGTCATTGCGAGGGTCATAGTGCATGGACTTGTACTCAAGGGTATTGTAGATAATCTTACTCATGATAAAGTATTATTGAACTACATCAATACGGTAGCGTGGAGGTAACACGAATATGCCATCCTACGAAGTCAGAAAATCCATCGAAATCGCTGCACCTCAGCAGCACGTATTTGACATCCTCATTGACTATTCACAATGGCCCGCCTGGTCACCATGGTTGTGTGCTGAACGCGATTGCAAAGTGACCGTGCACGGTAACGCGGGGCAACCGGGGCATGGCCAGGACTGGGAAGGCGATGTTATCGGTGCCGGTCAAATGCGGCTGGTGTCAGCAACAGAACAACAGCTGGCTATGGATTTGAAATTTCTAAAACCCTTCAAGTCACAGGCCGATATTTTCTTCAACCTGCAAGCCGTTGACGACAACAATACCCGGGTGGAATGGGTAATGGATAGCAGCCTGCCCTTCTTTCTGTTTTTTATGACATCAAATATAAAGGCGATGATTGGTTCTGACTACCAGCGTGGCCTGTTGCAACTGAAAGACTACATCGAAACCGGTACCGCTCCAACACAATCGGATGTAGCCGGCATCGTAGAGGTAGACCCGATACACTATCTCGGCAGTAACGGTTCTGCAGCAATGGAAAATATTGGTGACGTACTGGCTGAGAAGTTCAGTGGGCTGATGAGCACACATGCAAGCAACGCGGAGTCAGCATCTCAAGCGCAAGCCTATACTTTTTACAACAAAATGAATCTTAAACAGCAGCGCTGTGATTTTACTGCAGCTATTGAAACAGACGCTGCAGCGGATGCCGGTGAATTTACCACCGGCTCGCACGCTGCCTGCAAGGCACTCAAGATTGTACATACCGGTGAGTACCAGCATCTGGGCAATGCCTGGGCTACAGGCATGATGCATATGCGAGCGAAGAAAATGAAAGCACTCAAGAATCACCCACCGTTCGAGAAATATATCAATGACCCGCAAACAACTCCAGGTAGTGAGCTGGTAACTGAAATTTATTTGCCGATCAAGTGATTCTGCAACCA
>CALLOA010000164.1 GCA_938005265.1 uncultured Granulosicoccaceae bacterium
TGGCGTGGGCAATGATGCATTGAGCGAAGCGTTGGAGTGGTATGCAATTGCCGCAAAACGTGGCACACCGGGAACGTCTTCGATTGATGGTCTTATACCTACATTTCCGATAAAAGCATTACGCGATTAAGCTTCCAACAAAGTCGCGTATTTCTCCCTCCAGGCCGGCAGCAGGTCACCTGCAAAAGACCTCGCCTCGTAAACCGCTCTCGCTATTGCTCGACTGACGCAGACCGCCGCTGCATGCCCGATCAGCAGTTGTAGCTGTGGCGAATGGTTGGTTTTCATATCTCCGCTTGCTCTTTTACTGCTGCCGTGAGTTGTCGACAAGGCAAAGACCACATCACCATCCAACGGGGTGTGTGCCGGAACAATCGCCCGTGCCATGCCATCCTGTGCAGCTACTGCCATGCGCTTAAGCTGAGCGACATCCAGATTTGCATCGGTCGCGACAATCGCAAGCGTTGTATTTTCACGCCCAGCTGCAGGTACTTGCGAGCGTGGTTTGTCTGGCGGCATGTGCAGTGGATTGCTGGCAGCCGCCTGAGCCACCCCCAAACCACCATACTCATTATCCCGTTCATAAGCTGCGGCCCAGAAATTGGCCGCAGCCGGAACCGTAACACTACCCAAGGGATTGGCAACAACCAGTGCCGCCACCATGATGTCAGCGGCACCCGGCACTGCCAATCGCAATGACGCGGAACCAAGCCCGCCTTTTACAGTAGGTGTCAAAGCGCCGAATCCTGCACCAACACTACCCAGTTTGAATTCACCATTGGCAGAGGCCGAGGCCCACGCCTGCCGGCCCAGCTCAGCATAGGGATTTTGAGACCAGTTTTTTTCGCCACCATTATGCAGGTCAAAGATAATTGCGGCGGGTACGATCGGAACATTCTGGCCAGCCACATCAAACCCGCGCCCGGCGGCACGTAACGCATTGGCCACTCCCGACGCAGCATCAAGACCGAGTGCAGAACCACCGGATAGCACCAGGGCATCCACATGGGTGACCAGCTTGTCACTTGCCAGAGCGTCTATCTCCCGCGTGCCCGGTGCTCCTCCCATAACATCAACCGCTGCGGCAAACGGTTGCTGTGCCGTCACAACCGTGACACCACTCTTTAAATCGCTATCGTCGGCATTGCCCACCTGCAATCCCTTAACATCCGTTAAAAGATTGTTCTCACCAGTTTTGAATTCGATTTTCATAGTGCCGATATTCATCAAGAGTAAGACGATAGGCGCCGGACTCACAAATCTCGAAATAATTACCGCGCAGGAAATTTTTACCCCGCAGGAAATAATTACCCCGCAGTTAAGATTACCCCACAGTTAAGCAACCCCTACCGTGTGACCAGAAGGTTGGAGAGCGTATGCCCCATAACTTTTGCCGAATCCAGCATATCACTGACATTGACATACTCATCCGGCTGATGCGCCAGATCAAGGATGCCGGGGCCATAGGCTATACAATTTTTCAACTGGCCTATGCGATCAATATGCTTCTGGTCGTAAGTGCCTGGAGAAACCACATATTCCGGTTGTTTGCCGAGTATGTCTTCTATGGCTGTCGAAACTGCCTGCACTACCGGTGCCGTCTGTTCTGCCATGGTCGGCAACACCTCGTGAACATCGCGAATATCGTAGTTAAAATTTTGCCTGTTGGACTTGACCGTTTCCAGCACATCAAGCATCTCCTGTTTGACCTCCTGCAACGATTCCTCCATCAGGTAACGACGATCAATCATCATGCGGCAGGAATCAGGCACGACCGGAGAAGGCAGACCGTTATAGTCAGCTGCAGCCTCCTGCTGCCCGCCATGCACTGAATTAATATTCAACGTCGATTGTTTTGCACCTTCGGGCACAACCGGCATGTCAGTGCGTTTCAGTTGCAGGGCCGGAAACAACGAGCGTTCCATTTCAGCGATAACTGCATTCATGTGCCTGACCGCACAGTCACCCAGAAACGGCATTGATCCATGCGCGATATGGCCATGTGTTTCAATTTCAGCCCACCAGACACCCCGGTGACCAAGACAAATGCGGTCTTTGTTCAGCGGCTCGGGAATAATGACATGCTGTACCCGATCAGGTGAAAAGTACCCCTTGTGAGCCAGATAGGCGACACCACCGAAGCCACCAGACTCCTCGTCAGCAGTGGCGGATATTTCGATATGACCGGCATAGCCGGGATTGAGCCTGATAAAATTCTCTGCAGCAATGATTGAAGCTGCGAGTCCGCCTTTCATGTCACAAGTGCCACGCCCGAAAAGGCGATCTCCGACCAACTCTCCAGCAAACGGGTCTGTGCTCCAGCCGGCACCGACATCAACCACATCATGATGTGAATTAAAATGGACACATTCGCCTTTCCTGCTACCACTGTGTCTTGCCAACAGATTCCAGCGCGGATACTTGTCACTATCGCCGGGTGTGCCCTCGCCTCGAACCAGCTTGGTTTCGAAACCACTGGCAGCCAGACGACGTTGCAGGTACTCACAAATCTCCAGATAACAATCACCCGGCGGATTTAACGTGGGTATTGCTACCAGTTCGCGAGTCAGGTTTATCAGGTCATCACGACTGGCATCAATACACGTATAAAGACTATCTAGGTTATTTTCCGACATATCACTTGATTATAACCCTTGATTTTATCCAAACTAGAAAGTGGCGATTTCCTTTTCATTTGACCATTAAGTGGATTCATTGACACATGCCAGAAACTGACACACAAGCCCCGAAACTACCCTGGCAATCAGAAGCTACCCGGTTCTGGTGGGTGCGGCATGCACCGGTATCCCACTTGAAGCATTTAATGTATGGCGCCATGGATGTTGAGGCTGATGTCAGCGAAATTGAAAAATTCCAGTCGCTAGCCCAACGGCTGCCAGCGAACGCCATCTGGTACACCAGCCACCTGCAACGCACTCACCAGACAGCGGATTCAGTCAGGCTGGCAGGTCTGGACTGCAAGGAGCAACTGGAATCAAAACTGATAGCGGAAATGGATTTCGGTGATAACACTGGCAAGACTCATGAACAACTGATCAAGGAACGAACCGACCCTTACGTGGGATTCTGGCCAATATCACCGGTTGAAAAACAACCCAGCGGTGAAAGTATGCAAGATGCCTGTGACCGGGTCGCTGAATTTGTCAGTCACTGTGCAGATATTCATGCAGGCGAAGATATCGTCTGCTTTTCGCACATGGGCACCATCCTCGCAGCTCTGACCAATGCCTTGTCGCTCAACTTGCACAACAGCGTTTGCTTTTCGATTGACAACCTGTCGATAACACAGATCAATCATTATGCTGACCTGCACGAACTAGCACCGGTTTTTCGCGTACTGACGGTTTCGGAAAAAAGCACGGCTGCACCACAGTCTTAGCTGATCTTAATCAAAGCCGATTGACCGCCAAGCAGGTTTTAAATGATATTTGCCAT
>CALLOA010000165.1 GCA_938005265.1 uncultured Granulosicoccaceae bacterium
TTAGAATATTGGGAATCACCTTGTGCATCAGCATCAATGCCGGATAATTCCATGCTGTCTGTAACCGCACCTATTTCTTCTTCTATCACTTCAGAGGCGTCGGTATCAATGACAGTTGCATCGGCATCCAAGTTTGCTTCACCCGAAGTTTCAGCCGAACTTTCTGACAGAGCATCTACCGAAGAAATCGATAGTTTTTCTGATTCATCCACATAATGGGTCGCTTCGGACGAGGATGTTGCCTCTATCTGCTCAGGTGCAACAGAAATGTTATCAAGTAACGGCACTACAACTATTGCCAAAACCACTACAGCGGCTGCAACGAACACTTTGGGCAATACCTGACCAAATGAAATTTCCCGCTCATGCGCATAGAGCGAAACAACGTTTGAATTATCAACCTGTGTATCAGACACGGCGCTAGCAAAATCATTTTGTGCTGCAAAACTAGTTGCCTGACTTAACAGATTGGCATCTACTTCTTTATCAGGAAAAGCAGATGACAAAGACTCAAAAAGAAGTAGAGTTTCTTCTTCAGCAGCCTGCAAATCTTCAGGCACGATTTGGCCCTGTGTTTCAGGCCTGTCTTTGTCGGGTTGTTCTACCATCAGATGATTTCCAGCCTCTCAGGCTAACCTTTGAAAACCGGCAATTGTATGTTTCAGATCATTTTTAAGCTTGGTTGTCGCGTAGCGCAACCGGCTCTTCACAGTCTCGGGTTTCTCTTCGATGCTCGTCGCAATTTCCGTTAACGTCATACCGGCAATGTATCTCAACAACATCACTTCTTTTTGCTTAAGTGGCAATCTGTCCAAAGCCTGATGCAAACTGTGTGCTTGTTGTGCAAGTACCGCTAGTTCATCTGGCTGCAGCTCAACATTGATCGAATCAGGCAGACTGACATCCCCAGCTTGCAACTCCGCAACGGTATCGAATTCAACCAGATTTGGCTGGAATTTACGAAAATAATCCCAGAGATTATTTCTGGCGATCGTAAACAGCCAGGTAGAGAATGCGGCTTTGACCTGATATTCGCGGCTTGCACCAATTACCTTGGTCCAGGTGTCCTGATAGAGTTCATTCGCCAGTCCTTCATCAGCAACAGCGGCAAGAAAAAAACGATATAAAGTTGGTCGATATTTTCGATACAGCGTTTCGAAGGCGGAAGCGTCACCACCCGCAAAACCAAGCATAAGGTCTTCGTCAGTCGAGTAACCCTTACCAAGCGAAGCTACTGCTGCGGACACAGGCGGTTCGACACAGGTTGCCACAACATCCAGGTCAACACTGTCTTTCCGACTACTTTTGTCCTGATCACTTTGTTCCTTAATGGCTGCTAATCCCGAGTATTTCATCAGACGCCCATGATGTCAGCAGCTGCGCGGTGGTTTAAGGCGTGGCTCAGAATCAGTGATTTGTACCCTGGAGCCACAATGCGCAAAAGCCATATCAAGATTATAGTAGCGAAATTCTACCCATTATCACGAGAAGAGTCAGAAATACTCTTCAGTGACGCTGTTTCGGGCAACAAACTCTGGGCCAGTCTGGCTAACTGTAAAAAAGCTGCTCGATAGCCTAACTTGTCATCTCCCCTGGAATTTTCCGCCAATGCAATTGTGTCGCTGAGGGAAAAATTACCCGTATACTTGCCATGTCGCAGCTGATAACCGAACGCCGCCACCGCTGAAGAGAAACGAAAAGACTCGCTGGCATCATCAATATTTTCCACAATATCACTCTTCTGAATTACCTTGGCGAGAAGTCTACTGGTGCCGGCTTCAGATTCCGGCAGAACATTACCCTCAGCATCCAGAACCGGCTTGTAACGTAGTCTTAGTTCCAAAAGCTCTTCCCGGTTTACATTGAGCTCCGGCGTATTTAAGCCTGCACCTACAGCATCTGCAACGGTTGCATAGCGTCGTGGCGAGTTAAATTCAGCACCGTAGCCTTTCAGTGCAACTTCATACAGTGCGGTTACCGTATGACCAGCTCCTATTTCTCCTGCATCGACCTTGTCATTGTTAAAATCTTCATTGGCCAGACGCCGGTTAACATAACCTACAAGTCGATACTCACTGACATTTGCCGGATTAAATTCAACCTGAATTTTTACATCCTTGGCAATAGTCATCAAAGTTGAATCCAGCTCCTCCACCAAAACTTTTCGAGCCTCCTGAATACCATCAATATAGGCATAACTACCATTACCAATATCAGCCAGGCTTTCCATCAATTCATCATTATAGTTTCCTTGTCCGAAACCGAGAGTCGTTAACGCAATGCCCGACTCACGTTGCCGTGCAACCATATCTTTCAACGTTTCTACGTTGGCTACACCAACATTAAAATCACCATCTGTGGCAAGAATTACACGGTTAATGCCGCCTTTCTTATAGGCTTTTTCTGCCAACTGGTAGGCCAGCGCAATCCCGGCCTCACCGTTGGTTGAACCACCTGCTTTCAACTGGTCCAGAGCGTATGCAATATCAGGATAGCGATCGCCCGGAGTAGGCTCCAGCACCACACCGGATGCCCCGGCATAAACCACAATACTGACTGAGTCACGGCTTCCAAGCTGTTTACCTAACATTTTTATCGAAGATTTAACCAAACCCAGTTTGTTTGCTGAATACATTGACCCAGAGACATCAAGCAGGAAAACCAGATTGGCATCAGGCCTTGCGTTACCACTGGTCGACGGTTTATAGCCTTGTAAGCCAACGTGCAATAAATGCCGATTATTGTTCCATGGCGAAGGAGCAAATTCGGTAGTCACGGTAAATGGTACCGCCGGGCTTTCGGGAATCTCGTAACTGTAGTTAAAGTAATTGATGAGTTCTTCAATACGCACCGCATTGGTCGGTGGTAATTGACCTTGCTCTACATAGCGGCGCACATTCGAGTAAGCACCTGTATCGACATCAATACTGAAGGTGGATGTAGGCTCACGGGCCGCCAGCACTACAGGGTTATCCGCAATATCTGCGTAGTTCTCGGTATTTAGTGGATTCGCCCTGATGAGGGAAGTGTCTGTTTCCGGAAAACGAGCAACTGTCTCTTTTACCAATGCCCGATCAGCCGCCGTTATGCCCTGGACTGCAGCGCTGTCTCCCGGCTTGAGGCGATTAATTCTGAAATGAGCACTCGACGAGTGCTCTTCACTCACCGCAACCGGAGGTTGCGATGTATATTTGATGTCCGCTGAATCCGAATTATAGGGAGAGTCCGATGAACTACAAGCGACAAGAAAAAGCACCGCACTGGCAATCGATCCCAGAACAGCGTTCTTTACAAGACTGAGAGTTTTACGGCCAGAATGGTGTGGAAGCGGGTGTAAAAACCGGGGTGTTCTTATCAAAATATTCTCCTGAGTACACGTTGTCTGTAATGATTAAACGCAACTGCAGAAGAAACGGGGTTAAATCAAAGGCAGAATATTTTCTGCCAGGCCGCAATTTACTCATGATTGCGAACCAGTGCACGAACGGCAAGGCGATTAGTTATGCACAATGAATGAATTCGAAAATAACATTGTGCTCTGCTTAACAGGCGGCAGATCAAGACCACAGTCAAGCCAACAACTACCCGACCGGGCCGCCTGTTTTGCCATTAGTATTGTTTTGGAATTAGTATTGTTTTGGAATTGGATTTGCAAAATCGATCAGGCAGCATCTACAAATAACCAGCCATAAGATGGCCATAGCTTTACAGGAAACAAGAAACAGCAATCCGCGTTTCCAAGCCCGTCAACTACGCAGCTGTTTCAAGCTTGCTATTGGCAGCCTTGCCGGTTCTCATAACTTCAATCTGGCCAACATTGGCCACAGCAGTGTGATCAACAGCCATTACGCCTGCAAAGCCCGGGGCGATGGCAGTATCACTACCTGAAAGCTGATCTTCTACACGCCATGGCCACGCTTTGATGCCAGTACGAACCAGCTCAGGTGAAAACCCCAAATCAACAAGGGTTCGATCAGACTGTTGGCGCAATACCGACAACGTGCGCGCTCGGCCAACAATTTCAAATCGTTCTATCATTCGGTCGAAAAAACTCATGTAAGTCTCCGTAAAAATAACTGTTTTAATTGAGTTACTAATATGGAGACCGGGAGCAATTTGGACAAACGACTTATACTCTACATAAGGTTAAGCTGAGCTAATGCGAACTCTCGCCATCCGGCATCAGAAGCTGACCGGCTTTACCTCTGGCCAATAACTCGCGGCGTTTACTGAAAACGTGCAAGGGACGAGGCGCGCCGCCGGAAGCAAAATCGATTGCGGCCAGCAAGCGATCAAGCAACTGCAGGTTGTGATTTTGGCGTGTGATACTGCATATTTTGTTGTACAGCCAAACGGCATCTTGATTTTGTAATTCCAAAGGCTCCTCAATACCAGCTTCACGCAGCAGTGATGCTACCTTGCTCCCGATATGAGGGATGTCTTCGAGTCGCAAGGCAATACTGATATGTTCAGCTTTCATCTGAGGGAAATCTCTACAAACCTATCGAGGCAACTCATACTCGGACAAGCAATGTTCCAGGACTTGCGCAATGTGCACAGATTTTTTTCCAGCCAGATCGCTGAACTGCCCATGACAGCTAAAGCCACTTGTCACGATAGTAGATTGTTCACCTTTATTATCAGTTGCTTTCTGTTCAGTGGCAGGTCGTAGATTACGATCGAATACTTTCCGGCTCAATTCCTGTGTTCGTGCCTGCAAACCGAAGACTCCTGCCATCCCGCAACAACCGGGTTCAGGCTCATGCATGCTTTCAAAGCACTGCTCTATCAACTCACGATCTGCTGAGGAATCAAATAACGCTTTCTGGTGGCAGTGCAGATGCAACAGTGCCGCACCCAGCCGGCGCTTTGGCTGCGCACCTCGTTTCTTTAAACAATCTGCCAGTGTCATGGTTCGGCCAGCCAAATCCCGAGCCCGAGAATCACCACCCTTCAAGGCTAGAAGTTCATCCCGAAATACTGACAGGCAAGCAGGTTCAAGAACAACAATGTCAGCTTTAGCAGGCACAACGGCATGGAAATTATCCAGAATTTTTTGTAGCCGCATGCCCGCATCCTGCAATAGTCCATACTCGTATAAAGGTCGTCCACAACAAAAATGTTTATGTGCAATACCTACATGCAAACCCTGACGCACTAATACTCTTAATGCAGATTCCAGCACTTCGGGCCGGTAATGACTATTGAAGCTGTCTGCCCAAAGTATGACTTTGTCAGCATCCTGCTGACCAAACCAGCTAAAGTGCTCACTCGAAAAATAGGGAAGTTCATCTTGTAAACGCAGCAGCTGAGCTTTAAAACTTCGCGTAGCAAGCTTTGGTAATGACTTTCCTTTTTCGATGCCAAGCCCGGCACGAATCAGGGCTCCCAGCAGTGGTAGCGATGCAGCAATATTGGCCAAACGCGGCATTTTCGACATAAGCGGCAAATAGTCACCCAGTTTGCCAAACACGGTATGCGCCATGGGCCGTTTGCGCGATTGATAATGACGCGCCATAAATTCTGATTTATAGCTGGCTATATCTACCCTGGTCGGGCAGGACGATTTACATGCTTTGCACGACAGGCAGTTCGCCAGAGAATCTTCGACATCATTATCCTGCCAGCCTTGCTCAAGCACTCCACCGCGCATCATTTCATGCAGTAGGTGCGCTCGACCACGAGTAGAATAACGCTCCTCACGACTCGCCTGGTAGGTCGGGCACATACTCCCGGTATCAGCGCGACACTTTCCCATACCGATGCAGCGCTCAAGTGAACGACCCAGGCCCCCTACATCGTCAACAAACTGCAACGTCGATGCAACTTCGGGTGTTTTGTAGTCAGGCCCCAAACGCAAGTTTTCGTCCATCCGATAGGGCTTCACCACCTTACCCGGATTCATCAGATCATCAGGATCCCAGATAGCTTTAAAACGTTCGAAAGCCCCGACCAATTCGTCTCCGAACATGATGGGCAGAAACTCGGCTTTGGCCTGACCATCTCCATGTTCACCAGACAGAGAGCCACCATAGCGCACAACCGTTTCGGCGATCTCACGACTGAACTCCCGCCATTTTGCAACACCTTCCGTACTTCTGGTATCAAACGTCATCCGTGCATGTATGCATCCATCACCAAAGTGCCCGTACATACTGGTGGTATAGCCGTAACGGTCAACAAGCTGGTAAAACTCGCGCAAGTAATCGCCTAACTGCAGTGGGTCTACAGCAGTATCCTCCCACCCCACAACCGGATCGGGTTCGGCCGGATCAAGGCTCATGGCAGTCGCCGAAGCACCCTGTTCCCGAATACTCCAGATTCTGCTCACTTCCCGGGCATCATCTATTACCTTGCAAGCCAGCACTTGCGGCACTGATTTCATTGCATCTTCGAACTTTGCAACCAGCTCCGCCAAGGCTTGTTCATCTTGTGCGGCGAGCTCCATCATGATCCAGGCTTTACCCTCGGGCAGTAAGGCGACCTCCTCAAGGAGCAGATTGCGATCAATCAGTCCGCCTACAATTGCCCAATCCAGACCTTCCATTGCAATGGGTTTAAAAGGCAAAATAGCCGGTACGGTA
>CALLOA010000166.1 GCA_938005265.1 uncultured Granulosicoccaceae bacterium
CCGTTGCAGGCCAATATTGAATAAACCGGGGGTATTGCGAACATGCTTGCCAATGCCGGACGCCACTTCTAATCCATCACTGAAAGCGAGTTCTGGCAGATGGCAGGAAGCGCAGGATATTTGCCCGTTCCCTGACAGTGACTCGTCAAAGAATAGTTGTTTGCCGAGGTTTTCTGCCCATGGCAGGCCTGATAGCTCATTTCCCGGATCAGGTGGTATAGCCTGAGGCCAAGGCCCCATAGACTGAATAATCCGTTTTTCTTTATCACCAAACTCTGGGGTGTTGTCTTGCGATTCAACCGAAGCCGCGCTTGTGTTGGCGGCCAAGACCGGAATGGTGGTAAGGGTCAGGAAAACCGTTAGAATTGTGATTGAAAAACAATTGTTCATCGAAAAATAAGAAGCAGGCTTGAATTTTTCAACAACAACCATCTTCCTATTCGACGTTGAAGTCATGTTGTAGCGTTTCATCGCCAGTTTCTGTCTTTACTTCGACTTGCCATTGCCAGTTACCCGGCATATGTAATACAAGGCCTTCCACTTGATACTGTACCGCACTGTTATCGCGTGAGATCTCTGTGATTACCGGCTCGTAGTTCATACCGTGTCCGTGTGCTGGCATGAGTGCATCCAGAGCCAGCTCTACATTTTCAGTATTGTTGCCGCATAGTGTTAGTAGAACGTTTAGTGGCTCACTTACCTTAATGTCACCCTGTGGATGCAAGCGGATTGTGCTGTCTTGTTGCCTCAAAACGATATCGTTCTCACCTGCAGCACTATTGCATACTTTGTCCACACTCATAGTGTCGTGTTTGTGATCACCATGACTCATTGAATCATGCTTGCTTTTTGCCATGTGCGCGCCATCTATCCTGTTTTTATTCCACACAGGCATTAAGAGATTATGGCCGTTTTTCCATGCAACATTTTCAGCAACCTCCTGTGGCAGGCTGGTGAGCCATTGTCGTGCGGATTCTGCGTGTTCCGGGATATAGAACATGCGTTCCGGTGTGTACGAATCGGTTCCAAGCATCATGCGATCGGGGAAATCTGTAAACAGTTTGATCCAGTCTTCGCTAAGCTTTCCGCCGCTACCCACTTCGGAACGGAACGCAAGATCAGCCCATAACCTGTCGTGCTTGCCGAGCATGGCAGCGATTTCTTCAGGAGAGTCAAACCCGGAATGCGCCCATAACACTTTGACAGTAGGGTCCTGAGCCAGCAATCTCTCGACAGCTTCAGCATCGGAATGCGCATGCAGGATCAAGTTATGTTCAACGGCTAATTCAACTATCCGTTTGGGTATCGGGAGTTCGGCGTTTTCGCCGTATAGATGAAATTCACCAATGGTTGCGTAACTGTTTTCCTCCAGTAAGGCTTCTACATAGTCAAGTATCGTTTCATCTTTAAACCAGGTGCCGGTTTCACCACGTTTACGATAGGGCCTCAAACCCGGAACGATCAAGTCCGGTGCCAGGTCTGAAAGCAGCTGCGTGCCGTTGTCATCAGAGCTGGAAACCAGTGCCAGCTTCAGGTTGGCTTCGCGCATTATTTCAATCACCCGTTCAGGCGGTGTCATTTCCACTGAATCATGGCTGTAGTGCAAGTGTGTGTCTGATATTGGTAGCACATGCTCATGCTGGTGTGTGTCTTCAGCGGCATTGGCTGCAGTAAGCATCAAACAAGCACTTAGGCCTAGCATTAGTGGATTCAATTTCATAATATAATTTGTCACTACAAACGTCCTGAAGTTTCAGAACGAGAGGGGATGTCTTATTCTACCCAAAAATACTAAATAAACATGCGAACAATTAGAAGTTATTCGCGAAGAGAGATGCCGTGGATCAGGTGGCAACGTTGAACTGACTTTCCCGGAAAGCGAGATGGAAGGTGACAATGGTTGAACAGTCTCAACCATTGCGAACGTAAAGAAACCTGAAAACGACAAAGGGGCAGCCTAAGCTGCCCCTTTGATTTTAAATGGTGACTCCGCTACATTGATTTGCGGGTAGGCCGTTTCTGCTTATGCGCTGTGCGCTTTCATGCTTTACTAGCGATTGTTACCATTTATTTGCCGGTTCATTCGCTATAAAGGCTGAGACCAGAACCAGTGCCGAACGGGCTGACAGTACCACCTTGCATGATGATATTACGATAGGCATCCAAGGTACCAGAAAAGAGGTGGTTATAAGTACCATCACCGTTTTCGGTCGTTGTCATGGTTGCACCATTCAGGTTAAGGTTTGCAATGGTTCCATATCCCACGTTCTCAACAAGTGCTTCCCAGGCAACAGTGTTGCCAGTGGTGTTTCTTACTTGCAGGTTAAATGGAATGAATTGCTGGTCCTGGAAATTGTCGCTGACAACTACACCGTTTGCTGGTGCAAGAGTCGGTTGGGTTTCACTCCCTGCATTTCCACCGTTATAGATAGACGACTTGTCGTCAGCAGTCAGTCTGTACCAGTCCTGATTTTCTGTGCCACCGCTTTCTACCCAGCTTGAAAATGACGGGTAAGCGGTACTGATATCAACAAACTCTTCAGGGTAGTCAATGGCGTGTGGAACATCTATCATCCAAGGCAGGTTGTTGCCGGAAACATAGAATTTTTCCACACCGTCCGTTGCATCATCACCGGTGCTGAACATAGTTCTGTCTTGACCCTGTGTTGGCAACTGGTAAGGCATATGAATTTCGATATCCTTGACTACACCATTCTCGGAATACAGTTCATTATCGAATGCGTTGATTCGTGTATAACCTGGTACATCGGTCCCGATTTTGTGTGCGAAAAGAAAAGGATTGTAAGGTGCTTTCAGCATGTCGTCTTGCTCAACACTATTCAGAAACGACAATTTTAAAGTGAAGTCAGTCGCTGGCAGTGTCGGACATTCCGACATGGTGTTGTAGGTCCAGCATTCTTCACCACCCTCATAAGTGAAGGCCCAGGTATCACCGAATATTTCATAGGATAGTGCAGTTGCATCAGGAATGGCCTGTACGGGCTCACCGTTAAGTTCTGCAATCTCTATGTTGTCCGCGAATATGCTTTCACCCAGTGATACTGCAAATCCATTGTGAAATGCTGCACCTCGTGCTTCCAACTTGTATTCGATTGTAAGATCTTTTACACGCTTCGCGCTATCGTAGACTTCATGGGTGCGGTATCGAACGACCATGTCGTTCATATCGAAGTCACCCAGTGCCGGCCAGTTGTCTTCCGCTAATAGAGTACCCCAGGTGTCTTCGCCCGGATAGTAGCGTTCGAACGCTCGTTCAGCGTCGTTATCGTCTATATCGTTTGAAGCAATGACGCCGTCGTTGTCAACGTCATCATTGACGGGTTCGTCCTCCTGCATGTCTGGAATCTGGTTGCCGAATACCAGGGCGTCGGCTGGATAAACATCGATCTGCATGATCAAATCATTGTAATCCTTGTCGCTGCTGGGACTGTCTAGTCGAATATCTTCCACTGCCACCCACAAGCGTTGTGTATTGGTTGCCTCGTCGACCTCGTTTGCGATCAACAGCATATGTTTTCTGTTTTTCTCGTCTTCTTCAGGGTTCAGAGATTCCAGAGAATAAAAGTGGTGCCCTTCGATACCGCGGCCGCGATTGTTGGACCAACCGTCGGAGGCCAGATAGAACCCCACAGCATCGTGACCATTTGCCGGGTCTATTTCACCCAGTGACACAGAATCCCCGGAAAAGTGATAACCACCACTGCCTTTGTATGACGTATTCGGGAAAAGTATTCTTGCTGAATCAAGTGTTGCAGGGTCTGTAGGTTCTGCTGCGGTATTGTACGTAAAGAATCCAAAGGTATTTCTGTAGCCCGCACCTTCGTGCATAAACGTAACAATAACATTGGCTTTTTTGGTAAAAACAAGGTTGCTTTGAGAAGCATCTGCATTCAGGTATTTTTCATCAGGCGTTTTTCCTTCACCAACTATGCTCTTTAATTTTTTAATGTGGCTTTTTTGAATATCTGATCGACAAAGAAAGCCGGCTTGTGTATTCGTTACATCACAAACATTGTTCCAGGCAGCAGGCATATGGCCGTAGTACCAGTGATAGTAATTCCCGAAAGGTTGTAAGTAATAGTTACCTTCCGCTGCACTGCGGGCTTGTATGCTGCGGCTGGCATCCGGTTGCAATTGATTTGGATCAAATTCGTCTTCTACTTCGGTTGCTATCCCCGGAGGGCCGTAAACCCAAGATGCTGTTCTTGAACCGTCTTCCATAACAGTCAGTGGTGTTACTGATGCGGTAGTGACACCAACCAGCCTTGTTTTGACAAAAACGCTTCCAGCACTGAATACGTGGCCAGGAGCCTGGATGGTTGCGTTGACTCGTCCGAACGAATCAGACACACCACTAAAGAGTCTTGTGGCAGTGCGCATTTCATCGTCGGTGGGCTGTCGGTTGGCAGCCAGCGCACTAGCCGGCATTGCATAGACAGAAACACCAGTGCTCGGTGCAAGTTGTCCGTCAACATCGTGCAGCACAAGATCCAATGAAAATTCGCTGTCGCTGGACCAGTCAAACTGGGCAGGTACAACGATTTCATTGGTATTGGTAACCAGAAAATCTGATGCAGAAGCTGACCCTGTTCCGGACTCTATGCCAGGGTTTGCAGCGCCAAGTTCAGGTATATCGTTGCCGTTCGAGCCGGCGCCGCTTCCGCCTCCACTACACGCAGCCATGAGGACGACGACTGAGCACAGTGGTAGACGAGCATTCTTAATAGGAAATTTCATGTTTCCGCTTCTTCCTGAGTTTCTTGTAGGTTTTTATTGGCGGGTTTGCGCTGCCCACAATTCTATGTGTGCCTAAAACGAGATCCTCGCAAGCCAAGGAATGTATCGGCGCTATAGTTGGGCAATTGCAGAAAGAATTTGTGACAGAGTCGGAGATTTATACTTCATGCTTGATGGTTTTTTCAAACCAACCGGCAGAATACAGTTGTTTCAAACTACAGATTACGGTGTACGTAGCGTATGCGCAGCAGATCAACAAACATGTGAAAGGAATCTCGAAGTAAAGATAGTGAAGAACCTTCTGAATGGTTCCAGATTACGGGCACTTCGCCTATCTTGTAGCCCAACCTCGTTGCGATAAATAACTGTTCAACATCAAAACAGAAACGGTTGGTTTTCTGAGTCTCTGCCACTTTGATAGCGGCTTCTCTGGTGTAGGCCTTGAAACCGCACTGGCTATCACGAACGTTTACCAGCCCGAGCAGTCTGGCAATCAGATTAAATCCCCAGCTTAAAAAAAGCCTCAAAGGCGTACGCCCACTGGCTAGAGACATAGCATGTTTGCGTGTACCAATCGCAACATCATATCCTTGCTCAATTTTGTTCATTAACTTGGGCAACTCAGAAATAGGAGTTGCAGCATCTGCATCTGTAAAAATTACCACGTGACCGCGTGAACTAAGCATGCCATTGGCTATCGAGTAACCTTTGCCCTGGTTAATGTTGTTTTGCTTGAGCCGGCCTTCAGGTTGTGATTTTATTTCAGCTCCATATATGTCCACAAACTTTACAACTTCCGTTGTTAAGTCATTACTTCCATCATCTATGACCAGAACTTCATAGGAAAAATCAGAATTTTCCAGGTAGTCTTTAATCTGGTACAGCGATGCTGCTATGCGTTCCTGTTCATTGTATACCGGGACTATTAGAGAGATATCAGGGCAGTCGTCAGCGACACTAGCGGAATGTGTTGTGACTGATAGTGGTTGCTCCGGCTTGCTGGATTTCCCCTTGCAGTTACCGTCATCGTTTATTTTAATGTAGGGAGGCATTGAATGATTCATTCCTGACAACGATTGGTATCTGATAGTGCAGAGCGATTGCGCAACCATTCAGGTGTATGAGGTGGTGTTTTTCCGGAAATCAGATAAATTCCAAATACGATGAGACCTACACCAATAGTTTTAGGCCAGGTTATCGTTTCTGAAAGAGTCGGCCATAGTACAGACCCGAGGTAGACAAGAATGTATGTGAAACCAAGAAATGCATAAGCCTTACCAAGATCAAAATGTCGTAGCGCAAGAATCCAGAAACCGGTGGCGGCGGTGTAGGATATTAGGCCAACTATCAGGATGCCCAGCCTCACGTCGCCAAACATGCTTGTAGCCAGTTGTTGTGCGAAACAAATCAACCAGATATTGCAGTCTGCTTGTGGGGCAGTTTGTACATCAACAGGCGTGAATGCGCTTTTTAATATCAGTTGGCTTAGCGAGCCAAGCACAATGGTTATAAACAACGCGAAATTATTGAAATTCATGACGCACCACCGCCTGAAATCAATGCGACCCCTGCAATGATACTGAATGCACCTAACCAATGATGTCTTTTGATATTTTCCGAGAACACAAACTTACTGCCACACATCACAACGACAAGGTTCAGGCTTAGAAACGGATAAGCGAAACTGACATCCCACTCAGATAAAACCCAAAGCCAGGAAACAAAACCACTACCCAGCAATATTACGCTGATCACTAAATTTGGGTTGATCAGAAATGCAACTCCGGCGGGCAAATTACTTCCACTATTATTTTCAAGGCTCATGGCTGCTTGTTTCTGAAATATTTGCGACAGTGAAGTACAGGCAATAGTCAGAAATAATGCGACGGTTGCGTTCAAGAAATCAGAGCTCGGCTAGTAAAAATGGACTTGTCTTTTAAGCAAAATCTTTTAGGAATATCGGCCAACGAAGATTGGTCTGGAATCAGTGGCTTTTGAACAATTGTACATATCCCAAACGGTTGCCACTGAGCGTACCACTCAAATAATAAGGTTCCTTAAATACAGGTTGGTATTCTCTGAGTTTCATGATGTGCCTGAAGCGGGCATTTTTTGCCGGATGGATCTGATCGGTGAGCAACACCCACTGGTATTTTCTGTCCCACAATGCGTCCACTACATCCTGATCGGTAAATTGGCCATCCAGATCATTGTCAAGATATGTGGTCTCTCTAATGTGTGACTGATCAAATTCCGAGCCTAGCAGGTATCTGAAAATGTAAGGGTCCTCGCTCAGTATGCGTGTGTTTGTCTTGTTGGTTGGCCGTGAATCCATGAAATTAACAAGATTCGACATGTCAGGATAACCCCGTTTTAATTCATTGAACTGAATTATATTGTTCAGGCAATACAGGGAAAAAATTGCGGTTATGGCAAATTTTGTCACCCATGCTGATTGCCAGATCGATTTGATGCGGTTGTTCAGAATAACCAATGACCAGGCGAGTAACGGCAGCAGGAAAAAGTGTGAGTACACCAGGTGCTTGGCGAGCGCGATGCGGTTGAGGGTAAACAGATGATAAACCGGCAGTGTGGCTGCCATTAAAACTATGCAAAGGACACTGTTTGTTCTGTTTGAATCCATACCTGTGCTGGAGTGCTCATAGTTTTCTACGTCAGCTTGCCGGTTTTTTTGTTGCCACGCGAGCAGAGTGGCTATTGCTGTTGTAACCAGCAGTAGCGAGACGGGAAAGCCCAGCACGGAGACTATCTGCTCCAATAATTCCTTGTGCGTAATATTGGCACCATGAACTCCGTTGAGCTGTGTTTCGATCAGTGTCTGCAGCGAGTCGCGATTTAACAGGTAGTAAGTTAGAAAAATTGTACACAGAAGCACGGCTCCCGTGATGGCCAACATCGGAGCAACCAGCAACGACAACTGGAAAATCCAGGGTAGTAGCAACAATACAATGTACTTAGACAGTACAGCAGCTGCAAGTGACAAAATACTGATAGTGAATAGAGCAAGATTGTAATAACTTATGGAGCCCGGGAATTGTGGCTTGGTTTGCTTACTGAACAGCGCCCATGCAAATGCCACCGACCAGCTGAATAAAGTGAAAGCGATGACATCATAGGTAGTAATAGTACTTATAAAGATATGAGGAGCTGTGACGGCCAGTAGTGCTGTAGCGAGTAGCGCTGCGCTGTATGAACCGCTCAAGCTTCGCGTGAAAGCGAAACAGGCGCCCAGTGACAGCAGGCCAAACAGCAGAGATAAAATCCGTGGGCCGCAAATGCCGGCCTCACAAATGCCGTCTATATAATATTCGAACCAACCGAATAGGTACCAGCTAAAGTCAGATCCGAAAACATAGGAGAGGCTGGGCCAGCTGTCTCCATTGATCAGCTGGCGCCCGATAAACAGGTAGTCATATTCATCCATGTGGATTGGCAGACGCAGGGACAGCAGACGCAGACCAAGCAGGCAAAAAATAGCGATCAATATCGGGACTAGCCGGATACCTGCCATTTACTCTGGTTCCTCTTGAAAGGGTTTAATGTCGCAGGCGAGCTGCGCTCAATATGACAGTGGTCTATTGAGTTAGCGGTAGGGAACGGCCAAGGATAAATGCAGGTAAGGATTTAGCCGGGCCCAGGGTGTTTATGGGGTTAACGCTTGTTAACTTGGAGGCAACCATGAAATAGTGCATAACACTAAGTTGAGCCCTGTTTTTGTACGTTAGTCCTGGCTTTAGATCGGGGCCTATATGCCGACTTACAGGTATATGGGGAGTATCAACAGGCTTATTAAAATACTACGCAGGTATTGAATGTCGTAGTTGTGTGAATGAAAACTTCCGAGCATCGGTTGCAAGGGCGTTTGGATGTGCTTATTTACACACATAAATTGCTGATAAATTCGGCATTGTTGCAATATAAGTCAGTTTGTTGGTGTGCAGACATGATTCCGCACAGATATTAACTGGCATAGCGTTCTTACCGGACAATCACAGAATGACAACCAAGATAATCGTATTGGCTGCTGGCAAGGGTACAAGGATGAAGTCAGCCAAACCCAAGGTGCTGCACCATGTTGCCGGCAAATCCATGCTGGCTCATGTTCTCGATGGTGTCGCCAGCTTGAACCCCGTCAGTACTACTGTGGTGATTGGCCATGGCTCTGAGCAAGTGCGGGAAGAAATTACCCACCCGGTGGAATGGGCGATGCAAACCGAGCAGCTTGGTACAGGCCATGCCGTTCAGCAAGCTCTCACCGGGATAGACGATAGCGACAAGGTGGTGATTGCCTATGGCGATGTGCCACTAACCCGGCCCGAAACGTTTGCCGCACTGCACGATGTCTGTAGCAACAAGACGGTGGGTCTGCTCACCGTTTTTATGGACGACCCAACGGGTTATGGCCGTATTGTGCGTGATGCAGATAGCCGCGTTACAGGAATCGTCGAACAAAAAGACGCGACCGCAGAACAACTGAAAATTACCGAGTCCAATTCCGGCATGCTTTCAATCCAGGGGGATCACCTGAAGGATTTCCTCTCACGTATTGATAACAACAATGCCCAGCAAGAATATTACCTGACCGATATTTTTTCTCTCGCGGTTGCTGATGGACTAACGATTGAAACAGTGCATCCACAGGATGAATGGGAAGTCGCCGGGGTCAATAGCCGTGTACAGCTGGCGGAACTTGAACGCATACACCAGATGAATCAGGCAACTATTCTGATGGACAATGGTGTTACCTTACGTGACCCTGCCCGTGTGGATGTACGCGGTCCCATCAGCACAGGTACCGATATAGAAATTGATGTCAACGTTGTTTTCTGTGGCACGAATACCATCGGTGATGGTGTACGAATCGGTGCCAATTGTGTTATCACCAATTCGATTATTGGTGCTGGTACTGTAATAGAACCGAATTCGATTCTTGAAGAGACAGTACTTGGTGAGTCCTGTACGGTTGGTCCTTTTGCAAGGCTGCGCCCGCAAGCTGTGTTGGCTGACAATGCCAAAATCGGAAATTTTGTTGAAATCAAAAAAGCCAATATCGGAGTTGGAAGCAAGGTTAATCATCTGAGCTATGTGGGTGATGCAGAGGTTGGTAACAACGTCAATGTCGGTGCTGGCACAATTACTTGTAACTACGATGGCGCAAACAAACACAAGACCGTTATGGAAGATGATGTTTTCATCGGTTCAAACAGTGCATTGGTAGCGCCTGTTACGATTGGCAAGGGTTCCACGATCGGCGCGGGTTCAACAATCACACGCGATGTTGATAGCGATAAGCTTGCAGTTACCCGCAGCAAGCAGTCTGAAATAGACGGCTGGGCACGGCCGCAGAAAAAAAAAGTAGATGAAAACCCACAGCAGGATATTTTTAAAAAAGTGGGCTAACAGCTACATCGCTGAAATTGCCAGAATTTAAAGGTTGATCAAACCGGTTCAATTCAACTCACAAGAGTTGGTAGCGGAAATTAAATAGTATGTGTGGAATTGTTGGGGCAGTAGCGCAACGGGACGTTGCAGATATCCTTGTCATGGGGCTTCAAAGTCTTGAATATCGCGGCTATGATTCGGCGGGTGTTGCGACGCTGAATGGAACCGGGGTCATTAATCGAATCAGACGCGTTGGAAAGGTACAGTCCCTTGCCGATAGTGTTGCCGAGAACGGATTGTCAGGTGGAACCGGCATTGCGCATACACGTTGGGCTACACACGGTGAGCCGAATGAAGCGAATGCCCACCCGCATGTGTCTTCAGATCGAATTGCCGTTGTACACAACGGTATTATCGAAAACCATGAAGAGCTACGTGCGATGTTGAAGGCCAATGGGTATGCTTTCACATCGGATACAGATACCGAAGTCATAGCCCATCTGGTCGACCATGAATTGAAAAGCAGCAACAGTTTGTTGGTTGCCGTGCAAAAAACCGTCAAGCAACTTGAAGGCGCGTACGGTACCGTTGTTATGGACCGTGAAAACCCGGATTGTCTGATTGTTGCCCGTTCCGGTAGTCCGCTTGTTATTGGCTATGGTATCGGCGAACATTTTGTTGCGTCAGACCAGCTTGCCCTGCTCCCTGTGACCCGTAGATTTGCTTTCCTGGAAGAGGGCGACGTTGCACAGGTGACTCGTCAGGGTGTCGATATCTATGACGTTAATGATCAACCTGTAGAGCGTGAGATCAGCGAGTCCACTGTGTCGCACGATGCTTCGGACAAGGGCCAGTACCGCCACTATATGCTGAAAGAGATTTACGAGCAGCCAACTGCCATACAGCGCACGCTGAACGGGCGATTGGAAGCTGGCAAAGTTCTGGACTCGGCTTTTGGTGCGGATGCGGAGCAGCATCTGAGTCAAATCGAGCATGTTCAGATCATTGCCTGTGGTACCAGCTACCACGCTGGCATGACAGCACGTTACTGGTTCGAAGAGCTGGCAGGTGTTTCCTGCAATGTCGAGATCGCATCTGAATACCGTTATCGAAAATCCTTCGTAAGGCCAAACAGTCTGTTGGTCACCATTTCACAATCTGGCGAAACTGCTGATACGCTTGCCGCATTGCGATTGGCCAAGGAGCAGGGTTACGTTTCCAGTTTGACTATCTGCAACGTTCCCGGTTCGTCCCTGGTTCGCGAATCTGACATGGCTTACATGATGGAGGCTGGCGCTGAAATAGGCGTGGCATCTACTAAAGCTTTTACTGTTCAATTGGCGGGTTTGCTGATGCTGGTTGGTGCAGTCGGGCATCATAAGACGATGGACAGTGAAGCCGAAGCCAGATTGGTATCGGCATTGCAAAGCTTGCCGGCAAAGATCGAGCAGGCTCTTAATATGGATGAAGCCATTCAGTCGCTGGCTGAAGATTTTTCTGAAAAGAACCACAGCCTTTTCCTGGGACGGGGTGATCAGTACCCCATTGCTATGGAAGGTGCACTCAAGCTCAAGGAAATTTCATACATTCACGCTGAAGCCTATGCGGCTGGCGAGTTAAAACATGGTCCCTTGGCGTTGATTGATGCTGATATGCCGGTAATCGTCGTAGCACCGAACAACGAATTGGTAGAAAAGCTTAAATCCAATGTTGAAGAAGTTAGGGCTCGTGGTGGTTTGATGTATGTATTTGCTGATAAGGATGCGAAATTCCAAAGCGACAACACCATGAAGGCATTGGAAGTTCCGGTCTGTGATGCGCTGATTGCACCGATTATCTACACCATACCATTACAATTGTTGTCCTATCACGTCGCTGTTATTAAAGGTACTGATGTTGATCAGCCGCGTAATCTGGCTAAAAGTGTAACGGTTGAATAGAGTATCTATTCAACTGGCAGGCTATCCAACTGACAGGCTATCCAATAGATAGACGGCTATCGTGCTTAAGATGTAACGACGTTACACCTTAGGCATATAAACCGGCACATAACCGGCAAATTGCTGAAAAACCTCTAGCGATCTACCCCGTCATAGGTTTCTCCGTCGGTAGGTCGCATCAGCTCGAACACTTGTTCAACACTTGCATAATCCCTGTAGCCACATCGTGCCAGTGGCTGCGCTGCTGCCGTGTCAAATCGTCCATCTTTGATGTAGTCATCGTTGATATGGACTGCAACAACCTGCCCGATTGTGACAAACGTATCAGCCGGTTTTCCCTGTATATCTATTAACTCCTCGCTGCTGACCAGCTTGCATTCCATTGATGCAGGACTTGCCAACACTCTGGGTGGGGCTACCTGCTCGCACTTTCCCATTTCAAGACCGGCAGTTATGTATTCATTGGTACCAGCCGGCAGCGTATCACTGCTGGTATTCATCTGTTGTTGAAGGGCGGTGGTAGCCAGGGAAAATACAAATTCGCCTGTGGCTCTTGCATTGGCAGCACTGTGTTTTAACCCTTCGCTCGAAAACATCAGCATATGCGGGCTGCTTGATAGAGCATTAAAAAAACTATATGGCGCAAGATTGGGAACACCTTGTTCGTTCAAGGTGGATATCCAGCCAATCGGGCGAGGGGTGATAATTGCCTTGAAGGGGTCGAATGACAGCCCGTGGTCTTGAGGGTCACTAATGTACATGGTGTCTTTATAGGCTGGATGGCCAGCTCGCAGGTTTAGTAAAGCAGATAAGACAACAGTTCATACCAACGAGCAAAGAATTGCAAGTGATTGGTCGAGAATAGTGAGTGTGTAAAACGAGAAAAGCCCACGAGACTCGTGGGCTCAAAAAATTTATGAGGCAGCGTAGTAGTACTGCTTGCCGCGGGGGCTGGGAGGAGCTTTGGCGGTTACAAAAGATCAGTGCGTTCGACAGTGCGTGCCAGACCCTGCTTGGCACGATCAAACCACAAGCGTGACAGATAGTTGTCTTTGGGCAGATCAAGGCCGAGCATTTTCGCACCTTCCGATGTATGGCGATTTTTCAGATCCTGGTAGAGCGTTCCGGAATCATTCTTTTCGCCCATCTCGTCATTAGCCAAGGCTTCGCTGTAGAGTGCTGTGTCGTAGTACTTGGAATCCGGATACTGCTCGCGTAGTTGTCGCATGCTATCGCGTGCACCCCGGTAATCCGCAGTATCCATCAACTGGATATACCCACGCATATACAAGGCATCATCTGCATAGGTACTTTGTGCTTCTGTAACCAGAAGCTCATTGAGCTTTATGATTGCACCAAGGTGATTATTCTCATCGCGTTTATTGATGGCACTGAGGTAAAGGTCAAACCCTTCGCCTTTGCCATGGCGTTCTGATTCTGACAATACGGGAAATTTAATAGCAGCTCTAAGCTTGTTTGGCGTTTGTGGCTTACCAGCCAGGTAAGTCTGGTAAGTCGCTGCAGAGGCGTCCAGATCTCCTCGTTGTTCAAGTTCGGAAGCTTTATAATAGTTTTGTTCGTTACGATTGGCTTCATCCGAAACCTGCTTGATGATGTCGTACTCAACGTGTAATTCAGCTGATTTCTGACCATCAGTTATTGGTGAGAAGGTTACATCAATCGCAATTTTCTCTGTAGGATTCAGAGTGATTTCACCGATAAAATTTGTTTTGAATTGTTCTGCGTCAGGACCAACCAATTCCAGACGGTGTATCGGGTAGATATCCCCGCTTCTATTGGACAGTTCTATTTGCTGTGTACTGGCAGTACCGACCGTTCTAGTGCCGTAGTAAAAATCGGGAACGGATGCAACGAGAAAATTAGCGGGCGCACCGGTGGTTGTGGTTACAACGCTGCCATCGTCGTTGACGACATCTGCAGTCCCGTTGCCACCGCCACCACCACCACAAGCAGCTACAATCAGCGCGCTCAAAGTGATAACACAGGCTTTGCCCGGCTGCCGCAGGTTCCAGTTTAAAAAATAGTGAAAGTTCGCTCGGCCAACCATTTTTTTGTATCCTGAATATTTTAGAACGTTTGTCACTGGTATCAGCTCAAATATCTGTTGTCTGGTGACTACTAGTGACTCGCAGAGGATTCCTGTGCGTCATCAGGGGAAGTTTTGTCCACATTAAAGTAACTCAGAGCGGCGTGGCAGTTGTCCAATGCTTCGTTTATATCACTTGCGTTGGCGGCAGGTGAATTTTTCAGTTCGTGCAGGTGTGCGATTTCTGTTTTGGCTTCAGCTACGTGAGTCCGGACTCTTTCCATTGCATTGTTCAGCCCGTCAGCAATTTCTCCGAATTCTTTGTTGTCATCAGCTCGTAGCTGTACGTTCAGATCACCTTCGCCAATCTCGCGTAATGCACGTTTGATCGCGAGTATGGGGTGACCAAGCTTCCTGACGATGTAGGTACCGATGCCAAGTGTAACGATGACATTCACTACGAGCATTGCGATAATCCAGCGTGTCAATACCGCTGTCATGCCAGGTAACGCTTCATTGAATAATTCCATGTCTTCGGAAACGAAGAACAGGGGGGAGGCTCCGGCGATCAATTTACCCAGAATAGTGTGGTAAAAAATACCTACCAATACTGTGGTAACCAGAAGATAAATCCCTGCCAGAAAAATTACACGGCGAATTTCCCGCGCCTGAAAAGTTTTATCCCTGATCAATGCAAGGAAAAAATTGGAATCGGATGAACGTGCCATGCGGCTTGCTCCTGCCAGAATAACTATAAATTGTGTCTTTCTATCGCTTTTTGTCGGCGGAAACTAGAGGAACTTGACCCCATTCATGCTATTGGCAATCTGATTAAAACCTTGTCCAGTCACCTTTTCTGGCAGGACCAGAGTTGAATCAATGCATCACGGCATGGCTTGGGATAAACTACCGTTAACAAATAACCTATATTTCATCACGGAGTCTTATATGAATGCGTTGCGTTGGATTCTGGCATTGCTTTTGGCCGGTTTGTTTCTTTTTATGGCCTCTTTCAAATTCATGCCAGAAATAACGGGTGAAGCCAATCCAGTGTTCCCGTTACTGGCGGAACGCACCGGAATAGCTTTGATCGAGCCGTATTTTCGCTGGATAACCGGAGCTCTGGAACTCATTACCGGCTTATTGCTGATTGCACCTCGCACTCGAATGGCGGGCGCTTCACTTGGATTTATAATTCTTCTAGGTGCTTTGACTGCGCATTTTTCCCCCTACCTCGGTATTGATATCCCCGGTGTAGGCAAATTTGTGTTTTATATGGCCATCGCCATGACTGTGTTGACCTGGCTGGTACTGTCCATGGGAGTGGGTTCGCGCAAGAAATTGCATGTTTGAGTGGCCCCGATACCGGGCCGTGGATAAAGTCATTGTTATTGAGAAGAGTGCCTCATGAGTAAGAAAAAGTCAGCTGATCCGACCGAGGCTGCTGTTAAAGGTAGCGTTAATGATGCAGATCGGGACCTGCAATTCAGGAAGCTTGCTGACAGTTTTATTGATATTGCTAACCGGCACTGCGAGCGCCAGGAACCGGCAATGATCAGTTCGTCGTTTTTATTTGGCGCCAGTCGTTTCTGTGCTTTTGTGGTTGCCGGTAAGACGGGCAACGCGGAAACCTATGATAAGCAGAAAAAAGCGGCTGTAGACTATTACACGCAGGAGTTCCGTTCCATGCTGGAACAGAATCTCGATGACTACAGCCGGGTATTTGATAAGGAATAACTAGTTCCTGCCGGCTATTTGCCGTCAGTATTTGACTCGTCCTGGTCTTCTTCGACAATTTCAATGGCAATCTCGGCCGCAACCTGGGTCGAGCGCGAAGTTAAAGGTATATAAGGCGCTGCTTCGTCGACTGGAATAGCGTCTCGGACAAAAGAACGGTAGAAGCCGTAGGCACAGATAGCGGCCATCAGAACTGCAATAAAAACGAAAAAATACTGCGAGCCCAGCGATTTCATTATTAGCCCCACTGCTACTGGCCCACCCATAGCACCCACTCCGTTAATAAACAGTAAGCCACCTGAAGCCGCTGGCATTTGGTCAACCTCGAGATAGTCGTTAACGTAGGCAATCAGCAGCGAATAGAGCGGATTCGACATACCACCGAGCAGAAACGCAATCACGTATGCCATTGCCGGATTACTGTTGAAAAAGCCGGCCATCGATATCACAGCTCCCAGCCCTGTCACGATAACAATCAGTCTGCGTCTGTCCATGCGATCGGACAGCCATCCAATAGGGTATTGACACAGCATACCGCCAGCATAAATCGCTGTTATAAAGTAGGAAATTTCCTTGATACTCAGGCCGATTTTGGTGGCATAAACAGGCGCCATGGCGAAAAGTGCTGCAAAAATACCACCCAGCGCAAAAGTTCCCCAGAATGCTAATGGCGATGCCTCCAATAGTTCTGAAAGGCTCATTGGACGGGAAGTCTGGTACAAGGGAGCAGGTGTAACTGACAACAGGATCGGTGCAAAAGAAATCGAGACCAATACGGTGATCAATACAAACAGTTCGTAGCCTGAGGGGTCTGCCACATTGAGCAGTAATTGCCCCAGAACAATGCCGGCCATTTGTACGATCAAGTACAGCGATAAAGCCTGGCCACGTGTTTCATTAGTAGACGATTCATTTAACCAGCTTTCTGCCACCACATAGATTCCTGAAAAACAGAACCCCACAACCAGGCGGAGAAACATCCATACCCATGTATCGATAATTGTTGCATAGAGAATAAATGCAGCCGACACCAGTGAGCCAAGTGCGGCAAATACGCGGACATGTCCCACTCGTTTCAGCAAATAGGGGGTTAATTTGGAACCGCCCAGAAAGCCTATGAAGTAGGCGGACATGATCAATCCCATCCAGTTGGAATCGAAGTTTTCAATAGCACCGCGTACACCCAACAGCGTACCTTGTAAGCCGTTGCCCAGCATCAGCAACAGCATGCCAAGCATCAATGCCCAGGAATTTCTAAGAACTGTAATCATTGGCTTGGACTCTGGTAAGAACCTACCTGGTAACTGCAGTTGCTAAGGCGTTGCAGGGCCAGAGATTATTGTTACGAATTTCAGGAGGCTTATACAGGCTTTCAGGAATCAGGGACAGCTTTTTTTAACGTTTTTGTGTTAAAACAGTTAGC
>CALLOA010000167.1 GCA_938005265.1 uncultured Granulosicoccaceae bacterium
CTGGCTCTACCGGGTGACAATCTGACTCCTGACAAAGTCGTGGCCTTCTGGTGCGAAGGTGATCGCGGCCTCTACATTCATGCTGGCGTCTGGCATGAGGGAATTTTTCCGGTTGAGAGCCAACAGGATTTTCTGGATCGTCAGGGGCGGGTACATGCCAGAGTCAGTTGTGATCTTGGCAAGGAGTTTGGTGTCTATCTGGCTTGTCCAATGGATCGGAAGGCGTTGAAAAGCCTGTAACAGGAATAATCAGGCAGTACCGATTTTCAGGGAGCTTAGCAGCGGTAATTGCAGAGGTTCACACATAGAAGTTCATGCGTTGATAGCAGGCAACCACTTTAGTGCAGCTGCTTGCAGACTGGTGTTTATACACAGACCCGAAGAACCGGGTCTGTGAAAAGAGAACAATTAGAGTATCGTTCTCTGCTAGCTAATCCGATCGGGACCAGCTTGGCTTGAGAGCCTTATAGCGGAACGATGTTTTCCGCTTGTGGTCCTTTCTGGCCCTGGGTAATTTTGAATTCCACTGATTGGCCTTCTGTCAGGGTTTTGAATCCGTCTCCAACGATAGCACTGAAGTGTGCAAATACGTCGGGCCCTGATTCCTGTTCGATAAAGCCAAAGCCTTTAGATTCATTGAACCACTTGACCTTACCGGTTGTTGTGTCAGACATAATATTTCCTGGTAAAAATTTCTATAAAGTATTGATTGCTCCCGTGGAATCACCTGCGTAACCGGTATTACCGGCCCTTTGTATCAGGTTCGTTGACGCCTGGAAGTTTTCATAATTTGCTAATTTACGCCGGCTGTAAATTTTCCAGCCCGACACTGCAGTTAAAAACGACAGCACCCGGACAGATTCAGATTTACAGCTAATGTTAAAAAAGCCATTTAAGCAGAGAAGGTAACAAGCATTCAGCGTGCTATCAAAATCACACTCGCACCTCTGGGACAAAAAACAATGTCGAAAACCATAACCGAGCTTTGGAAAACGGGGTTATAAAAAAACAATCGACCAGAACTGTGAATTGAAACAAAAATTGAGAGGTTGAAGAAAGATTCGCGGCGGAAACAGATCGTTACTGCTTCTCCAGCTACGTCTATTATGAGGCTAAATGCGCGAATAGCAAGCAAATTAATCCACTTTCTGTAACAAACCAGTACAAAAACGTGATTTATCTGCTACCACCGACCCTCATCAGTTCTATGAGGCATGTATTATTATGCTAGTCAACATGAGGGTCGAGGCTGGTATCGTTACCGTTAAAATTCCTGTCGGTTAGATGTTAAGCGCTTTGATCCAGCTATCCCGATGGCATATAGCATCACATCAAGACGGCCTGGATTTATGCCGCAAAGTATTACTGCCCCGGTTTAAGTGCTGCCGTAAAAGCTAACTACTGCCTGCGACCACCGGTGTAAGTTACTTTAGTGAGTCCAGTCTTATCTTGGCCTTGTTTGATCTGTTGGTAGTAGTGTGTATCGTCCCGTTCAGTCTATTTCTCAAGGCTCAACGAAAGCCCGTATCAAGTGTGTTCGGCAGTAGGGTAGGCGCGTTTATTGTATAAGTGTGATTGTAGGTGTCCTCGTTTTATGCTGTTTTTATAGTGTCGCTCTATTGAGAGCGCCAGATTCACGGCAAGCTTGGCATCTCCCGTTGGTGTATGTGGTTGCCGGAGTCTCTACAAACACTTGATATTCCAGCGGGCTGACTGTACTATTGATTGGCTGATGCGGGGTGGAGCAGTCTGGCAGCTCGTCGGGCTCATAACCCGAAGGTCGTAGGTTCAAATCCTACCCCCGCTACCAAGACACCCATTGATCGAACTTTTCGAATCGGTTGCATTTAGATCGGTTGCATTTAGATCGGTTGCATAGAAATCGGTTGCATTGATCGATGAGGGTGCCTGAGTAGAAAGTTCTGTTCCTTGAATGAACGAGCCAGCAACAGGGAAGAGCCATGCCAGGCAGACGCCAGAGCAGGTATCCCGGAAAATACAGAACTATAATAAAAAGGCTCCATCGGGGCCTTTTTTTATTGGCAGCATTCATTGTTTATTCAGGGCACATTCTGCCCGGGGATTGGCGGCATACATTGTTTCAATGCGGCATACGCTGCCGGAATGCGGCATACGCTGCCGGCAGTGGCGCCAAGATTGATTGTTGGAAGTCGTAAGATTTATTGCTTGTAGAGAAGAGACGGATTAGGCAATGCGGCGGGCAAGCAAACAGATATGGCAGTTGTTGGACACAACAATAAGCTCCATGGGTTATGAGTTCGTTGGAGCTGAGCTGGGTCAGGCAGAAAATGGTATGACTCTGCGTGTATATATAGATCTAATCCCGGAAAATCGGAGTACTGAACAACAAACTGTCCTCGTCGACGATTGTGCAGATGTCAGTCGTCAGGTTAGTGCGGTACTTGATGTTGAAGATCCGATACCGGGAGAATACGTTCTCGAAGTATCGTCACCAGGATTGAACCGGCCCTTGTTCAGCGCCAGCCAGTTTGAGGCGCAGATTGGTGAGCTGGTAAAATTGAAATTACGAAAGCCTGTTGATATTGAAGGTAGTCATCGGCGAAATTTCAAAGGGACGCTCGTAGGCGTTGATTCGGGCGAAATCGAGTTGCAGGTTGATGGCCAAAGTTTCAACTTACTGCTGGATGATGTAGAGCAAGCGCGTCTGGTTTATGCGTTTTAGGCTTTTCAAGAGCTGGGAAACTGTAAAAAGGGTTTCGACAACATAATGGCAAAGCGAACAGCGAAAAAGAAAGAAGAAGAACAGGGTGGACCACCCGGTTCCGAAGCCATGGGCAAGGATATCCTGCTCGTGGTTGATGCCGTGTCTAATGAAAAAGGCGTTGAAGAGGGCATTATCTTTGAAGCATTGGAAGCAGCTCTTGCTTCGGCAACACGCAAAAAACACGGAACTGATATAGAAGTCAGGGTATCAATCAATCGTGATACCGGTGCCTACGATACATTCAGGCGCTGGGAAACTGTTGAAGACGATGCCGAGCAGGAATTTCCACTAAAACAGATCACTTTGTCAGCTGCACAGATAGACGAGCCTGAAATTGAGTTAGGCGGATTTGTTGAAGAACAGATTGAATCCGTAGAATTTGGCCGCATTGCCGCGCAGACTGCCAAGCAGGTTATTGTTCAAAAAGTCCGCGAAGCCGAGCGCGAGCGTGTTGTTGATGCCTACCGTGAACGTGTGGGTGAGCTTGTTATGGGTATCGTCAAGCGAACGGATCGCAATGGTGTTTACCTGGATTTAGGCAACAATGCCGAAGCCTTCATACCACGTGAGTCGATGATTGCGCGTGAAGCTGTCAGGCCAGGTGATCGCCTGCGTGGTTACCTGCATGAAGTGCGCTCGGAACCGCGCGGCCCTCAATTGTTTGTCAGCCGGACTTCACCCGAGTTTCTGATTGAACTGTTCAAGCTTGAAGTTCCGGAAGTCGGCCAGGGTGTCATTGTTATTAACGGTGCAGCGCGTGATCCTGGGGCTCGAGCGAAAATAGCGGTATCGTCGAATGATCCAAAACTGGACCCGGTAGGTGCCTGCGTTGGCATGCGTGGTTCAAGGGTGCAGACCGTTTCAAACGAGTTGGCCGGCGAGCGCATAGATATCATTCTGCACAATGACAATCCGGCACAGTTTGTCATCAATGCAATGGCGCCTGCTGAAGTTAAAGGCATAGTTGTAGACGAAGAAAAAAATTCAATGGACATTGCAGTGGAGAACGAGAAACTATCGCTCGCCATTGGTCGAGGCGGGCAGAATGTTCGCCTGGCAGCTGAACTTACCAGCTGGGAACTCAATGTAATGGATGAGGCTGCCGCAGATGAGAAGAGTGAGGCTGAATCACGCTTGATGATTGATATGTTCAATACCGAGCTTGATGTAGATGAAGAGGTCGCCATGATTCTGGTTCAGGAAGGTTTCACCAGCGTCGAGGAAGTGGCTTATGTGCCGCGTGAAGAATTGCTCGACATCGACGAATTTGAAGAAGGTATGGTTGACGAGTTGCGTAGTCGTGCCAATGATGCATTGCTAACGCGATCTCTTGCGGCCGAGCAACAGCTTGGTGGCAAAGCCCCCTCAGCCGAATTGTTGGCAATGGAAGGCATGAACGACGAGCTGGCAATGAAGCTTGCAGTCCACGACATCCTGACACTGGATGATCTTGGTGAACAATCGATTGATGAGTTGATGGTTGTTGATGACATGGATGAAGAACTGGCCGGAACACTTATCATGAAAGCACGTGAAAGCTGGTTCGCTGAAGCTGAGGCTGCGGAAGCAGCAGCTGCCGAGCCAGGTGCTGAAAAAGATAAAGACGGTAGTGCCAGTGGTGCTTGAAGTAGAAGCAGCTGCCATGATGGGAGTTGCTGGTCCGCGGGGCATTAAAACGTGATCTTGTCCAGATCAATTGCAGGAAGGTATCGCATCATGTGATGTAGATAAATCAGTAGGGTAGCTCCAAGAGAGCCAAGGGTTACAATAGAAGCATGGCAGAAGTTACAGTAGAACAGCTGGCCCAGGTCGTTAAGATCCCGGTAGACACCCTGTTGCAACAATTCAGGGATGCCGGTCTGGACAAAAGCAGCGCCTCCGATTCAGTTTCTGATCAGGAAAAGGTGCAGCTGCTGACACACCTCCAGAGTGCGCGTTCAGCACCACCAAAGTCAGAGCCCGCCGTGACGCCGGCATCCCCGGCATCCTCCACTGAGTCCGAAGGCAACGATAAATCTGCTGCAACGGAAACAGCGGCAGAAGACACAGAGGCTGCAAAACCGGCAGCTCGAGCTCCTGCCAAACCGCCATTGCGACGCACATCAACGCTGACGACACGGGCAGGTGCCGGTCGTTCATCAAGCAATGTCACCGTTGAGGTCAAACGCCGTCGACCGCGCCGTCCGGTGGAAGCGCCAGTCGATGCTGCAGAAGAACTCAACGACAAGGTTGAGTCCGAAGAGCCGGTTGACGATCAGGAGATCGTTGCCGAAACCCCGCAGATTAGCAGTGAGGCTGCAGAAACTGATGTCGGCAACGACGCAGTCATCGACAATGCCGCTGAACTGGAAGCACCCGATGAACAACCTGAACTGCCAGCGGATGCGCTAGCAGACGAAGTTGATGATATCGGCGATGGCGCTGACATCGTAGCTGAGGCTGTTACAGATACAGACCAACCTTCGCAGGTTGAAACACCTGATGCCGGGGAAGAGCCCCAAGTTGCAAGTGATGAAAACCAGGGGCCCGAGATTGCCACGCAATACCCGGCATCGCTGGACCCTGAACAGGTTGCGCAGATGGAATTGCAGCGCAAAGCGAACGAATCCAGGGAACATGAGCAAAAAAGGCTTGAGGCGATAGCAAACCAGCGGGCGACTGACAACGCCCGGGCTGAGGCTGAACAACAAGCTATACGGCAGGTCGCGCGTGAGCGTCGTCGTGTGGCTGATGAACAGTTGGCTAAAGAGCGCGAAGAGCGGAAGAAGATTCGCGAGGCCGAAGATGCTCAGCGCAGAGCTGCATTGGAAGCGCAGGAATCTGCGCGTGAAAAGTCGAACAAAGGTGCCGGGGCAGGTGCCGGTGCTGGCGGCAGAGGTGGACGTGGACGTGGCCGTGCCGGTGGAGCAGGCGGTGGCGGCGGTGGCTATGGCAGAAACCAGCTGCATGTTGCCAAAGGCAAGTCCGGTAAGCGCAAGAGCAAAGGGCGTCGTACAGTTGCGGCTAACATCGAGAGTAAGCATACCTTCGAGATGCCCACTGCACCGGTGGTGCGGGATGTAGAAGTACCGGAGACAATTACAGTTGCCGCTCTGGCTGACCGCATGGCTGTAAAGGCGGCGGAAGTTATCAAGGCCATGATGAGTATGGGCGTCATGGCAACAATCAACCAGATGCTCGATCAGGACACAGCGATACTTGTCGTTGAAGAAATGGGGCACGTCGCGATAGCTCAGAGCGATGATATTGAAAGCCTGCTTGCTGAACGGCTGGCGAGTGTCATCGAAGGCGAGCAGGAAACCAGACCCCCGGTGGTCACTGTGATGGGTCATGTTGATCATGGTAAGACGTCCTTGCTCGACTACATCCGAAGTAGCCGCATAGCCTCTGGTGAAGCCGGTGGCATTACCCAACATATCGGTGCTTACCACGTAGAAACCGACAACGGTGTCATTACATTCCTTGATACGCCGGGACACGCAGCATTTACTGCCATGCGGGCACGTGGTGCGAAGGCAACCGACATTGTGGTGTTAGTAGTGGCTGCAGACGATGGTGTGATGCCGCAGACTATCGAAGGCGTGCAGCACGCTCGTGCAGCCAATGTGCCGCTGGTCATTGCTGTCAACAAGATGGACAAAGAAAATGCTGATCCGGAACGCGTCAAGAACGAGCTTTCGCAGCATGATGTCATCCCTGAAGACTGGGGTGGTGATACACCTTACGTCCCGGTGTCTGCCCTTACGGGCTCGGGCATGGATGAGTTACTTGAGACCCTTTCTCTGCAGGCAGAAGTGCTTGAGTTAAAGGCCAGTACCGACGTCAGTGCCTCAGGTATCGTGATCGAGGCGACTCTGGATCGAGGCCGTGGTCCGGTCGCAACAGTACTGGTACAAAACGGCACACTCAAACGAGGCGACTCGCTGATTTGTGGTCAGGAAACCGGTCGCGTCAGGGCATTGTTTGACGAATCCGGCAATCAGGTTGAAAGTGCCGGTCCATCTATTCCGGTACAGATTCTCGGCTTGTCCGGCACACCTAATGCCGGTGATGAAATGCTGGTAGCAGCGGATGAACGTGGTGCTCGTGAACTCGCTGAGCTGCGTCAAGGCAAAGAGCGTGACCTGCGACTTGCCGGTACCCGGCCTGCGAAAATGGAAGATGTTTTCTCGCAGATCAAGAGCGGTGAAATACCGATGCTCAATCTGGTTGTCAAGGCGGATGTCAAGGGTAGTTTCGAAGCGATAAGAAGTTCGCTTGAAGAGTTAAGTACCGATGAAGTAGGAATTCGCGTCGTAGGTGGGGGTGTTGGTGGAATAACCGAATCTGATGCCAATCTGGCGGCCGCCTCCAATGCCATACTGATCGGCTTCAACACCCGTGCTGATGC
Source organism: uncultured Granulosicoccaceae bacterium (assembly GCA_938005265.1). Classification (GTDB taxonomy): domain Bacteria; phylum Pseudomonadota; class Gammaproteobacteria; order Granulosicoccales; family Granulosicoccaceae; genus CALFCE01. Next base: position 7,137 of record CALLOA010000167.1, read on the forward strand.
CACAGCCCGTAAATTGATAACAGAGCATGACATTGAATTGCGCTATTACAGCGTTATTTATGAACTGATCGATCTGGTAAAACAGGTGGCAGGTGGGCTGTTGGCTCCCGAGGTACGGGAACGTATTATCGGTTTGGCCGAAGTCAAGGATGTGTTTCGCTCGCCCAAGTTCGGCCAGATTGCAGGTTGCATGGTGGTCGACGGGGTTGTGCGCCGGGATGAGCCCATACGCGTTCTGCGCGATAGTGTCGTGATCTTTGAAGGTGAGCTGGATTCCTTACGGCGCTTCAAGGACGACGTAAATGATGTCAATATGGGTACCGAGTGCGGTATCGGTGTGAAGAATTACACCGACGTAAAACCAGGTGACCAAATAGAAGTCTTTGAACGCACTGAAGTTGCGCGGACACTCTAATCTGTGGCCAACGATTACCCGCGCAGCTATCGTGTTGCTGACCATATACAACGCGAGCTCGCCGGTATTATCCGGCTGCAGGTCAAAGATCCGCGCATCTCAGAGATGCTTACTATTGCCGCTGTGGAAGTCAGTCGTGATCTCTCGGTAGCTCGTGTTTACTACTCACTTCTGGATTCGGCCGAGCAAAAGCAAACTCAACAGGGGCTGGAACGCAGCGCTGGTTTTTTGCGTAAAAAGCTTTCGGATGTGTTATCGATGCGAGCCGTTCCTGCACTGAGATTCTATTACGATGATTCAGTCGAACGTGGTAATGAAATGTCGGCGCTGATCGATGCTGCTGTGCAATCCAATACCACAGCAGCCGAATCGGGTGCGGAATCGGGTGCCGATTCTGATGACGCTGCAATGCCGAAGACCAAGCAAAATGATTTACCGCCAGAGGGCTCTGACGACGGTCATAGCACAAACCCCTGAACACCCTCGCTGCACAATTAAGTGCTTTGATCAGCAGTGAAAGTCTCTCGTAAACCAAGTCCAAGCCGCAGGCCACAGAAACCTCGCATAGAACGCCGTGCCGTTCATGGTGTGCTGCTGCTTGATAAGCCTGGTGGGCAGTCGTCCAACGCGGCGCTGCAAAAGGCCCGCAATCTTTTCAGAGCCCATAAGGCCGGTCATACCGGCAGTCTCGACCCTCTGGCCACCGGTATGTTGCCGGTTTGTTTTGGTGAGGCCACCAAAATGTCTACTTTTTTGCTAGCTTCGGACAAAGCCTACAGTACGGTTGCCCGGTTGGGCGTGATTACTGACAGTGGAGACAGCGATGGGGAGGTTGTAGAAAAGCGTGATTTGCCCGACCCTCTGACGGCAGAGCTTGTTGAATCCCGGCTTGCAGAATTGCGTGGCCCGATCAAGCAGGTGCCTCCTATGTATTCTGCGTTGAAGCATCAGGGTCAACGGCTTTACAAGCTTGCGCGTGAGGGAAAAACGGTGGAGCGTGAAGCACGTCCGGTTACGATTCATGCGCTTGAGCTTAAGCACCTGGCATCGCATTCACTGTCCCTTGATGTGACATGTTCCAAAGGCACGTACATTCGCACCCTGGTGGAAGATTTGGGTCAGTCACTGGGTTGCGGGGCCCACATTGAAATGTTGAGGCGTGCCTGGGTCGCGCCCTATAAAGACTTGCCAATGTGGACGCTGGACGCCTTGCAGGAGCTCCTCACCAGGGGCGGTGAAGCTGCGTTGGACCAATGCCTGTTACCGTTGGATAGTGCGCTTGAGCACCTGCCGTCGATCACGCTGAATAACGCAGAGTGCGGACTGTTTGGTAATGGCGGTGCAATAACCCTTACCGACTGCCGCCTTTCAGGCCTGATTTCCCTACCCGTAACCATGCCTGCGACTTTCAAGGTCTACTCCGAAACCACAGGGTTTCTGGGAATTGCCGAGCTCCACCCCGCCGAATCCGGCCCTGTTCAGGGCCACGTCGTGTCTGAGGGTGGTGGGCTAGTCATTCTGCGGCCGAAAAAGGTTCTAAATCTCTGACTCTCTGCTAGAATACGCGGTTTACCTAAGGGGCATTGCCCGGAGCAACTGAATGTCTTGTTTAACTGCTGAGCAGAAAGCGGAGATCGTTAAAGATCACCAGACCGACTCTACGGACACAGGGTCACCAGAAGTACAAGTAGCTTTATTGTCCGCCAGAATTACCCATCTGACTGAACATTTCAAGCAACACAAACACGATCACCACTCTCGACGTGGTCTACTCAGAATGGTTAATCAGCGGCGTAAACTGCTGGATTACCTCCACAAGAAAGATGCCGGGCGCTATCAGGGCTTGATCAAAAAGCTGGGCCTGCGACGCTAAGTTTCACCCAACGCTTTCTTTTCTTGCGAAGTTTTTGACTACCTGAGCTATCCAGTGCAAGAATTTTCCATACAGCTTTGTGCGGAATCTGCAGGCAACGCGCCTGCAGCATGGTATTAGTGCCTGACGGGCCTGCACAAGGTGAACCAGAACTACCCACAGAAAGACTAATCGTGCTGATTTCACCCTTTGCTGAAAATAGCAGGGTGAAGCCTGTTCAGCACATCTTACAAGCGGGCATGCCCCGCAGCACGCGGGTGTTTCCCGCAACATGCGGGTAATCCCGCTGCGGTCTGTCCGGAAGGCCGGCAAGACTGTACTACAGAGGAAATGATGTGACAGTACATACCAAAACTTTTCAATACGGCGACAAAACAGTGACATTTCGCACCGGCGAAATTGCACGTCAGGCAACCGGAGCGGTGGTTGCAAGCATGGGCGATACCGTCGTCCTCGTGACAGCGGTTGGCAAGAAAGAAGCGCGACCCGGGCAGGATTTTTTCCCCCTGACCATTAATTACCAGGAAAAAACCTATGCAGCAGGCAAGATTCCAGGTGGTTTTTTCAAACGTGAAGGACGTCCCAGCGAATCAGAAACGCTGATTTCAAGACTGATTGACCGGCCACTGCGGCCGTTGTTTCCCAAAGGCTTCAAAAATGAAGTTCAGGTAATCGCAACAGTCATGTCGATTGACCCCGAAATAGATGCCGACATCATTTCGCTGCTGGGCGCATCTGCCGCGCTCGCAATTTCCGGCATGCCATTCCAGGGTCCTATAGGTGCTGCAAAAGTAGGCTACGTCAACGGTGGCTACGTACTGAACCCTTCAACCACACAAATGCAGGAATCTGAACTTGACCTGGTTGTGGCCGGTACCGCGGGTGCTGTACTGATGGTTGAATCAGAAGCCAATATGTTGTCCGAGCAAGTCATGCTGGATGCCGTAATGTACGGCCATGAGCAAATGCAGGCAGCGATCAATGCGATCCGGGAACTGGCCGCCGAAGTCAATACACCCAGCTGGAACTGGGAGCCACCAGCGGTAGATGAAGCATTGAAATCTGCTGTTGCAGAAAAGTCCAAACCGGCACTGGAAGCGGCTTACAGCATTGCTGAAAAGCAGTCGCGTTACGAGGCAATCGGTGTGGCCCGTGATGCAGCGGTTGAGGCTCTGGTTGCAGCTGAAGGCACAGAAGGCTGGTCTCGTGAAGATGTTTCAGGTGCTTTTTCAAGCCTTGAGAAGAGTATCGTACGTGGCCGCATCATTGATGGCCAACCCCGAATTGACGGGCGTGATACCAAAACAGTGCGTGCGATAACGGCACACACTGGTGTCTTGCCGCGTACCCATGGTTCAGCGGTGTTTACCCGGGGCGAGACGCAGGCAATTGTTGCCGCGACGTTGGGTACGACACGTGATGCACAGATCATAGACGGTTTGACTGGTGAGTCGCGCATGCCATTTATGTTGCACTACAATTTTCCTCCGTACTGTGTTGGCGAAACCGGTTTTGTCGGTTCACCAAAGCGGCGTGAAATAGGCCACGGCAAGCTGGCGAAACGTGGTGTACAGGCAGTGATGCCTCACGAAGACGATTTCCCTTATGTTATTCGTGTTGTTTCTGAAATCACCGAATCCAATGGCTCAAGTTCCATGGCCAGCGTTTGTGGCACCAGCCTCGCGTTGATGGATGCGGGTGTGCCGTTGAAGGCTCCAGTTGCCGGTATCGCTATGGGTCTTATCAAAGAAGATAACGGCCACGCAGTCATCTCAGATATTCTTGGTGATGAAGATCACCTGGGTGATATGGATTTTAAAGTGGCCGGAACAGAAAGTGGTGTCACGGCCTTGCAAATGGATATCAAGATTGATGGTATTACACGTGAAATCATGGAAACCGCATTGGCACAGGCTAAGGAAGGGCGCTTGTTCATTCTTGGCGAGATGGCGAAAAATATCAGCACACCTCGTGAAGATCTATCCGAACACGCGCCGCGTTTTATCACTGTAAAGATCCATCCGGAGAAAATCGCTGCGGTCATAGGCAAAGGTGGTGCTGTTATTCGCGCCTTGACTGAAGAGACCGGTGCGACAATTGATATCGGTGATGACGGCGTTATTAAAATTGCCTCCAGTGATCGTTTAGCTGGTGAAGAAGCGCGAAGGCGCATCGAGCTGATCACGGCAGATGTAGAGGTGGGTACTGTTTATGAAGGCCGTGTTCAGAAGATCATGGACTTTGGTGCCTTTGTAAATATTCTGCCAGGTAAAGATGGTCTGGTACACATATCGCAAATATCCAATGAACGTGTGCAGAATGTGTCAGACGAACTCTCCGAAGGTCAGATGGTCAAGGTCAAGGTTCTTGAAGTTGACAAGCAAGGCCGTATTCGCCTCAGCATGAAAGCTGTAGAAGAAAATGAGGCTGTTACAGGATAGTTGGCTGGTGCTGACCTTTGCTGACTAATTATCGCGAAGTCATTGTGAAATAAAAATTGGTCAGTGTGTTAATGATCATTATGCTATCAGGGCCACTGTGCAGTTTCTGCCAGTGGCCTTTTTTCATTCTGCCCCCGGATAAGGTGAAGTGATTGCAAGACCGGCACAACATTGACGAAGAAATTATGCAGCTGGCGCTACTTCAGGCGCGGCGGGCTCGCGATCTGGGTGATGTGCCTGTGGGTGCTGTGGTGGTGTATAACGGTGTGGTGATCGCGCAAGCCTGTAATCGGACATTTGCGCAGTTTGACCCTGCCGGCCATGCTGAAATTGCTGCATTGCAGAAGGCCGCCCAGGTACAGCAATCTCCGCGGCTTACCGGTTGCACACTGTATGTCACTCTGGAGCCGTGCTGTATGTGTGTTGGTGCACTGATTCAAGCACGGATTGATCGACTTGTGTTTGCCGCATCCGAACCCAAAACAGGGGCTGTTGACAGCGCTTTTGACCTGGCTGCTGACCCTTTGCACAACCACCATTTTCAAATAACTTCAGGCGTATTGGCCGATGAAAGCCGCCAATTGATACAGCGTTTTTTCGCTGAACGCCGTGACAGAAATGCCAGGCGATTCCAGCCAGAGCGCACTGATAACTGATACGCCTCTAAATTATTATTCTTTTCGCATCAAAGTGTAGTCTGAGTGATCCTCAGCTCACTGCCTGATTGGTGATCTGGCCGATCAAATTACTGAAAAGACTCTGTGTCAGGAGAAAGGCATTTCCTGGCTCTCAATGTCAAATTCTCCTGTTAGTGTTCTATGTACCGGACATTTGTCGGCAATGACCATCATACGTTGGCGCTGTTCGGTAGTCAGGTCGCCTTTGATCGCTATATGCCTTGTTATTTTCTCAATGCGTTTTGGAGCCCCTTCGCAGTCTTCGCAATCGTTGATGTGCTGGCGAGAGTGACTGGCTGCAACGTTAACATCTTCAACCGGCCAACCTTTACGTTGCGCATACATGCGCAGCGTCATGGCTGTGCAGGCGCTGACTGATGCGAGTAATAAATCATAAGGATCAGGCCCTTTGTCAGAACCGCCAACCCCGGCCGGCTCATCGGCCAGCCATTCATGTCTGTCAGTCTGCAGTTTTATCGTGAACTTATGATCGACCTCTGAGGCCAGCAGGCGACCCGGGTAAATTTTGGCGATTACGGTTTCGGCCAAGCCTGTGGCTTCCCGGTCTGCAGACTTGTTTCGATGCTTGTCCGGGTCTTTTTCATAATTGTCGTTTTCGAGAAATCGGCTGGACCATGAAGATATAAGACTGGCTACATAATCGGCATCATGCTTTCTGGAAAGCAGGTGGTCAGCGTCATCCAGGCTGACAAAACTTTTAGGATGTGAGGCTGCCTGATAGATTTTTTCGGCCTCACGCACTGAAACAATATTGTCCTGTGGTGCGTGCATAATCAGAAACGCTTTTTTCAGCGCCCGGATAGATTCGACCGAAGTATTTCTGATGTCATCGACAAATTGTTTGCGAATCAGAAACGGTCTCCCGCCGAGTCGAACCTGTGCTTCGCCCTTGGCTTCAATTTCTTTCAGGGCATCGGCAAATTGTTGGGAAACATGTTGGGCATCAGCGGGTGACCCTATTGTTACAACTCCGCGACTCTCAGGTATTTTTGCAGCGGCATTCAATATGGCTGTGCCACCGAGGCTATGACCTATCAGAATTTGTGGTGCTTCGTAGTGGGCTCGCAGATAATCAGCGGCTTGTAACAAGTCTTCAACATTCGATGTAAAGTTTGTATTGGAGAAATCGCCTTCACTGCCACCCAGACCGGTAAAATCAAAGCGTAGAACTGCAAATCCCTTGGCGACAAGTTTGCGCGCAATTCTTGATGCTGCAACAACATCCTTGCCACAGGTAAAGCAGTGAGCAAACAAAGCGACCGTCTTGGGTTTATCGTCAGGGAGCTCTATCGTACCTGCCAGGACATCACCTTGATGCCCGGCAAAGCTGATCTTTTTACGGCTTGGCATGTTGCTAACTCATTGAGGTGTTCTCAGACAGACCCTGATATCACACATTTGTTCAGTAGCCGGTGAGTTGTACAAAGGAACTGCCTGCCAAGTCAGGCATTTTTGCCTTCAGCTATCAGGCTACGGCAGCTTGGGAAGTGCACCATGACCCAACACATCTTGTAATTTTTGAGACAAATGCAGAAGTTCGGCGTCACGGTTTTGCCTGCAAATAACCTGCAGGCCTACAGGCAGCGAAGCTGCCGTGTTCAATTGCTGAATCGGAAGCGAACTGGCACAGAGTCTCATCAGGTTGGCGGGTTGAGTGTTTTGTGATGACAGCAAGGAGCGTTGATGCTCAGCTTCGTTTTTCAAACTCTCCACTTGCATTGGAACGAAGGGGCAGGTCGGGGCCAGCAGGGCATCAAAGCCACTTAGGGCCTGTTCGCCGATTACGGCGAGCTGTTTGAGTCGTTGCTGTGCACCATGATAGTCGATTGCGTCTATAGCCAGGCCTACCTCGGCGCGTTCCCGGGTAACAGGGTCCATCATCGGAGCCGCTTTTTTAAAGCCGTCACGGCCAAGCGCAAACAGGAGTTCCGGAGGTACAATTTTTGGAAACACCGTGGCACGTTCGTGAGATTCCGGCAAAGAAATATTTTCAAATATGGCCCCTGCGTCGGCCAATTTATCAATCGCTGCCTTAAACGTCTGACTGACCGTATCATCGAGATTGTCGAAGTAGAGATCTTGTGGCAAACCAAAGCGCAAACCGCTGAGCGACGAATTTTTTTGGGTAGAAACGTTTTCAGCAAGTACGGCAGTTGAAACCTTTTCCCCACAGATGACTTCGTGCACCAGGGCAGCATCAGATGCACTGCGGCACAGTGGACCGATCGAATCGAGAGTGGGTGATAGCGGAAATACACCCTCTGTGGGCCATAGACCCACTGTTGTCTTGTGCCCGAAAATGCCGTTGAAACAGGCAGGTATTCTGACTGAGCCACCTGTGTCCGTACCCAGAGCAAAACCCACAAAACCTGCTGCAACAGCTACAGCAGATCCACTGGATGAGCCGCCTGGAATACGTGGTGATTGCCAATCCCAGGGATTTTTTGGTGTACCTCGTGCTGCGTTTAATCCGGTAGCACCCAGTGCAAATTCAACTGTGCGTGTTTTACCAAGAATAACGCAACCGGCTTTTCGCAATCTTTCAACCACGGGTCCTTCCCTTTCACCCGGTAGATTGCTTTCGTGCAGCGAGCCATTCGTGGTTGGCAGATTATTCACAGCGATTATATCTTTAACCCCAAGTGGTACGCCCATCAGGGGGCCGAGATCCGTACCATTGGCTAACAAAGCATCAAGTGCGTTGGCATTGGCCAGTGCAGCGGTTTTGTCAAGCAACTGAAATGACTGAAGATGATCGTCATATTGCTCAATACGATTAAAGCAGTACTCGACAGTTGCTCTAATCGTTGTTGTGCCATTGCGCAGGCTATTGCCATAGGCGATAAGGCCGCCGCTGAACGGGTCACTGCTCATATTGTCGATTTCCCTTGTTGTTAGTAGCAATACAGACCGCAAGAAGTCTTAGCTTTCGCTTGCGATATGATATTGCCACAGTTGATATCAAAACACTGCACCCGTTTTACATTTTCTATAGCAGGGTAGCCGAACTAGGCCAGATCTGTGTCGCCTGGTAAAACTGATGGAGCCCCGGGGCTGATGTTGGCTTTACAGATCAATCAGATTAACCAAAATATTTTCCAATAAAGAAAGATTCTCAGCAGATGACAAGCGGTGATCGGCGTTCTTTACCAGCGTCAGGCTGGCATCATTACTGGTGAGAGACAACAGAAGTTCTTGTGATAGTTGCCACGGCACATCGTCATCGGCTGTGCCGTGTAACAGTCGCACGGGGCAGTTGACAGGTATCGTGGGTGACGGTGAAATTGATGAAGCTGCTGGTGTTGACTCCTGTGCAACAGCTTTGTGAATCTGTTCCGGATTGTGATCAAGCAATAGCCATGGCCGGCCACTTTCAATCAGCCCCATACCGATCGGGTAGGGTGAACCATCGTCGTAGGTACTGGGTCGGTACCAGATTTCACCGGATGTGAGTTTGGCTTGCATCCCGGCATCCAAGCCTTGCCAGATCAACCGTTCGGTAAAATCTGGTGCACCTGCAATTCCGACAAGACTATTTATCCTGGCAGGGCGGGCGATGCAGGCAAGCATTGCCATCCATAGTCCCATACTTGAACCGACAATGATTTGTGGCCCCTTGCATATGTGATCCAGAATATCCAGCGTATCGAGTCGCCAGTCGTCGATCCCGCACTCGGTAAATTCACCGCTTGACGAACCGTGCCCCCGGTAATCAAATCGTGTGTACTGCAAACCGTTTGATTCACAGAAATGTTGCAAATACACGGCTTTCGTACCGCCCATGTCTGAGCGGAAACCACCACAAAAAAACACCCCAGGCAAGGTTTGTGTTGCTCCTGCGGATGAACTTTTCGGGGCTTTGTTCTCCCTGGCTGACGGTATATGTGCGTAACGCAGGGATTTTTCACCAATTACCAGAGTGTCGCTCATGCAGTAGCCTTCGGTTCTGTCGCAATCTGCGCCCGGGAAGTTTTCCTGTAATTGTCGTGCATGCTGCAACTGCAAAGGATTCGGCGGCGGGGTTGATGTTGGGGTATCATAAGAAATTACTCCTGCGGCTTCATTGGAAAAACAAGTTATGGGGAGCGTTCGTTCTTCTCTTTCTTCTAGTTCTTCGCGTTCTTCGGTTGGCGGACATGCTACAGGTACGCGTGTCGGTCTTTTTGTTACTTGTCTGGTTGACCTGTATCGCCCGAATGTCGGTTTTGCATCAATTTCACTACTTGAGCAAGCAGGCTGTACGGTAAGTGTGCCGGAGTCGCAAACCTGTTGTGGTCAGCCTGCTTTCAATTCGGGTGAAACAGCCAATAGCAAGAAAATCGCAAAGGCAACTATCGAAGCCTTTGAATCTTTTGACTATATAGTAGCTCCATCGGGTTCCTGCGCCGGGATGTTGCGTGAGCACTACCCTGAATTACTCGAGGATGAGGCGGATTGGTTCAAACGTGCAACTGAATTTTCCTCTCGTGTTTACGAATTGACGTCGTTTCTGGTCGATGTGCTTGAGGTCGAAGCAATCGATGCAAAATTTCCGCATAGCGTTACTTATCACGACAGTTGTTCGGGATTGCGCGAAATGGGTATAAAGTCTCAACCCCGCCAGTTGCTGGCCCAGGTAGAAGGCCTGTCTCTGAATGAGATGGCAGATACCGAAGTATGCTGTGGTTTTGGAGGTACTTTTTGCGTCAAGTACCCGGATATATCGGAACGTCTGGTATCCGATAAGGTTGCCCTGGCTCGTAAGAGTCAAGCGCAGGTTCTGTTAGCAGGCGATATGGGTTGTTTGCTCAATATCAGCGGTCGTCTGAAACGAACAGCTGCAAGCGCTCATTTGTCCGAACCCGGTTCCAAGCCGAGTGAAAGTTCCTCAGCAGCTGATCCGGAGATGCGGGTGTACCATGTCGCGGAAGTGCTGGCAGGTATGGCAGAGGTTGCCGGCATCGGTGACCCTGACAAAGCACCAAGTTGACAATAACAGTGCTGGCCAGTTACCCGGCCCAGCCAAAATTAAATTGCTAAACAGGAGTTTGGTTTTTGCAGGTATATTCCCGAGATTTCAAAGCCCGTTCGCGTGATGCACTGCAGGACGAGTCGTTGAAAGCCGCGCTGGGTAATGTCATTACCTCCGGTTTTGCAGCGCAGCGCGCCAAAGCGATTACGCTGGTTCCCGAGTGGGAGCAGATTCGCACTGATGCAAAAACGCTCAAGGACCACACCCTCCAACATCTGGACGATTACCTGCTAATGTATGAAAAGCAGGTACAGAAACAGGGTGGTCATGTGCATTGGGCGTCGACACCCGAAGACGCTCAACAGACGATCGTGGCAATCTGCCAATCTGCCGGTGCATCGCTGGTTGCCAAGGGCAAATCGATGGTCAGTGAAGAGACCGGGATTAACGATGCACTGGAAAATGCCGGCATGGAGGTCATAGAAACTGATCTGGGTGAATACATTATCCAACTGGCCGAAGAGCCGCCCAGCCACATCATTGCCCCTGCGATTCATAAAACGAAAGAGCAGGTATCCGAGCTTTTCCACAAACACCACCAGCAATATGGTCTGACCGAGAAAATTGAGGATCGCACACAGCTGGTTGCAGAAGCACGTCAGGTTTTACGGGAAAAATTTCTGGCAGCAGACGTGGGAATTACAGGGGCAAATTTTCTCATAGCTGAAACCGGTCAGCATGTACTGGTCACAAATGAAGGCAATGGTGATCTGAGTTCCAACCTGCCCAAAGTACAGATCGTCATTGTTGGTATTGAAAAGGTTTTACCGACACTGAATGATGCTGCTTGCATGCTACGGTTGTTAGCACGTAATGGTACCGGGCAGCATTTTTCCAACTACACAAGTCTGATGTCTGGGCCAAGGCGCTCAGGTGATCTTGATGGGCCGGAAGAATTTCATGTTGTGCTGGTAGACAATGAGCGCAGCAGCATGCTGGGTTCCGGCTTTCATGAAATGTTGCGTTGCATACGCTGCGGTGCTTGCATGAATCACTGTCCTGTTTATGGCTCGATTGGTGGCCACAGCTATGGATGGGTGTATCCCGGGCCTATGGGGTCAGTGTTGACACCCGCAATGGTTGGCCTTGAAGAAACTGCCGACCTGCCACATGCTTGTACGCTGAACGGGCGCTGCGCTGAAGTGTGCCCCATGTCGATTCCTTTGCCCAGTTTGTTACGCCGCCACCGTCAACAGTCTTATGAGCGGGGCTTGACAGGTTCGGTGACTCGCTATGGTCTTGGTATTTGGGCTTTTTTTGCAAAGCGCCCGAAGCTTTATCAAGCCGTGACCCGTCTCGCGATTTCGGTACTGCATCGACTGGCTAAACGTCGCGGAAAGCTCAGTCGTCTACCTTTAGCATCCGGCTGGACAACCTGCCGTGACTTACCGGCTCCCGCTTCGACAACTTTCATGTCGGCTTACCGTAAAAGTAAATCGGCAAAACCAGATTCCGCTGAGATTTGATGTCTGGTTTTGTTTCTTGCTGCACCAATCACGGCGCAAGCTGCGGTTGCACAGAGGTTATATAAAAGGTGAATTCCCCAACCGGTCAACCCACGACACTGACTGCTGAATCTACGGCAGCTCGCGATAAAATTCTCAAGAGAATTCGTGCGGCCAATAGTGAGCGTGCAAGCACTGTTGCGAACACCAGGGCAAAGCCTGAATTATCGTCGAGCTCAAGGTTCGATTCCCCACCAGGGGCCACGGCCGAATTTGCAGACGCATCTGCAAGCGAATCTGCAAGCGAATCTGCGACTGTATTGCCGGAAGCTGTGCGTTCCCACATGCAATCACGCCGCGCCCACACCTTGCCCAGTTGGCCGGTGCCGACTGATGATACAGATCGATTGCTTGAACAAATGGAGCGTGTACAAATCACGCTGACACGCGTGCAAACACAATCCGAGGTGGTGCAGGTAGTTGAGGAATACAGGCGCGAGCATCATATTCAGGGGCCTCTTATAGTCTCACCATCGTTGCGTGACGCTACTGGCTTTAGTTGGCCGGCAGATACTTTGAGCGGTGCGGCGCGTGATGCCTTGGTCTCAATCCGGAAAAGTGACAGCCAGAGTGAGTCTGCCAGCAAACCGGAGGTTACCAGCGTGACACCCTGTTTCTGCGCTGTGGCCGAAACGGGTAGCATCGTAACGGCCTCCGATTCTGAGCACCCCTCCACTCTGAATTTTCTGCCGGATAATCATATTGTTGTTTTGCATGAGGAGCAGATCGTGAAGCACCTGGATGATGTCTGGAAACGCTTGCGTGAAACTGCTGAAGATATGTCCGATATCGCCACAACCGTGCCACGCGCAGTCAATTTTGTCACCGGCCCTTCGCGTACTGCGGATATTGAACAGACGCTGGAATTAGGCGCTCATGGACCGCGCAGAATGCATGTAGTGCTGGTAGCCGCGGCTTTACAACAGGAGACGTAAGTCCGGTGAATATAACTGATACCGATGCAGGAAATTCCTCTGATGTTTCAAATACGGAGCAAGCAACGAACGTAGCGTCTTTGTTGTCCGCTGTGAAAGTGGTTTCATTCGATCTTGATGATACCTTGTGGCCGCTGGAACAAGTCATACTGGATGCTGAGCAAAAGCAGTATGACTGGATAAAATCCAAAGCCAGCAACATCACTGATGAGCTTGACAAGCAGCAACTGGCAAACAAGCGCAGTGAATTCCTCAAACTTAATCCGCAGTTACAAGGCGACGTTACTGCGATGCGTAAGCATTCTCTGGCTGCGCTCTTTAGCGAATATGGATATGATGAAGAAGCGGTTGAGAATATGGTCGAAGACGTGTTTGATGTTTTTTATCAGGCGCGCAGCCAGGTGACACTATTTGATGATGCGCTTCAGTGTTTGCAGGATTTACGCAAGGACTATCGTTTGGCGGCGATAACTAACGGCAATGCTGATCTGAAAATCGCGGGCATTCATCATCTGTTTGATGACATTCGCTGTGCCACCTTGCAGAGTCCTCCTAAACCGGCAACACACATGTTTCATGCCTGTGCTGCTGAGTTAGATGTAAACCCTATTGAGATTTTGCACGTCGGCGACAATATAGAGACGGATGTGGGAGGCGGGCAGGCAGCCGGCACCCTGACAGCATGGTATAACCCTGAAGGTTTGTCGTGGCCTGCTGGCCTGACGGCTGCAACGGTGCAGTTGAAAACTCTGGCGGAACTGCCGCAAATGCTTGCTGCCTTGCGATGAGTCGTTTCAGTTCGGTTGGTTTTAAAGCCGTTGTTACCGGCCTTATCGGACTTTTGCGAAAGGCCGGTGGCTGGTAATTTCCGATAATTCGTGCTTCCGTGATTTCGAGAAATGTCATGAGAATTTCACCTGCGGTATTCGTCTGGTGGCTACTCTGGTGTAGACTTCCGCGAAGTCGGTGTGGGAGTTGAAAAATGAGCAGAACTTTTTACGTTAATGGTGAATTCGTTGCCGAAGCTGATGCCAAGGTATCCGTGTTGGATCGGGGTTTTCTTTTTGCTGATGCGGTCTATGAGGTGTCGTCAGTGCTAGGGGGGCAACTCATCGACAATGATGCCCATATGAATCGATTGCACCGTTCGCTGAGTGAAATCTCCATGCAAGCGCCTGCAACAGATGCTGAAGTACTCGCAGCACAACAGAAGCTCATTGAGCTTAACGAAATTGATGAGGGCCTCGTTTATTTACAGGTAACACGTGGTGTCGCAGATCGGGACTTCGGCTTTCCAGCCAACGCCACCCCCACCATCGTCATGTTTACCCAGAAGAAAAATCTGCTGAATTCTCCTCAAGCGAAAACCGGCATCAAGGTTATCAGTGTGCCGGATATCCGCTGGCAGCGGCGTGATATCAAAACTGTAGGTTTATTGGCCCCGGCGCTGGCAAAGCAGGCGGCCGCTGATGCCGGCGTTGATGATGCCTGGATGGTTGAAGATGGATTCGTAACTGAAGGCTCCAGCAATAACGCCTACATTGTTCATCACGATGGAACAATACAGACGCGTCATCTGGGTAATGAAATATTGAGTGGGATCACTCGTGAAGCCGTACTGAGGCTCTGTGGCCTGACCCAGAATAAATATATTGAGAAACCTTTTACCATTGAAGAGGCCAAAAACGCCAAAGAGGCGTTTATCACCAGTGCTTCATCGTTCGTGATGCCTGTGGTCAGCATCGATGGCCAGGACATCGGGGACGGGGAGCCGGGTGAGACCAGCAAAAAGCTACGCGAGCTGTACATAGAAATTGCCCGTGAAAAAGGAACTTTTTCGCATGTGCAGGAATAACGCCGGACCAGTGCATGTCCCTTCAGCTAGCCCTGGCAGAATACGAATATCGGGCTAATCGAATTTCGGGCTGATCTTATAGGGTTGATTAACTTAAGGTTGATGAACTTTTTTGCATTAATTGTCAATTGCCAAAAAATGTAATCTATAGTTGTTTACACTTGGCAATGAAAAATGAAAGTTTCGGGCGCATTCAGTTCCTGACTTGCTAAAATTTCACACTGTCGCGCGGTTGTAAGGCCTAAAATAATGGTTGCTTGTTAGCAGTTCACATGGCCACTCCAATCTCAAATTTAACGAGCTGCACACAACATGTGCAAGCCCCGCCAATATCGCAACCTGCACGGGCCATTGTTCGAGCGGGTATGGTGCGTGAAGCAATCGCCTGCCTTTTTCTACTGCTGTTCGTAGCGTCCTGTAGCGATTCATCAACATCTTCAAACAACCTGGATTTCCAACCACCTGAAGGGTTTCCAATGGCTGATGGTGCCGCCGTGGTTGTTGTGCAGAACCGGGCATTCGGTATGGTTGAAGATACCACCTTGCAGGGCCAACTGGATATCATCAACACCAGTGATGACACTCAGCAAGTTGATGCCCCGGTGTTTGCTATTACACAGCCACCTGCCTTTGGCAGTCTTGAGCTGGACCCGTCTACAGGCAATTTCACCTATGTTCCGGAGCCAGACTACTTCGGCCTGGATTCGTTCCGATATTACGTGGTTTTCGATGGTCTGGGTTCGAATCAGGCCAGTGTCAACATCAGAGTTGAAAACGTCAATGATGCACCTGAACTGGTGGTTGAACTTGATCGAGTGGTTGAACAGGGCTCAAGCTTTTTTTTGCGATTGGAAGGTGTCGATGTGGACGAAGATCTGTTGTCCTATTCTGCCAGCAACCTGCCACCCTGGTTGTCCCTTAATAGTAATTCCGGATTGTTGAGTGGCCTGCCGCAGCAGGGCGACGTGGGTATCTATCGCGATATTCGCTTTTTTGCCACTGACCCATCCAATGAAATGGCCGAAGCTGGTCCGTTTGCGCTGGAAGTGCTGGATATCAATGACCCGCCGGATATCAATCCGGCACAGTTTCCACGTTCGCTGGATGCTGGTGAGCGTGTCGTGGTTAATCTTTTTCCCGATGACCCGGATGGTGATTTTGTTACGCTGGCAACCGAGCTCAATGACTTTGCGGATGTTGAGATTCTGGGGGGTAGTCTTGCACTGACCGCGCGTACGCCGGTCGAGGTTACCAGTATCAATCTGGTCGTTATTGCCCGGGATCTGCTGGGCAGCACCAGCCGGGAAATCATTCCGATAACCATTTTTCCCGTCACCAGCAGTGGCCAGGGCAGAACCCTCAAGGGGCGCAGCAGAGGTGCCGGTATTCACTTGGTGGTACTGTCGGAGGGCTACAAAGAAGACGAAGCCAATACTTTTCGGGAAGATGTTGAAGGCCTGATTACTTTGATGGAGCGGGATCCTGCTATCGCTGCTCACTTTGATGCGTGGAACATTCACAGTGTACTGCAACCGTCAGTTGATTCCGGAATTGATGATGATGTTACTGCTGACTTTCGTGATACGGCCTTTGATGCCGGCTATTTCTGTCGTGGAATCCCGCGATTGATTTGCGCAAATGACGCGCTTGTTTTTGATAAGGCCCTGGACGAGTATCCTCATCTCGATCAAATAGTATTGCTGGTTAATGACCCGCGTTTTGGCGGAAGTGGTGGTTCCATTGCAGTGGCATCTGCTTCCGCACCCGAAATTGCCTTGCATGAGCTTGGTCATAGTATTGCCGGTCTGGCGGATGAATATGTTGATACGCTGATACCTGAATCCATCGACGACCGGTTTATTGAAGGCCGCTTTGCCAACATAAGTGCCAGCTCTGATCCCTTGCAGGTACCGTGGGCGCACTGGATTGATGATGTTGAAAATTTTCCAACGCTGGAAGGGCGTGCCGGTGTCGGAATTTTTGAAGGTGCGTTCTACGTTCCCAATGGACTCTACCGAGCGACCAGCGATAGCCGCATGCGTAACAACCAGGCCGATTTCGGCCCGGTCAATGGTGAACAGTGGGCGCTTTCAGTTTATCGGCGAAGTAATCCGATCATCTCTTTCGGCCCGGTGACACAACAGCTGACTATTGACCAATCTGAATCGCAACTGTTTACTGTTGCACCGCTATTCGACGATACCATTCAAAGCATTAACTGGTTTGTTGATGATGTGGAAATTGTTTCAGCGAGAGGGCGTAGTGAACTGATTATTCAGCGCGATGCTGGTCAGTACACCATTGCGTTGGCGGTTAGTGACATCAGTGGAACGATTCGAATGGCTACACCCAATGCATCAGAGTTTCGCTGGCAGTGGCTGTTAAACGTGGTGAATCAGTAATGCCTCTGACTCCCACGAATCCCAATCAGAAAGCGATGAGACGAATTGGCTTTACAACTGGCTCTATTATTCGTGCAAGTGTTTTGTTTCTTTTCTTTGGGGGCTACGCTGGCACCTCAATGCTGGCAAACGCAGCTGATGAAATGCAGACATTGTTGCTGCTGCTTGATGATACTGGCCTCGCGATAGAAAAACGCTTGCCCGAACCATCGCAGGCTCAAAACACCAACAGTAACAGTGTTGAGAGAGTCGATGAAGGAAGAAGCAGATTGTTGGCTGCAATCAGGTCGGGATCAGGTGGCAACAAAGCGATGACGGATGTTGCGGATGGTGCCTTTTCATCAGCATCTGGTTTACTAACACCTAATGCCCGGTGGTACTCGAGCACCGGTGAATTGCTGGCAATCACTGAATTTGTGGATCCCAGAATATTGCGGGCTCCACAGCAGGGATCACGAGCCCACGGCCCCTCCGTTACACGAGCGGTATCAAGATTTCTTCTGCGTGGCCCTTTGGCCGCCGAGGGTCTCGAAATATTTCTACCGGATATTTCGGCAAGGCTTGAAATTTTGCCCAAAATTTTGCCCAGAGTGGGGGCGGTGAGTCCTGGTGCTTCGCAGCCGGTCGTTGAAAGTGCTACAACAAGTCTGTCCGAACAAACCTGGAGATTCGATCTCTAATGCAATGTGCAAGAAATTGTTAACCTTGTCACGGTTTTTAACCGCCTGCTGAGGATTCTTTCCTCAATTGCCGCAGGGTGTTCCAGAATTGGCCATTATTGTCTGTAAAATGTGACAACCTGTTCAGTTAAGGTCTTTGGCACCGCTGTACGGACTACTTCACCAAGGCCATTTGGTCTATGATGACAGCACTAAATCGGGTCGTTTTATAGTGGGACTTTCGGACAAAGAAAACAGGCATGAGAGCGGGGGAATACAACCTCGCAAAGATGCTGTGCGGCGTGATCCCGAGAATTTCACTGGCGAAAATGATCCCTTGGATTTTCTTGAAGATTCGCAAAATGCATCGTCGCTTACCGGCGATGTACCCGTAGCGCCAATGCCAAGCTCTTCTTCACACCTACCCGGTCAATCACAAACTGAGAAAGCGAGTTCAGAAACTCACACCGGGGCAAATGCCCAGCGTAGAAGGATACGCAAGCGGCCTTCGGGGCCGCGCCGTTTTGGCGTTGAGCTACCGGTCAACCCTAAAGACCCGGCACCCATTAAACGGGCAGCGGTACCGATCGCCGAAATTCTGGAGCGCCGCGGTCGCTTGGGCGGTTATACAGCTGGAGCCGGCGGGCCTGAAGTTCGAATTAACCAGAATCCCTACCCACAGCCTGTTTCTCACCCGGATTTCCAGCAGCCACAATCTGTCAGGTCTTCGGAAGCAACCGCTCAAACACAGGAGTCTGGAACCGCAGCTATTGATAACGGTTCGAACTTCGCTACTGAAATAGAAAAAACTCACCGCGAAGAGGCGGCGCAAGCTCATGCCCATGTGGATGAACTGGCTGAGCAGGACACAGATTTTGACTTCCTTGACAGCCTGGATGAAACCCAGCTGGGCAGGGAAGGCCCGGATACGTTTGATGTCAGGCGCGTGGGTATACCCGATATTGCTGAAAATCAGCAGTCACCACTTAAAAAAATTATCACTGCGGCTGCTGTGGTGATGTTGGCATTAGGAGCTGTGCTGTTTGGATTCGATATGCTGGGTGAGCGTTCGGTAGGCATAGAAAGCCCTGAACCACTCGCCAAAGAATCCGCTGATTTGCCAGAAGTTGATTTGCCAGCAGTTGATTTACCAATCGTGATTGAACCGGTTGTTGTCAGCCGGAATGTGGATTTGCGTAAAAGGCGGGATGATGCCGTTGCCAGCTTGCAGCGACATTTGGCCGCAGGTAACGCGGATACGGCGCTGGAAGAACTGTTAAGTATTGACCTTGTAGTTTACGGCTACGGCCAGCAGGAATTTGAAGAGATCGAGAAGCAAATACAAGCGCTAAAAGAAGATAAGGCCGCTAATGTGGTTAATCTGGCTGATTCGAACTCTTCACAAACTGATAGAAATGCAGCGGTGGCTTCGGAAAATGCCGAAGGTCAGTCTACCAGTGAAAATGAAGCCTTGATTGAGCAAGCCCGTCAGGTGACGGAAGAAACCCGACAGTTGCGCGAAGAAGCTGTCCGGATTGCTGAAGAAACCCGCCTAGCGAGGGCGCAGGCAGAGCGCATTGCAGAAGAAACCCGTCAAGCAAGAGAACAGGCTGAACTGGAGTTGCAGCAGAAAAGGGAAGAGCTGGAGATTGAAATTGCCCAGCAACGTGCAGAGCAGCAGGAACAACTTCGCATTGCTGAACAGCAGCGCCTGGAAGCTGAGGAAGCGCGCCGGCTTGAGGAGCAACGACTGAATGAAATTCGAGAACAGCTCGCAGCAGAACAACTCAGAGCAGAGGAAGTCGCTAAACTGAGGGAGCTACAACTTAGAGCCGAAGCGGATGTGAAGATCGCTGAAGAGCAACGCTTGGCAGATGAAGCGGCACGCTTGGCCGAGCAGCAGCGACTGACTGAAGCTGCTGCAAAGCTGGCCGAAGAGCAACGACTGGCCGAAGCGCAACGACTCGCCGAAGAGCAACGACTGGCCGAAGCGCAACGATTGGCTGAAGAACAACGACTCGCTGAAGAGCAACGATTGGCCGAAGAGCAACGATTGGCTGAAGAACAACGACTGGCCGAAGCGCAACGATTGGCCGAAGAGCAACGACTCGCCGAAGAGCAACGACTGGCTGAAGAGCAACGACTTGCCCAAGCAGCAGCTGAGCAAGAGCGCCAGGCGCAAATACTGCGGGAAAGGCAGAGAATTGCCGACGAGAGAGCGGCACAGATTGCTGCCG
>CALLOA010000168.1 GCA_938005265.1 uncultured Granulosicoccaceae bacterium
AAAACCCAAGGGCTAACAGTTCACTAGTAATCTGTTAGCTGCAACCGGGTTTCGCGGAATTGGCAGCTTTGTAAAAATCAACGAATTAGCGAATCGAGCTGGACTTGGGCTGTCTGAAAACTAGTACTATCCCAAAAAACCTATAGAAGAAGGAGCTTTGATGTGATGAAATTCATTAGTGTCTTAATACCTACGGTTTCGGTAGTTCTGTTGCTATCTGCTTGTGGTGACAGCAGTAGCGGTGGCAACACAAGTGCGGGAACGGGTGAGACCACCGACGCAATACAGCCTTAGCAGAGGTTATGAATTTCATGGTACGCTGCCTGTCCTAGAGTTGGTGGCTCCGGTATAGCTAGAAAGATAGGGAGCATTAAATTTCTTCCTGTAACTGAAACACAGCAAGCTACTGCAAACGATATAAATTGAGTGGCTATATGAAGTCTATCCAAGTAGTTTTTACATCAACGATTTTTGTTTTTGGTTGCAGTTCAAACCATGGCTCTCTAGATTCACTCGATGAAGAGCAAACAACATCCACTGAAGTTGTTGAGGATATTCCTCAAGAGACTGATGAAGCAATTGGAAACAATGCCCAATCAATAAATCAAGAATCATCTCCTTGTGGGTTCGCACCAACTCCTATTGCCTCAGTATTTTATAGCGATAACACTGCATTGGTAGAAATATTCATCTTTGCCAAAGCTGCTGTTGGGCAAGGTACTCTAGTTGATACAATTCAATTCGACAGAAACATAAATAACGCTGAAATTGAGTTATTCTTGCTGGAATTCAATCAGACTGCAACGATTCCAATAGGTCAATTAGCACCTAACGGATGCGATGAACTGGGAAGGTTTAGACAGTGTCAATTGAACTTGGAGCCACAAGATTTTAATGTAATTGCAGTTTCTACCAACACAAATGGAGAATCCGTGTCTCTCGTAAACACTGACTATTGCGGCAACAGTCCTGGTTTTGAATTTGAAGACATTGATGGACAAGTAGACGTTAACTCAATGGCTTCAATATTATCCGCCCTAGACTACCCTGATTACCGTCAATTACTTGCCCCATAATGCAAACAAAATGGATCGAGTAGCAGTGCTTGTCAGATGGTCTACTTCCTCAGTCGCCCAGAGCCGACGCGCGCTTCTATCTGTTTCGCAACGTATTCTGAACTATGTCCCGGTCATAGGGTGCGATAATGAAATCGCCTTCAAAAGCTAAAAGGATTGGCAATGAATAGAATTAACATGCTTTTCTTTATAGTCTTATATGTATTATCAGCTGGCTGTTCTACAGGAACGGGTTCTGACAATCAGTCACAGCCAGACACTATTGACGCACCGTTAACAGACATCGCAGAAACCGAAGAATCAATCACTATTGATGGCCGCTGGCTTTTAGCATCCTATACATCTGAAGATGGTGGTTTAACGATGGCTGCTGTGGATGTACCGTTTAGTTTCTTTTTTTCAAGAAACGATCAAGGTGAAATCGCCGCTTTTGGCGGATTTGATAGTTGTAATGCTTATGGATCAGAGCAAATAAATGTTCAGAACGACATGATTTTTGTTGTTGAAGGTATCAGTATTGATACTGGGTCTTGCGATAATCGACTGTTTGGACTCAATGCTAATCAAGGGGAGTTCTTTTTTTCAGTAATCTCAGACTCGTTTACCTATCAAGTGGTTAATTCACAACTTATATTGGAGTCACTGTCGGGCAGATCATTAACGTTCAATGTGTGCGAGCCAGTAGATCCTGATGGAATAGGTTTCGGCTGCTTTCTGGGAGAAATTGAAAATCTCGATCAAACATCATGGGCACTGGAATCAATCCAGCTGGACAATGGTTCGATCTGGATGGTCCGAGATACTGGTTTACCGTATGAGTTCGGTATTAGATTTACAAATGATGATCTGCAGTCAGAAAATAGTGGAACTGTTTCTGGTAATCTCGACTGTAACGGCTTCGGCGTACCTTATGTACTGAGTGACGCCACATTATTGCTTGGCGTTGCAACGGTTACAGACGCTAGCTGCGAGCAAACATCGGATGTAGTTGGAATAGTTTTCAGATTTTTTACTGGTCAGCGGACATTGAGTCTCGAGAAAAGTACTGATACGTTGAGGCTATTGTCCGGGACCAATGAAGCGCTTATTTATACAAGGCTGTAAAGATGTCGAGAGTCGGGAGTAGCGACGCAGCCGGCCATTACCTGTACTCGGTTTAACTGCAAAAACGGCCCACAGTAGACGTAGCGAAATACCTGGAAAAGCGAATGATTCAGTGTGTGATCTTTGATTTTGATGGGACGTTAGTAGACAGCGAAGCTCTCTGTAATCAAGCATTTTTGGACCTTATTCCTTCGATTGACGTATCCGTTGAAAAACTAGTAGAAAGCTATTCGGGCAGAAAATTGGCTTGGATATTTTCTGATATCGAGCAGAAATTTGGCTGTAAACTCTCGCCAAATATTGAACAGCAATACAGGAATCGTGTAGCTGAATTGCTCGATACAAATCTAGAAGCTTTTGAAGGTGTTCACAAAGCTTTGGATGACATTTCGGTACCTATTTGTATTGCTACAAGCGCCCCAATCGGTAAAGTTGAGCCGGCCTTACAAAAAACGAATCTGGCAAATTATTTTGTGAGCAAAGTTTTCAGTTCCTATGCAATAGGGTCGTGGAAGCCGGAACCCGATATATTCTTGTACGCCTCCCAACGTATGAATGTGGCGCCTCAGCATTGTTTAGTTATAGAGGATAGTGTCGCGGGGATTGAGGCGGCGACTGCCGCTGGCATGAGTTCTATTCAATTCTGTGGCTCTAGGAAGCCATTCCATAAAAATTTCATACATTCGTATGATGAGCTTAGTAGCTGGATATCAACTTCGTAAACGTCTGGTATGGGGAGCCGCCCAAATCGAATCCGCCTGCCCCAATCTTGCAAATGTCCGCATCGTAGAAGTCTACCTGCTATCTGCCATCACACAGTGCGCGAATTTGTCGAATGTTGAAACCGGACTACGACAGAATAACTTGGTAATGACACTTTGCATTTTACCTACGACTAAATCAGCACGGGCTTGATTTCTTCAGGCTAGACTTTAGTGTGACAGCCTAGAAAGCTGATCGCATATGCGAAACAAAATCAGCATTGAGCCGATTATTGACAGGAATATTGTTCTGTTTTTTATAGGAACGTACTGCCCGCAAAGTTTCACTGCCGGGTATGCCATCTATTTCACCCCGATACAGCCCCTTCACCTGCAATGACTCTTGTATCATCATGATATCGCTGGTACTGATATCCGGAGCTCCACGATTCGGTCTGAGTTCTTGATCAGATTTCTTCTCAGCGCCGGGTGTCTTTGAATTTTTCCCCGCCCCGAAGGCGTTACCATCACCGTTGAAATCAGGATTTGTCTTTCGCATCAGCTTCTCTGCGCAGATAGTTCTTCTTAATCTGCAGAATCATAGCGTCGTCATCGGTGATAAGCAAAATCACTTCCCACCACCTCAAGCAACTGCGACTAACACCCCCCTGCTGGGTGATTCAGCTGTACCGCGACGTGAGCTCTAACAGAAAGCACATCAAAAAGGTATTTTTTGACAACTTGTCATTTTTTGACAATGCGGATAATATTTGATCGGAACTACGCCAACAAGCGTATCAGCCAAAACAGAGCAGCCCTTGTAATCCAAGGGCCTTTCAATAGTGCCAAACCAAAGCCGAGGAATCGCAGTTGTATGATTACCCAATATGGAAATTTTCTGATCCGATTCCGCTGGCTGGTGTTGATCGCAAGCACCCTGGTCATTATGCTCCTCGCTTCAGGTGGCCGCTTTCTGGCATTTACCAATGATTACAGGGTCTGGTTCAGCCCGGATAATCCTCAACTTGTCGCCTTTGAGGAACTGCAGGAAGCCTATACCCGCAGTGACAACATTCTTGTCATGCTGGAGCCGGAATCCGGGGACGTCTTTACCACCGACACGCTTCAGGCGGTGGCCGAATTTACTGACCTTGCCTGGCAACTGCCCTTTTCAGTCAGGGTCGATTCAATTACCAACTACCAGCATATTTATGGCGAAGAAGACGATCTTATTGTTACTGACCTTGTGGAAGATCCGTCAGTGCTGGACGCCGCACAACTGGAATCGATTCGTGAAATAGCGCAATCGCAACCGGCATTGGTTAATCGCCTGCTCTCCACTGACAGCGCAACAACCGGCGTTAATGTCACCATAGAATTGCCACCCGAGCTGACCGATGAAGCGCGCGCAACGCTGAGCAAGGAAGAACTCAAACAACGCGACCCGCAGATTGCCACTGAAGTCACAGTCGAAGCAGCTCGCAAAATAATCGATGAGATGAAAGCCAAATATCCGGACATAGAATTCTCCTCCACTGGCGTCATCATGATGAATCAGGCTTTTCCGGAAGCCTCGTTGAAGGATATGTCAACACTGATTCCCCTGGCATTCGGTGTCATCATCGTCGGCATTCTGCTACTGATCAAAAGCCCGGTAGCGATGCTGGCAACGGTTGCGGTAATTTTGCTCTCCATTCTGGGCGGTATGGGGGCTGCTGGCTGGATGGGAATAAAACTGACGCCAGCTTCAATGTCAGCACCCACACTTATTCTGACCTTGGCGGTGGCTGATTGCGTGCATTTTCTTGTAACTTACTATCACAACCTGCGCAGTGGCAATGAGAAATTTGCAGCCGTAGTAGAGAGCCTCAGAGTTAACTTCACACCGATACTACTGACTTCGATCACAACCGCTATCGGCTTTTTGAGCATGAACGCAAGCGATGCACCACCGTTCCATGATCTGGGAAATATCACCGCAATAGGTGTCATGCTGGCCTTTTTCCTGGCTGTTACCTTTTTGCCAGCATTGGTTGCCGTATTGCCGGCCAAGGTCAAACCCGGCAAATCAACCTCCAGCTCTTTGATGGACAAACTGGCAAGTTTTGTTATCGGTAACCGCACGCCGCTTTTCTGGGGCATGCTGTTTGTCATGATCGCCACAGCGTTAATGGCACCTCGCAATCAGCTAAATGATGTGTTCGTTGAATATTTTGACGAGAGCGTGCCTTTCCGTGTTGAAACCGATCGCATCACGGACAAAATGGCTGGCATGTACTTTATCGATTATTCAGTTGATAGCGGTGTAGACGGTGGCGTGAGTAACCCGGATTTCCTGAATGATGTGGAAAAGCTTGAGAATTACCTGAAAGTACAGCCGGAGGTCAGAAACGTTTCAGCCTTTACAGAAACCATGCGACGCTTGAATCGCAGTATGCATGGCGATGATCAAACCTGGTACAAGCTACCCGAAAACAATGAATTGGCAGCGCAATATATGTTGCTCTACGAAATGTCCCTTCCCTACGGGCTGGATCTGAACAATCAGATTAACTTTGACAAATCGGCAACACGCTTATCAGCCACGCTTGAAACCCTGTCAACCAATGACATGCTGGAATTTGAAAACCGGGTGACTGACTGGATGGAACAAAACACACCATCTATAGCAACGTCCGGGGCGAGCCCGACTGTGATGTTTTCTCACATAAGCTTTCGCAACATTATCAGTATGTTGTCAGGCACATCCATAGCCTTGGTGCTGATTTCACTACTTCTGGTGTTTGCACTGCGCTCAGTCAAATTTGGCCTGATCAGCTTAATCCCGAATATCGCGCCGGCTCTGATGGCGTTTGGTATTTGGGCCATAGTTGTGGGTCAGGTCGGCTTGGCTGTATCCGTAGTAGTGGCCATGACGCTTGGTATTGTCGTCGACGATACGATACATTTTCTGTCCAAGTACCTGCGTGCGCGGCGTGAACGGGGAATGGATGCGGAAGATGCTGTACGTTATGCCTTTAACACGGTCGGGGTCGCGCTTAGTGTCACGACAATCGTTCTGGTGGCAGGCTTTCTCGTAATAGCCCAATCGAACTTTCTGGTTAACTCGCAAATGGGACTGTTGACAGCCGTAACCATCACACTGGCCCTGGTCGTTGATTTTCTTTTCCTGCCGGCGTTGTTGATTAAACTGGATAAGGGCAAAACAGAGAACAAGGAATCCTCATCCTTTGAGAATAATAATCCCGCACCGGCTATACCCTAGTATCAACGACGCCTGGTTTCAACAATGCCCCGGTATTCAAGCACCTGTAATTTTCATCGCTGGTGCCGGGGTACCGGGGCTGGCCAAAACGGCTGGATAAAACGGCTGGATAAAACGGCTGGATTAAGCAGCTAG
Organism: uncultured Granulosicoccaceae bacterium; assembly: GCA_938005265.1. Taxonomy (GTDB): domain Bacteria; phylum Pseudomonadota; class Gammaproteobacteria; order Granulosicoccales; family Granulosicoccaceae; genus CALFCE01. The sequence goes on from CALLOA010000168.1 coordinate 6,282, forward strand.
ATAAGGAGACTAGATACGGAGACTAGATATTATCGTAGAAAACAAAACAGCGCGTTTCCAGGCTTTCACGTTGTGGCAGATCATCACCGGCCGATGGCAGATCAAATGAAGTATGCAGGGTAAACCGGGCATGGCCCTGCTCGCTTGAATCAAATGTTTTGATTAGTAGCGCTTCGTCAAATTGCATTTCCGGGTAGTAGTACCATTGCTGCGCTGGATTGAACAGTGCCTGCTGCAGCTCCCCCATCCGTTGTTTCGATTCTCGCTTCACTGAAACAAAATCATCCGGTCGAGATGTTCTTGCATCACACATGGCCAAAGGCGAACTCAAAACGGGCCCATTAATTGATCGCCAGACATTGACTATGGAGAAACGCCCGGCAAGTAGTGCATCGATATTTTCCCCGCTTCCCGCAAAGTGGTCCTTCAGACGATTAACACCGGACACAGCGCTGTAATCATTATGTATTACTGAAGCTGGCTCACGAACATCATGTTCGCGGCGAACACGGGTGGATGAAGAGCGACGCGTATGGTCAAATATTTCCACGCGCGCTGCACCTGTGGCAGCCGTTATCAGCTTCTTGACTTCATCGTTGTAGACCGCCGTAAGTTCCGAATCCTGATAAAAATCCTTAACTTTTGTTACCTGCCCCAGCAGCGTGAATCCGTGTTGATCAAGGGAAAATGTCTCACTACTTTCACGAGCATTGTGGATGTCTACTTCCTTCATCTCGAACTCACCCATATGTCGGGTGTTTTGCTGATTATTGTCGCCAACCCGATAAACACCAGCACCTTCGGCTACGGACAAAAATTTCAACGACGCTTTAATAGACACCTATAACCTCATCACTGATTTCGTTTGCGAATAACACTGCACAGTTGTTGCGCACGGAATTCAATTTCCAGAAGGCCAATCCCGGGCTTATAAACACTGGAGCCAAGCCCGAAACCACTTGCTCCGGCAGCAAAGTAGGCGTCCATATTGCCAGCATCAATACCTCCCACAGGCAATACAACCGTACCTTCCGGCAATACAGCCAACATCGCTTTCACTCCGGCAGGCCCTATAATTTCTGCCGGAAACAACTTCAATGCATCCGCCCCGGCATCAAGCGCTGCAAAGGCTTCTGTTGGTGTCGCTACACCCGGGCAGTACAACAGACCTTGCGTTGCCGACTGTTGCGCCACCGCAGGGTTAAAATTCGGTGCGATGATCAGTTCGCAACCATTGGCGGCACAGCTATCAACATCATCAGCCCCAAGTACGGTACCAGCACCTACCAGAACTTCAAACGGCATGTCAGCACGCAAAGCTGCAATGCTTGCTAACGGATCCGGTGAATTCAGCGGCACTTCCAGAAGACGGAATCCGCAATCGTATAGAACCCGCCCGACGTCCACAGCTTCTTCAGGCTTCACACCACGCAGGATTGC
>CALLOA010000169.1 GCA_938005265.1 uncultured Granulosicoccaceae bacterium
TTGCGAAATTGAAGGTTTCAGAAAGCGTCGGGTGCGGGTGCACCGTTAACGAGATATCTTCGATATCAGCACCCATTTCAAGCGCCAGAACAGCTTCCGCGATCAGTTCGCCGGCGTTGGGGCCGGTCATGCCAGCGCCCAGTATCCTTTTGCTCTCCGGGTCATAAAGGACTTTTGTTATGCCTTCATTGCGGGCAATGCTGAGTGCCCGGCCACTGGCGGCCCATGGGAAGCTTGCCTTTTCGAATGGTATCGATTTGGCAAGGGCTTCAGTTTCGGTTAGCCCCATCCATGCGACTTCCGGGTCTGTGTAGGCAACAGACGGTATGGTCATCGGGTCGAACCATGCCTTGTGGCCGGCAGCAACTTCGGCCGCAGTTTTTCCTTCATGGGTCGCTTTATGTGCAAGCATTGGTTGACCGACAACATCGCCAATCGCGAATATATGGCTGACGTTAGTACGCTGCTGATTGTCGACGCTAATGAAACCACGTTCATCGACTGCTACGCCGGCTTTTTCGGCATCCAGCTTATTGCCATTCGGAGAACGCCCTACTGCCAGCAGAATTCGATCGAAGGTGTCACTGCCTGCATCATCATTGTTGGCTGCTGTAAATCCTGCAACGAGGCCTTTATCATTGGCAGTAATGCTACTGACACGGGTGCCCAGAAGGATTTTTTCAAAACGTTTTTTAAGGCGTCGCTCCAGTGGCCTGACAAGGTCACGATCTGCACCAGGAATCAGTTCCTTGGATAGCTCGACAACCGTGACCTTCGAGCCCAGAGCATCGTAGACGCAACCCATTTCCAGGCCGATGATGCCACCGCCAATTATCAGTAATCGTTCCGGAATATCTTCAAGCTCAAGTGCGCCGCTTGAGTCGATCAAACGGGGATCATCGTAGGGAAAGCCGGGTATCTGGATACTCTGCGAACCGGCAGCGATGATGGCATTTTCAAATCCTACTTCTCGTGTAGTCTCACCTTCATCGATACTCAAGCTATTGGGGCTGGTGAATTTCGCCACACCATGTGCGACAGTCACTTTGCGTTGCTTGGCAAGTCCGGCAAGCCCACCAGTTAGCTGGCTGATTACACCTTCTTTAAAGCCACGCAATTTGTCCAGATCAATTTGAGGTTCGCCGAAGCTGATTCCATGATCTGCCATATCGCTGGCTTCGTTAATAATCTGAGCTGTGTGCAACAACGCCTTGGAGGGTATGCAGCCAACATTCAGACAAACACCCCCTAGTACCGGATAGCGTTCGATCAGCAGCACATTCATGCCAAGATCAGCAGCGCGAAAAGCCGCCGTATAACCGCCCGGGCCCGCGCCAATCACCACCAGCTGGTAGCTTTCGTCAGTTTGCCGGCCGGCAGCCGCAGTGTCTGCTGTAACAGAGGTGTCTTGTTCAGTGCTTGAAGAGGTCTCAGCCACGTTTGCTGTCGCCTGGGTATCGCTAACGGCCGCCGCGGCTGCATCTACCACCAGCAGGTGACTGCCCATGGAAATTTTGTCACCGGTTTTTACCAGCACCGAGGTCACCGTACCCGCCATGGGTGCCGGTATCTCCATACTGGCTTTGTCGCTCTCCACTGTGACCAGTGATTGCTCGGGTGCAATGCTGTCACCCTCGGAAACCAGCACCTCGATTACTTCGACTTCGTCAATGTCGCCGATATCCGGTAGTTCAATGGTTTGCAAATCGCTCATGCTGCGCAGTTCACTAGTGATTGTTGATGTTCAATCGTGGAAACATATATTTGGCCAAAGCGTCGATTGTTCTGATCAGATCAGCAGGCGACGTACATCGCTGATAGTCTTGCAGTAGTGCGCGACGAAGCGTGCCGCATCTGCACCATCTACTACACGATGGTCATAGGTAAGATCGATCGGGCACATCAGCCTGGGAACAAATTCAGTACCGTTCCATAGGGGCTGCATACGCGACCTGGCCAGCCCGAGAATAGCGACTTCAGGTGAATTGACTATTGGTGTGAAACTGGTGCCACCAATTCCGCCAAGGTTTGAAATGGTCATGCTCGCACCCTGCATTTCTTCCGGCTTCAGTTTTTTATCGCGTGCTCGCTGGCTGATGTCTGCCATCTCGTCGGCCAGTTCACTGATGGTTTTACGGTCAACGTCGCGAAACACGGGTACAACAAGGCCATTGCTTGTGTCGACGGCAATCCCTATGTGATAGTAATTTTTGTAGATCAGCGCCTCGCCATCTGCAGTAGGTGAGGAATTGAGTTTCGGGTAGGCTTTAAGAGACTGCACCAGTGCTTTCATGTGAAAGGCCAGACCTGTAATTTTGGGATCGCCTTCTCGTGCCTCACTCTTGAGCGCCTTACGAAAAGCTTCCATTTCAGTCACGTCAGCCTCATCGTGATGTGTGACCATCGGTACATTGAGCCAGGCCCGGTGCAGGTTTTTAGCCGATATTTTATTTATTCGCCCTAATGGTACGCGTTCGATATCTCCGAACTTGCTGAAATCCACTTCAGGTATGCCGGGAATGCCAGCACCGCCTGGTCCGGCACCATCGCCACGATAGTTCGAACCCATGCCCTCCATTGCCTGCTTTATATGTGCCCGCACATCTTCCTTGAGGATGCGTTTTTTGCGCCCACTGCCAGTAACAAGTCTTAAATCTGCACCGTGCTCCCGGGCATAGCGACGCACTCCGGGGCTAGCGTGGATACGTCCTGCTGATTCGGTTTCCAGATGCGCAGTGGGTGAGTTTTGCCTGCCCGTCTGCGATCTGTTTGCATCTTTTGCGGCGGTCGGGGGCTCAGCCGGCGTGCCGGGCGTGTCCTTCTGATCTGCGTGGGCAACAGCTGGCTTTGCTTCGGGTTCTGCTGGTTTAGTCGCAGGTTCGGCGGCAGATTCAGCAAGCGGTTCGATATCAACACTGCCTGAATCATTGCCGGGACTTGCTGCCGCACCCAGTGTCGTCATAGTGCCAATAACATCTCCAGCCTTGACAGTAGCACCAACACTGACCGAGATATTCTCGATAACACCTGACACTTCTGCCGGAATTTCCATGCTGGCCTTGTCGCTCTCAACGGTGATAAGCGAGTCTTCGACGGCAACATTGTCGCCATTGGCTACCAGTACTTCAATGACTTCAACACTGTCGACATCACCAATGTCCGGGACCACAATATTTACTGTGCTCATAACTATGCTCCTCCGCCAGCCCTTAAAGCGTTACCGGGTTAGGTTTGGAGCTGTCGATACCGTATTTCTCGATGGCATCGTTAACTCTGCTGCTCGGAATCTTGTTGTTCTCAGCCAACGCGTGAAGCGATGCGACCACTACATAGCGCCGGTCTACCTCAAAAAAGTCGCGCAGTTTTTCCCGGGTGTCAGAACGACCGAAACCATCGGTTCCGAGTGTCATAAAGGTGCCCGGTATGTACTCGCGCACCTGGTCGGCATACATTTTCATGTAGTCGGTGGAGCTGATTACCGGATCTTCCGAGTCGCCCAGTGTTTGGGTGATATACGGTATTTTTGGAGTCTCGCCGGGATGCAGCATGTTCCAGCGTTTGGTGTCGCTACCATCACGAGCCAGTTCGTTGTAGCTGGTCACACTGAATACATCTGCCGCGACATCCCAATCCTTTTCCAGAAGCTCGGCAGCCGCTTCAACTTCGCGCAATATGGTGCCTGAGCCCATCAACTTGACGCGGTTGGCTGACTTCACTTTCGACGTCTTCAATTGATAGATGCCGCGAATAATTCCCTCTTCAGCACCCTCAGGCAATGCTGGCTGGTGATAGTTTTCGTTCATCGCCGTGATGTAGTAGTAAACGCTCTCCTGCTGCTCGAACATGCGTTTCATACCGTCGTGAATCAGCACGGCCATTTCATAGGCATAGCAGGGGTCGTATGACTTGCAGTTTGGAATACTGTTGGCCAGCACCATGCTCTGACCATCGGCGTGTTGCAGGCCCTCACCATTCAGGGTTGTACGTCCTGCTGTGCCCCCGATCAGGAAACCGCAAGCACGCATGTCGCCGGCAAGCCATGCCAGATCCCCAATACGCTGGAAACCAAACATGGAATAGTAAATATAGAAGGGCACCATGTTGACACCATGGGTGCTGTAGGCCGTTGCCGCTGCGAGCCATGATGAGAAAGCGCCGGCCTCGGTAATACCTTCTTCAAGAATCTGCCCTGATTTGTCCTCTTTGTAGTACATGATCTGATCGCGATCCTGCGGCTCGTACAATTGCCCTACAGACGAGTAGATGCCCAGCTGTCTGAACATGCCTTCCATCCCAAAAGTACGTGCCTCGTCCGGAACAATCGGCACAACGTTCTTGCCGATTTTTTTGTCTCGCGTGAGTATCGTCAGCATGCGTACGAAAGCCATGGTGGTAGACATCTCACGATCACCCGAGCCATCCAGCAAAGGTTTGAAATCCGATAGTGGCGGTACCTCAAGTGGTGCTGCAAATTTATTGCGTTGCGGCAAATAACCTCCTAAGGCTTTACGCCGCTCCTGCAGATAACGAATTTCCTCGCTCTCCGGATCAGGTTTTACGTATTCAAGATTTTCGACTTGCTCATCGGTCAGTGGGATATTGAAACGGTCACGCATTTTCCTTAATGATTCAATATCGAGTTTCTTTTGCTGATGCGTGGCATTGGTGCCTTCTGCGGATTCACCCATGCCGTAACCCTTCACAGTTTTAGCCAGTATCAGGGTAGGCTGACCTTTGTGGTTCATCGCTTGCTGGTAAGCTGCAAACAGCTTGTGCGGGTCATGACCGCCACGATTGAGGCGCCAGATATCCTCATCAGACATGTTCGCAACCATGGCTTTGGTTTCCGGGAACTTGCCGAAGAATTTTTCACGTGTGTAGGCACCACCCCGCGCTTTGAAGTTCTGGTATTCACCATCAACTGTTTCCATCATCAGCTGTTTCAGCTTGCCATCCTTGTCTTTGGCCAGTAATGGGTCCCAATATGAACCCCAGACAACCTTGATCACATTCCAGCCGGCACCACGGAATACCGCTTCGAGTTCCTGGATGATCTTGCTGTTACCGCGTACCGGCCCGTCCAGACGCTGCAGGTTGCAATTGACTACAAATACAAGGTTGTCGAGTTTTTCCCGCCCGGCAAGAGAGATTGCGCCCAGTGATTCAGGTTCATCCATTTCACCGTCACCCATAAACGCCCAAACCTTGCGGTTATCAGTTTTAGCCAGACTGCGGTCCTGCAGATACTTCATAAAGCGCGCCTGGTAAATTGAGGTAATCGAACAGAACCCCATGGAAACAGTCGGGAACTGCCAATAGTCGGGCATCAGCCAGGGGTGCGGATAGGATGACAAGCCCTCGCCATCGACTTCGCGTCGGAAGTTGTCCAGGTCTTCTTCGGTGAGCCGGCCCTCCAGATAGGAGCGGGCATAGATGCCCGGTGCCGAGTGGCCCTGAAACATCACCAGGTCGCCACCATGGTCTGGTGTGGGCGCGTGAAAGAAATGATTAAAACCAACGTCGTACAGCGTTGCGGCAGAGGCGAAGGATGAAATATGGCCACCCAGCCCGGAACCATCCTGGTTGGCACGCAGTACCATAGCCGTGGCATTCCAGCGAATCATGGAGCGAATGCGGTGCTCTATTTCAAAATCACCGGGGCTTCGTTCTTCCAGATGAGGTGGAATCGTGTTGACGTAAGCGGTGCTGGCGTTGTACGGGAGGTTTGAACCAGAACGCCGCGACTTGTCGATCAGCTGTTCCAGCAGGTAGTGCGCACGTTCAGGGCCTTCCTGTTCGATGACAGCCTCGAGAGCTTCTAGCCATTCTAGCGTTTCCTGCGGATCAATATCCGCAGCAGCGTTCTGTGATGACGTGGTTTCCGTGGATGTCATGAGTTTGCTGTCAGGTTGATTCATTGGATCCTGAGTATGTTGGATTTTAAATTGCTGCGTGTGGTTCGGTTTGCTCGTTTCGATCCTGTTTGATGGTATTCATGTATTAGGTGAATAGCCGCGTACTTGCCTGACATTCAGCCACCATGAAGCCCGCTGGCATAACACGAGCTATGACAGTTTACTTTTACTTACTTTGGATTAGCTGCATAAAAAGCGCCATAGTTCCCTGTTTGGCTTCTGATCGATGCACCAGAACCGTGCATCGAGATAGAGTTAAAAACTCTTCCCTTGCTGTAATTATATCACAGCTGCGGGATAGTGGCGAAATCCTTAGACCGCATATTCTTCGGCAACGCCGCCGCGGCGACCCGGGCTTCTATCAGGTAATCCTGAAGTTCATTGGCGCTTTTGCCCGGAATCGTCTGCAAGTGGTTCAGGGTGGCGGCAGTAATCTTGTTAACCCAGTTTTGTTGTGCTGCGGCCGCAGCAGGAAGATCAGCAAACACCTTGATATAGTTTGGGGTCAGCCCTTGTATTCTTGCACGCTCATACTGATTCGTTGCATTCAGCGAACCTGCCGGGCCTTCAGGGTCTGCGGCTTGTGGCGTGAGCTTTTCCCAAAGTACGTCAACGTTTTGCCCGATACATCCCTCTAGAAAGTCGTGCCGCTGCTTTAATCCCAGCTCACGCAGCTGACGAACCCGCAGCTTCTTGATATCACCGGTCAATTGGTTCGGCAGACGTGCTGCTTTGGTTCCGGCTCTTATCGAAAAGGGAAACACATGAATATGGCCAAAAGCGATTGTATTGACAAAATCCAGTGTTTCCTGCCACTCGGAATCTGTTTCGCCGGGAAAGCCGACTATCACATCGGTTGTAACGTTAAACCCGGCAATAGAAGTTTGTAAATCATTGACCAGCCTCTTGAAGTCTGCTGTTTTGCATCGTCTTGCCATGCGTTTCAACACTGAATCACTGCCGCTTTGCAGTGGCAGGTGCATGTGAGGCATTACCCTGGAATTTTGCAAACAGGTCAGCAGATCATCTTCAAGATCCCAGGGTTCCACAGAGGCAAAACGGATTCTCGGCACATCTGTGTCAGAAAGTAAGGCTCGCAAAAGAGTGGCCAGACTCTCGCCGGTATCAGAACCATAACCACCCACATGCACACCTGTCAGGACGATCTCTTTGACACCTTCGGTGATCAGTAGATTGACTTCATCTACCAATTCGGCAATGGGGCGGCTGACTTCGTCACCTCTGGCCAAGGTGACTACACAATAGGTACAGCGATAACGGCAACCGTCCTGAATCTTGACAAAAGCGCGTTGCCGCATTCGCGACTTCGATTCCGCTGGTGGCGAAAGGCCTGAGCAATTGTTGTCCACTGTGATTGCTGCCCGTTTTTCACTAACCGGTTTCAGCGGTATCCAGCGTGCCGGTAGTTGACCCGCACTCTCGAGCCCGTTGCGTTGCTCGATTCCATTACCACTTAAGGGTGGTGTCAAGGGTGGTGTCAGCAGGGTGGGTGTTCGGGATAAGCCCGCGTTTCGGCTCTGCTCCGAAATTGAGTACATGGTGTTCGTTTCGTCCGGGTCTTGCTGATTTGTATCAGCACCGGATGATTCAAGTAGCAGGCAGGCCTGATTAACCAGTGCTTGTTTATCAGAATTGTGTACCACAAGATCCACCGCCAGTGCTTCGGCAGTTTCTTTATTTCCTGCTTCATCCTGCAGCGAAACAAAGCAACCACTCACTACAATCCTGGCCTGCGGGTTGCGGCGTTTCAATTGTTTGATGTTTTTACGTGACTTGCGCACAGCCTCCTGTGTTACGGCACAGGAGTTCAACACCATTAAATCTGCCTGATCAGCAGTGCTGACAATCACGTGCCCGGCCTGATTGAATTGCCTCGCCCACAATTCAAGCTCAGCCTGGTTCAGGCGACA
>CALLOA010000170.1 GCA_938005265.1 uncultured Granulosicoccaceae bacterium
CCCGAAATTAAACGGTAGAGGAGAAATGGCGAAAGAAGAGCCGATTGAAATGGAAGGTACAGTTGTTGATACCCTTCCAAACACAATGTTTCGGGTTGAACTCGAAAACGGGCACGTTGTAACTGCCCATATTTCTGGCAAGATGCGCAAGAACTACATTCGTATACTTACGGGTGATAAAGTAACGGTGCAGATGACACCCTATGATCTTTCCAAAGGTCGTATTACCTATCGCACGCGTTAATATCCTATCGCAGGCGTTAATATCGCAGGCGTTAAACCCTCACCAAGTCGCGGTACGACTCTCGAGATACAGCCCGCGACGCTATCCGACGTTATTAAAACAAAGTTCGTGAGAGAGCCTCACGAACTCTGGGGGAGATTTGCAACTTCGCAATCTAGCTGTCGGTCGCAACCGACTCTCGGTTGTCTTTGCTTTCTATATCGAAAGCAATGTTGCCATGATCATCAAGCTTGACCCTGACCCTGCCACCACGACTCAATGCACCGAAGAGAATCTCATCAGCCAGGGGCTTCTTGATGTTCTCCCGAATAATTCGAGCCATTGGTCGAGCCCCCATTTTGGGATCAAAACCATGTTCTGCCAACCAGGCTTTTGCCTCAGCATTGAAGTCTACTGACACATTCTTCTCCTCAAGCTGGCTTTCCAGTTCAATGATGAACTTGTCAACCACGTTGAGGATAATACTGCGATCAAGCGCTGCAAATTGAATTATCGCATCCAGCCTGTTTCGGAATTCAGGGGTAAACAGTTTATTTACCGCTTCCATCGCATCACTGGTGTGATCCTGCTGTGTAAATCCAATTGAAGATCTGGCGATGGATTCAGCGCCTGCATTAGTCGTCATTACAAGAATCACATTCCGGAAATCAGCTTTACGCCCATTGTTGTCTGTTAGCGTTCCGTGATCCATAACCTGCAACAGCAAATTAAAAACGTCCGGGTGAGCCTTCTCAATTTCATCCAGCAAGACAACACAATGGGGGTTCTGAACGACAGCATCTGTTAGCAACCCGCCCTGATCAAACCCGACGTAGCCAGGAGGCGCACCTATCAACCTCGACACAGTATGCCGTTCCATGTACTCAGACATATCAAAACGAATAAGGTCTATCCCCAGTACCTGGGCCAGCTGCTTGGTCACTTCAGTCTTACCGACACCGGTGGGACCGGCAAACAGAAAACTACCTATGGGCTTGTCGTCAGTGCCAAGGCCGGAGCGCGACATTTTTATCGCCGAAGCCAATGTTTCGATGGCCGGGTCCTGACCGAACACCAGCATTTTCAAGTCGCGAGCAAGCGTTTTCAGCTTGTCCATATCCGTTGAGGAGACACTCTTCTCGGGGATTCTGGCAATCCGGGCAACGATTGATTCAATATCTTTCACCGATATCGTCGAAGCTTTCTTTTTTGCATTAGCCGCATTGGTGGCTGTTTGCTTGACACGGCGACTTGCACCGGCTTCATCAATGACATCAATGGCTTTATCCGGCAAAAATCTATCGTTGATGTATCGACCAGATAATTCGGCTGCTGTTTTCAACGCATTGTTCGAATATTTCACTTCATGGAATTCTTCATACCTTGATTTCAGGCCTTTCAGAATTTCGTATGTTTCATCAACAGTGGGTTCAACGACATCAATTTTTTGGAATCGACGCGACAGGGCACGGTCTTTTTCAAAAATACCCCTGTATTCCTGATAAGTTGTTGAACCGATACATTTCAATTCACCGGTTGCCAGCATTGGCTTGATCAGGTTGGACGCATCCATGACACCGCCCGAGGCAGCACCAGCACCGATTATGGTGTGAATTTCATCGATAAAAAGAATCGCACCTTTCTCTTTTTTCAGTTGAGACAGGATACTCTTCAGACGTTTTTCAAAGTCACCACGATACTTGGTACCCGCAACGAGAGCGCCCAGGTCCAACGAATAAATTATGCTGTCAGCAAGCACATGAGGAACCTCACCGTCTACGATCTTCTTGGCAAGACCTTCGGCTATGGCGGTTTTTCCGACTCCAGCTTCGCCGACCAGTAGGGGATTGTTCTTGCGTCGACGGCACAAAACCTGGCTTGCACGTTCGATTTCGAAATCTCGCCCGATTAGCGGGTCAATTTCACCAGCCTGAGCACGAACATTCAGGTTAGTGGCATATTTGTCCAGAGGTCGCGCATCATTTTCGCTTTCCTCGCCGCCAAAGTCCGCGGAGCTTTCGTCAGACTCTTCGGTCTCTTCCCCGCTACTCTTGGATATTCCGTGGGAAATGTAGTTGACTACATCCAGCCGTGTGATGTTCTGCTTGTTCAGCAAGTAGACTGTATGAGAATCCTGTTCACCAAATATTGCCACCAGTACGTTAGCACCGGTGACTTCCTTTTTGCCAGAACTCTGAACGTGAAAGACCGCTCTCTGCAATACACGCTGAAACCCCAGCGTAGGTTGCGTTTCGCGATTATCGGACTCGTCCAGCAACGGTGTGTTTTCATCGACAAATGCGTCGAGCTCATCTCGCAGAGCATCCAGTTCTCCACCACATGCGCGCAGAACCTGAGCAGCAGTTGGATTGTCAATCAGCGCGAGCAATAAATGCTCGACTGTCATGAATTCGAACCTCCGCGCACGCGCCTCCTTGAAGGCATTGTTCAGAGTGAATTCAAGTTCTTTACTCAGCATGTTCCGGCTACACTTTTTATGGTTACTGACGGTAATTCTTTTTGTTTAGCTGTTCGAATTATGCAACTTCGTTTATTTCGGTCGTGAATAATCCGACGGGTCGCTCACAGCAAACAACTCAGTCTTCTTCCATTTCACAGAGCAGCGGGTGTTTGTTTTCTTGCGAATACTGATTCACCTGCGCAACTTTAGTTTCGGCAATCTCGCGTGTGTATACACCACAAACGCCCTTGCCTCTGGTATGAACATGCAACATAACTCTTGTCGCCTTTTCCTGGTCCAAACCAAAAAACACACGGAGCACTTCTACAACGAACTCCATAGGAGTGTAATCGTCATTCAACAGCACCACTTTATAGAGAGGTGGCTTTTTTAGTTTCGGTTTGGCTACCTGTACAGCCAATCCACCATCTGATATCTGCTCGTCGCTACTCATAGATCATTTCTGTTCATGTTCTTGATCGACCAAGGCTATTGAATGCCGGTTGTAAACAGCATCCAACTAACGGCAATCAACTGCCTGTTACTCCATCCTGGACAGCACCTTCGGGTCCTCTGCCCGTATCAACCGAAAAAGCCGGTAGACACCTGACACTCACAATCTATTGTACGCCGCCACTCGGGACTTGTAATCCCGCCATTGAGTGAACTGCCAAGCTGTGGAGGTATCTGGACGCCCTGTGACTGGTAGTACAGCACAAACGCGACGAGACTTGCCTCTCAAACCCTGCCAATCAGCTCAATAGCACCACCACCTGGAGATAGCCCTGCAGTAGTTGGCATCTGCGGAGACTATTGGGATATTTCGCAATTTTCATACCCTTTACAGGTAAAACGTGGGGTTGAATCAATAGAAATTCCAGAGCTCCAAATCTCGTTACGAAAGCGGCTTGTATGCGGATTCAAGGACCAAGGGGTTTATCCCTGTACAAGCAGCTCAATCTGCTGGACCCAGTAATGTTTTGGTAATGTTATTGCGGTTTTGCTACCAGGGATCGACAAGAACACACTGTGTCATACATTTTTGTGACCAATCCGAAAACCTATGGTTCCGGCAAATGCAGGCATGCGGTGCAGAACAGTGCCGTAAAGTTGGCGCTATTGAGGCAAAGTCGCTTGGCGATTGCTATTGGCTGCCGGGAAGCAGCACAAAGAAAAGCGCCTATCCAGGGCTTTGAAAGGCGCTGGTTCTTCTTCTACCCGGCTGCGTAACATTTGATTGACGTGAAGGCCTGCTTTTACCTGAATGGCCGGTCTTTTTGCCGGCCGCTGCCGCTTGATTACCCTTACGAGCACCACTACGCCCGGGAATGAGCGAACGCCGAGCCTCAAGCTTTCCACGCTTTCTTGCAAATTCATGGCTGGAGTCCGGTGAGCTCAAAACCTGAAGGCAGGCAACCATTATCCAGAAATAGCAAGTAAATTCAGGGCTCACCGCTCGCGAACCAAACATACAGACAGCGGCATAAGCGGTTACGGCCCCGGCCCCCGCCATCCCCATACCGCGCAAATAAACATCATTTTTGTTCTTACTGAGCATGCAACCGTTAAAAAACGCCTGCGCCATGATAATTAGAAATATTAGCACTGCCGGCACACCCATCTGCGATGCTACGTACAGGTAATAATTATGTGGATCTTTCTCCTTCACATCATGCTCTGTATACAGATGCTTGTAGCGCGCAAAGCCTTTGAAACCTGTTCCGGTTACGGGGTGCTCCTTGGTCATTTCAATGGCAGCATCCCATAACACGAGTCGATGCTCTGAACTCTTGTCCAGTTTGGTTTCGGCAGCAGTGGCATCAGTTTGTTGAACACTGTGTGAAAGGCGAGCGACTATGGATTGCGGAAGAAACTGAGGAAACAAGACGAAGAACGAGATACCAAGCACAGCCCATCCGGCAATAAATCGCTTGCCTCTAAGATAACCGGCAATCAACCCGCCTACAGCCAAGGCCAGATAAGCACCACGTGAAAAGGTACTTATAAGGACTTTTAACGCAATGATGAAGTACGGCGCCATTACCCAGGCCTTGATACGAGTAAAATAGGCGAGGAACATGCTCCCTGTAAACAACAGCGTATAGGCAACAAAACCACCGAATTCATTGGATTGCAGCAAGGGACCGGCAATTCGCGATTTTTCAATCGACGACAAACCTTGTTTATCTAACATTTCCGGAACGGTGTAGATAACGATCAGCACAGAGCCAATACACATGTAGAAAAAAACCCGTCGAGCCATGCCATGTGTGCGTATTGCACTCAGCGCAATAAAATAAACGATAAATTGTTCTATCCAGCCTTTGTAGGTGTGAATCTCACTACCCAGCAAATAATCCTTGCCGCCATTCTGTACCAACATGGTCAAGCCGGACGCAATCGTAATTGCTGCATAGACAAACACCAGCGGTGAACCACGCTTAAGGTTAAACAGGGATACATTCTTCTCACGCGCCTGCATGATGGTCGCCAATATACCGAGACCGATCAGTGCGTTGGTCCCGTTGACACCGGGCCCAAGCGGAATCACATAAACCGGGGAGAATGGCAAGTAAAGCAGCATAACCGCCAAAGCCAGCTCCGCCCCCCTGAATATACTGGCAAACACATAGCAACCCATGATCAGGGCTAGCAGGTAAAGAATACCTTTTGGCCAATGCCCGCCGGTCAGCGTGATACCAATGACAATCAATGCGGGTAGCGCCAGGAAACCCAGCACTGGCAGCATGCTTTGGAAAGTTGGAAACCCGGTGATGGTCACATCACCATCTTGCTGGCCCGGCAGGTTTTCTTCCTGTTGCGGTTTTTGAGCAGGGCGTTTGTTCCGACGTTGCCAGGCAGTTTGAATTCCAAGATTATTGGCTGCGGCGGCACGTGTACGCAGGTACAAATGCATCGCAGTTTCGCGTTTACCTAACGACCTACCATGTTGACTTTCGTTAGCTGCCCGCCCTGTATCAATCTGGTCATGTTGTCCGGCACAGTCCGGTATGCCTTCAATCGAATGTTCGGCACTGTCGGGTTGGGTTTTCTCAATCAGATCTTTCGCAAAAACCCGCTGACGAGGGCGTGCTGACTGATGAGCACGCCTCGGTCTTTGTGCCACTGACTGGCCAGCGTTAGTGCGTCTGGGCTGCGAATTTGTAGAGCGCATGATATCGGTGGTTTCCCAGCACCCGCTTCAGCGCGGTTTTGCAAGAGGATTTAACAGTTTCTCGAAAGTAATACTGGCGGTCTTTGCCTACAACCTGTTTAAACGAATCAATGCTGGTTGAATCTCTCAGCGCGATTCGGTTAATGGGTGAAATACAGCTCCCGCTACGCAGTGCAACAGCACCGAATCCTGAACCGTAAATCTCACGATATCCACATTTTTCAGCCTGATCAATATTCTCCAGATTGAAACGACCACCCGGAAAAGACATCGTGTCAACGCAACGCCCGGTTGCATCTTCCAGAATTTTTTTTGACGAGATGAATTCTTCGACAGCCTCGTCAACTCCCATGTCAGAAAAGAATCTATGTGTTTTGCCGTGCCCACCGATTACCATTCCTGCATCAGCCATCTCCCGCAACTGCCTGGAGTTGCAAAAGTACTGGCGTTCATCAATAAAATTACTGGTGACAAAAAAGCTGGCAGCAATTCCATGTTCCAAGAGCAGAGGAAGTGCAAGGTCATAGTTACTGATATGACCATCATCAAACGTCAGGATTACTTGCGGATTGTTGCACGCCTCTGGCTGCAGCAATCCCGTGCTGTACTGGTTCAATACTGAAAGCTGCTTGCTGAACTCCTCAATACTGACTGCATAAGGGCGATCTTCAGGTGCGATGCGCTGCCGCAGATCAACATCATCACGGTAGAGTCCGTGGTACATCAACACGACACTCATGAGCCTGCTTTCCAGCGAACCGATGTTCTGCCCGAAAGGTAATTGAAGCCTGCAACGACAGCCGCTGCATTGAGCTGCAGAAACACTTTTATGATGTTGACAACTTTAGCGGTTGAAAGAGTGGGTAGTAACAGGCCCAGCAGTCCCAAAATATAAAATACTGCCTGTAACCAGGCCATCGTCATAAGAACCGGAGATGAACTGGAAATGGATGCCAGAAACGCAATTAACATGGCGTATGGGACCAGCAATCGTGCGACCTTATGCGAAAGAAATTGCCACCAGACCTTATTTTTCAAGGGCGAAAACAACCATTTATGGCGGCTGAATACCTGGTAGTTCCCAGCTAGTGTACGAACCTTTCTGACAAATTCCTGAGAGGCATCCTCCTCTGCAATATCGTAGGCGATGGCGCGCGGCTCGAATACGGTTCGCCTGCCGTTTTTCAGGAGCACAATTGGTATGACGAAGTCATCCAGCAAAGTGTCGGCAGGCAAGCTAACGGCGTCAGATTTGCGTACAGCATAGAGTGCACCGGTGGCACCGGTAGTTGAAAAAAGCTGACTCTCGTTGTTACGTATCCACTTTTCGTACTTCCAGTACAAACTGACGTTAGCGGCATCAGCAGTTCCGCTACTACCCAGAACCAACTCCCCACTGACTGCACCAATACCCGGCTGCGCAAGTCTTTCAACAAGTACTCTCGCGGCGTTGTTGGAAAGTTTTTGACGGGCGTCAGTAAAAATAACCACTTCACCAGTCGCCATCTCAACGCCCCGGTTCAGAGCAGTCGGCTTACCGGCAGCAGGTTCGTAGTGCATCCAGGTAACATCACTACGACCTTCAAGAAATTCAAACGTACCGTCATCAGACCCGTCTGAAACGATAACGATTTGCACCTTTTCGGGCGGATAACTCTGCGCTTTGATAGTTTCAATTTTACCCGGCAGGTTATCAAGCTCGTTGTGAGCAGCAATTACAAAACTGATTACAGGAAGTTCAAACGATTCCTCAGCAGACGTATCTCTGCCGCCTTCAGAAGTCGAGCGCGCGAAGTTTCTACGTGCTGCCAGATGCAACAGCACCGGGAAGATCACATAGGTGTAGACACAAAAAACAACCGCCAAACAAAAAACCAATAACACTGGCACCCTTCCTGTCTACTATGAATGTTATCCATCAGTAGACCTCGTCACTATCGAGCTTCCTTTGCTCGCCACCCGACTTATCAAACACTGCCGGCATAAATTTGCTTGCTCTACGATGAACAAATTCTCGAGCCGATGCGTCGAGCGAAAGCACGACAATGCCAAGAATGAGTAGACCGATGGTTCCTTTAGCAGCAATAGCCGTAATATCGGAAGAAACAGGAATTTTATTTAGTGTCAGCCACACAATAATGCTGGCCAGTGCCATAAAGAATGGTTTTTTAATGCGTATTTCAAACCTCAGCAGTGACTGCGAACTGCTCGCTATTCCCAGTGAGTAAACCATAAATGTGATCAATGTCACGACAGATGCACCGAGAATACCGAAACGCGGAATTACCAGGAAATTAAGAACAATATTGGTTAGCAGTGCGGCGGCACCCCAGATCAGCAATTTGCGGGTTTTACGGTGTATATACAAACCGGCGGCCAGAAATACAATCGCACCGTCGAACAGTATGGCTGCCGTTACCCAGGGTACAATGACTGTTCCAGCTTCATACTTGGTGCTGGCCAGGATATTAATCACATGGGGTGCAGTGAGAGAAAAAAGTGCTACAAAGGGAATACCGAGCAATAGATATAAATTTAGCCCCTTAGCCAAAAATTCCCCTGTGTAAACTTCGCCCTTTGATTCCCAGATTTCGGTGTACATAGGCCTGATCGCTGTAACCAGGGCACTGGTTATAATCACTTCTATGTACAGTGAGAAGTTATAGGAAGCGGCATACTGCCCTAAGGCATTGTCATCCATCAGATACTGAATAATATAGCGATCGCTAAGTCGCATTAACAGCCCATTTGACTCAAGCAGCATCAGAGGCACGCCAAATACAAATAAGGTTTTAGACAGTGATGTGCTGAAATCTGAAAGTGAAAAGCTTGTTTGCGGTCTATAGAAGCGCGCAACGTAAATCACACTGATCAGTTCTGACAGCACAAATGAAGCAATCACAGCCTCCGCACTGACCAGATCAGTAACCAGAAACAAAAGTATCAATACAATGTGCACGCTGCGGCGCACAATCGTCGACATCATAACCGGCTGACTTTGTTGTTTTGCACTTAGCACATTGCACATGGAACTACCTAGCATGCGCAACAGAATGTACAGCGTACCTATCAGAAATAGTGTTGGCAGCTTGTCAGAAGGTATGAAGGAAGGGACAATTTTAACGCCGGTGAGCAACCAGACTGCCATGGTCAGGACCCCGAAACAGGCCGCCAAAGTCAAACTGGTAGTGTAAAACTGGCTTTCGCTATATTCGCTGTTGCCGTTCTTTACCTGGGCATAAAAGCGCACAATGGAATGCTGAACACCAAATTTTCCAATCGCCACAAATAGCGTCAGACTGGAAACTATCAAACCCAACAGACCGTAGTCTTCAACACTTAAACTACGCGTCAGAATGGGAAAGGATGCAAGCCCGATCAGAGCTGAAAACAACCCTCCGGTTGCATAGTTTCTAATATGGGTGAAAAGCGGCACTCGGGCATCCGTGTAGTTTCGAGCAAATGTTTCGAGCAAATGTTTCGAGCAAACGGTTCAAGCAAACATTGCGAAAAGCACAACACCCGAAATTAGCCAGACCGATTTAGAACAGTAAGGTTTTCAGTCCCTCAACCTGCTCTTTATTGGCCCGAGTGGGTGGTGCATAAGTCAGAGACAGGAATACACGATTTTCATTTGAGTCTGTAAAATCCTCTATGAGATCATTAGTATTCAAACCCTGAAGAATCTCATGCAGATAGCTTGCCTGCAACGTAAAGCTTGTAGAGATTTGGTACTGCAGGCTGAGTATGCCAAATGTAGATTCGGTAAAGTCATCGCCTTCAAGAAGCTCTTCCTGCGAATGGCCCACGGTTGCTGACAGGCTTATTTTTGGTGTCACGGAACGAAAAACGTTGAAGTTGGCAAACAATCGTTGTTGATCTTGCGCGTCACCTTCCAGCCCGATTATGTCTCCACCTTCGAACACCGCCTCAAAATCAGACAATCCGACACCAATCTCTGCAGTCAACGAAGAGAGTGATGTCTTGAATTCATATCCCCCTCTGAGTACCGAGTCAGTGAAGATACCCGGCAGGTCCGTACTTTCAGCCGTACCAGTACCCAGCAGCGTGTCAGTTTCGTTCAATGTCTGATCGACAATCTCACGACTTCCTTCAATGAAGAAGGTGCTCACATCGGTGGAAGTACGTTCAAAACGAAGGCTGGCAGACGCTCCGTTGGTTTCAAAAGCGAGCTCATCATCCGCTTGAAATCGTGTCGCACCCAGAAAGGCAGTCCACTGGTTGGTGTTACGCACACGAACAGCAGTGACACCCAACGTTGTGCGATTGAAACTCGGTTCTACTGACTCGTCAGACGCATCCACCAGGAAATTCTCCAGACGCAATCCCCACAACCAACCCGCTTGAAATTGTTGCGTATAGTCCAGCTCAAGCTCATACAGCTGCGCAAAATCTGTTCCTTCATCATCAGAATTATCGATCAGAAAAAGATGCCCCTGCAGCTCTCGAATAGAATCCAGTTCCCACTTGATCTGGGGTCCTGTGATCAACACATTGCGCCGATTATCGAATTCCTCAGTCTCATCATCGGTAATAATGGTGTCATTGTCTCTGGTGCCGCCCAACACATCGGCAAAAAACCAGGATGTACTGCGAGTAAGCGCAAACTCTGCTGAGCCAAAAAAGCGTGTCAGCGTTGTCGAGTCACTTCGGTCATCATCATCCGACAAACGTCTACGCAGACCAATTTCTCCCTGGAAACCGGCGATCAAATTCCGGGATTGATGACTCCCGAATACCTGCATCTCTGTGAGCGTTGCAGCCCCCTCTTCTTCATCACCGATATTATCCTGAAACAGGTTATCTGAAATTGCACCACGGGCGGAGAGCTCGAATCCAATATCAAGAGCTGATGCGGGCGCAAAGTTAAATAAGCAGCATAAGGCAAGCGTTGCCGCGCTGAATGAAGGCAATATTTTCACAATGGTTTTAGTCAATTCAGTGAACGACCGTTTGATGTGTGTGTAAGCAATGCAACGGACGGGCCGAATCTGCTGCAACCATGTGCATATGCAAAGCATAGCACTATCATTACCCGCAATTACATGCAGTGAGTACAGACGTCCTGGTGGGAGTACCCGCGAAGTAGAACCCGGAATGGAACCTCGCAATCGAACTGCAAGGCAGCTTTATTCCGGCTGGTCGTTCAGGACAATACCGGCAAGCTTGGTTTCATCGATCTCATCAATCAAAGAATCGAGATAACCCGGAGTTACTACCCCGTATGGTACCACTAGTACCAGATAATCACACATGTCTGCCAGCATGCTGGCATCGGCAGTACCGGTCATTGCTGGCCCATCAACGACAACATAGCGATTACGATAGCGTTGCTGTACGTCGATCATCAGTTTGTGACACAACTGTGACGAAAGATGTTCTTCGGAATAACGCTGCCGGGAACCCGCCGGCAAGATTCTCATACGTGGTATGCCGCTGGGGTGAACAATATTCTCAACACCCATTTCAGGCTTCTCGAGAAAATCTACCAACCCTTTGGCATTTTTACGCCCAATCAATCGGAGCATTTTGTGTAGAAAGGGATTTTGCAGATTGGCATCAAGCAGCAAACTGGTTTTTGTCTGGTCGAAAGCAATGGATGCGGCCAGATTCAGCGCTATAAAGCTGCCCCCGCCACCAGGTACAACCGAGCTGACCAATACACTGAAATTACCGGTCTTGCGCAAAGAAAACAACTTGGTACGCAACTGCCGGATCGAATCGACAACCGCACGATTGGCAGAACGTGGATGCACTATGCCTAATTGATCAAGTTGTCGATCGGAAAACAGTTTCGAGTCTTCCATTAGAGCGAGTTCCTTACGCTCTTGCTCGGCACGATTCACCGCATCATTTATCGCTTGCAGATCACGGCTCGATGAATTGGCAGCAGTGTTATCCAATCCACGTACGTCTACAGCAACCAGTGAATTGGCATCGCTTGAGCGAGCTTGAGCGTCCCGCTCAGCTACTGTCGGGCTGTAAGCATTCTGATCATTTGCTGCCTGCCCGGGTAGCTGGGAACTGATACCCTTCAGGTGTCGTCGTGCTGTTTTTTTGTTTGCCTGATCAGCTATAGAGCGAATATTGGCCATTTTTGCCTTGTCTGCCATGTCAGCCAACACCTTGGGTTAATTTGATAAAACCGGCCACGGCATATACAGCCAGTACCGCAGCGACAACAATAAATATTGCAGGCTTACTATGTATCCAGCCTCGTTGCGCCCCGGGTGGAGTCAGATGAGGCACAACTGTAAGCAAGGGCAAATCAAGCCCTTCGCTTATACTTGAACTTGTTCGAATCCTGGGGTCCAGTTTGACAAACGCTGCCAACAGAACAAACGGCATCAACGCTCCCATCAACAGACCCAGCGCTGCCCAATGCACAAAACGAAGGCCACTTGGTAACACAGGAAAATTTGCAGGCTCCTGAATCCTGTATAAAACCCCTTGCTTTTCCTTTCCGAGAGTCATAGACACACGTGCGTTTTCACGGCGCTTGACCATCTCTTCATAAATTTCTTTGTTGATCTCATAGTCTCGCGACAATTCAGATAGTTCTCTTTCCACCTTGGTGGAAACACCGGCACGCCCGAGTTCTTTGGACAACAAGGCGCGAGTCTGAGCAACACGTGAACGCAAGGAATCTGCCTCAGCTCTGGCTTCCGCGGCCCGCGTTCTGAGTTTTTCATAGACAGGGCTGTTGCTCGCAGAACGTAGAAAGGAACCTCCCGATGAACCACCTTGGGCTGCCAGAGATTTGAATTCTTCAATCTGCTGGCGCAATGCAATGATGTCAGGGTAGTCGTCTGTGTAGCTCAAACGCAGCAAATCTATCTGCGATTGTAATTCTTCGATCCTGGAAAAGTATCGATTGTCAGCGTATTGCTGTTGTAACGTGGATGATTCAGTCGTCAACTCTCTTTCAAGAGTTTGAGCTCGTTGACTCATCTCGGCATACTGCAATTGAGTAGATTCCAGATCACGCCTGAGTTCAATAATCCTGGCATCAACATTCTCTTCAGTTCCCGGCCTTGCTCCTGGATGCCTGGTTTTGAAATCTTCCAAGCGGGCTTCAGCCCCCACCAGCTTGCTTCGGTAGGTTTCTACCTGGGATTCAATGAATTCAAATGCATCGTTGGATTCTATCGACTGAGCGCGCACTGATTTCTGCAGGAACAGATCAGCATATAAACGCGTAGTTTCGTAGGCTACTTTGGGCGATTTGTGGTAGAAACCGATCCCGATCAGGGTGCGGTTTATATTTTCGACCAGCGTATTCTCGATGATCTTTTCCTTGATGCGTTCGCGCTGAACTGCAGTGCTGCCTTCGGGCACCCACCCCCCTTGATCGAGAATGGCATCCATGATGTCCCTGCTAAAAAGCAGCTCACGTGCAACATTTGCCTTATCTGCATGGCTTGCTGCTTCAGCGATATCCTCAAGCAAGGGTTTGACGATGTTGGTGTCATCAACGTAGAGCGTGGTATGCGACATGAAACGCTTTTGCCACATAAATCCGACGATGAGCAGTGTCAGTGCAATTACTGCAAACAAACCCAGTAAAAGCCCCCGTTTTGCATTCGCTTCACGCGAAATCAACGGCATTATTTCATCAAGGGTGAAACTACTCATGACTATTATTCACGCGACCTGTTGTTAAACCGGCTCCGCTACTCGAAATTGCAATTCAGAATTTCGAACAACACAGCCCCCGTAGTAAATGTCGGATAACAGGCTGGATTCTTAACATCAGAATCTACGTTCCGGGATTGAAACAACATCTCCGGGAATTAACGCATAGTTGGTATCGAGCACACCATCCTGCAGAATACTGCGAAGGAATACCGGATAGATTTTTGTGCCATCAGCCTCTTTTCGATACAGCTTGGATGCCTGAGGTGCCGCAAAATCTGTTGTACCGCCAGCTTCAAGTACCAGATCGATAACGGTCATTCCCTTGCGGTGCGAAAGAGAGGTAGGTTCAGCAACAGCACCCACCACACGTACCCGGTTCTGGAACTCAGAACTCACCAGGTTTGTAACTATGATCGAAACCTTAGGTGTACGGACAAATTGGGCTAATCGCTGCTCAGTGTCCGCAGCGATCTCGGCAGGTGTTCGGCCACCTGCAAGTACGTCCCCAACCAACGGCACGGATATAAAACCGTCAGGTCTGACTGGAACCTCAACAGAAAGATCCGGATTTTTCCAGACATTGACTGCAATTGTGTCGCCCTCTCCAAGGCGATACTCCGGTTGCTCAAGCAAACCGGGTTCCTGAGGTAACTGGCTCACTGGTACCCGCCCATTACCACCACCGCACGCCGATAGCAATAGTGCTAACAGACATACCCCAATAAATGAAAATTTTGTTCTACCACGCATCTCGGTAAATCACTCCATTATTAAACTAAATTGACTGGATTATGGTTGCTTGCCGAAATCAGCCAGCTTGACAGCACAGCGAAAAATATTGCAGGTGTGGCCAAGAACAGGGTTAGAGTATTGTGCAGCTCGCACCTGAAAAGTCTTATCGGCAGCATCGGTAAAATTGTAAGCTCACTGGGAGCAACCTGAATAGTGCCCTTGTGAACACGCTCCCGTGGCGTATCGAATTAACCTGGAAAAGTGATGTTACGAAACTGCAAACCTGACCAGATAGCTATCGAGCACCTTTTCCAAACAATACAACCTCGGCAGTCTGGCACAGGATAAGGATATCCAGGAATATTGTATGGTTTTTGATGTAATAAAGATCAAATTCTTGCTTTTGCACTGAATCCTTCATGGAAGAGCCATAGGGATAACAAACCTGTGCCCAGCCGGTTATACCCGGTTTCACTGCATGTCTCTCGTGATAGAACGGAATCTGCCCGCCAAGTTCCTCAACAAATTGGGGCCGTTCGGGGCGCGGACCAACAAAGCTCATGTCGCCAATGAGCACGTTTACAATTTGTGGCAATTCGTCAATTCGTGTCATGCGCATGAATGCGCCTACCCTGGTTACCCGGCTGTCGTTTTTGGTGGCCCACTGGGCGACCCCATCCTTCTCGGCATTCACGGTCATGCTGCGGAATTTAAGTACAGAGAATGACTGACCGAGCAAACCGACCCGTTCCTGCTCATAAAGTACCGGGGAATCCCACCCGTCTTCGAGTTTTATTGCAAGAAATGCAAACAACATGAAAGGCCAGGTAATTAGCAAAATAAGGAAACTAGCAACGATATCGAACACTCTTTTGGCAACACTTTTAAAAGTGCTCTTGGCAAACCCGTCGGAATAAATCAACCAGTCTGGACGCATGATGTCCAGTGGTATCTTGCCTTGTTCACGCTCGAAGAAACCGAGAATATCAATTACATCAACACCACTTAGCTTACAACCCAGCAATTCATCCAATGGAGTGCCATTGCGCTTTTCATCCAGGGCTACAACGATTTCATCCACATCATGTTGATTGCAGTATTCAAGCAAGGAACCGGCAGGCTCGACCACAAGGCCCGGCTCGACCTCAACTCCCCTATCGGTGCTGGATTTCACATAACCGATGATGGAAAAGCCTCGTCGATCCACGCGTCTGCGTAATCGTTTGCGAATGGACGCTGCAGCTTCGCCAGAGCCATAGACAAGCACCTTGATCTTCATCAGATCGCTGTCAACATAGTAAAAAAACAACGGACGTATAGTGCCGACCATGAAAAATGCGATCAGCACAGCAATACCGAACACACCCCGCCCCAGATAGAGCGCTGGTACGATGTAGTAAATAATGGCCAGAATCACCCCACCAGCTATAAATCCGGAGATTGAACGCAGGAATACACCAATAACGCCACCACGGAAGCGGGATTGGTACAGCCCCATGGCCATCATGGTTACCGGCATCACTATGCCAAACATCAATGAGGTCAGGACAGGGGATTTAATTGTATAGAACTCCATCTCCTCGGGAGTCTGAGGACCATCAAAGCGCACATACAAGGCGATATGAACGGCGACGACGCAGACAACAAACTCGAGGAGCGCGAGCAACAGAAAGGGCACCCGTAGATGCATTTTGAAAAACCTAAGCGAACCCACTCTTAACTGTGCTCCAAGGAGTATTGCTCCTAAATTCCAAAAGGTCGCTGGAAAACCTGGCGCCTTATCACTGGCTGGTACTACGTGTGAACGCTATTCCAATACCCTCGAAACAGCCACAGCCCGGGTGCCCGACCACAAAGCGTCTTCAATGAGATAGTGCATCCTTGGCCCGGAACCGGCAACCATTGCGTCTGACTCGCCGCCAGAATTCGAATGCCAGATGCCTTGTTGAGATATCGGTGAACGAACCAAAAACTGAAGATTCTCTTAATATTTCACTACCTTAAGCCGATATCCGTATTAACACCACTTGTCGTTGCCAGGCTTACCAACCCAGGGGCGATAGTGCCACCGCTGCGCCGAAAAGAATATGAGTGCACTGTCATATCAACAATGCTACGAGATTCTTGCCTTAGAGAATCAAGCTGACTGGGTTCAAGCCGAATCCAGCTACAGAAAACTTGTGCAACAGTGGCACCCTGACCGATATCAAGGTGACGATACAGCGGATGCAACACGGCGATACATTGATATAACAAAAGCATTCAAGAAACTACGTGACTTTCACAAGGAAAACAATACGCTTCCATTTTCATCGGTAGATGACGCAACCATAAACAAAACGTCATCGTTAGAAAAAGAAAACAAACAGGAAGCATATACTAAGCAGAAAACTCATCAATCTGAGAGACTAAGCACAGAAACCGGTGCCTCGACAACTCAACAAGCTTCACCACGAGTCACTGGCGCTAATTGGCAAACCCAGAATCGCTTCAGGCCAAGCAGCTTTGTTGTGGCAATAGCGAGTGTGTTCTTCGCAGGTGTAATAATGATTCTGCTGTTTGTGACTAAACTCGATAAAATCAACAGCGACCGTTACCGCGATGAAGCCAGATTGGAACGTATCAGCGAACACGTGGTAGAACAATAGAATAATTAATATAAAAGCGTAAACATTTTATAACGAATGTTTGCACACAGAAAAGAACAACATGCGATTGGCGCTCAGCCGTTCATTTTTTTAACCAAGTTCAATGGAATTAAATTAAATGGGAATCATAGGTGAAAATCCCAAACTCGCAATCATCGGACTGGGTTATGTCGGGCTGCCGCTCGCCGTTGAGTTTAGCAAGCAGTACAAGACCACCGGGTTCGATATCAGTAAAGATCGGATTGGTGAATTAAGAGAAGGCGTAGACAGAACGCTGGAAGTCGATTCTCAAGAATTAAAAAGTGCATCTGACTTATCTTTTACAGCGGATATCAATACGCTGGAAGATTCGGATGTATTCATCGTCACGGTGCCAACCCCCATCAACGACCACAAGCAACCAGACCTGACGCCACTGATCAAGGCAAGTCAGGCGATTGGCAGCGTGATGAAAAAAGGTTGTACGGTGATCTACGAGTCCACCGTATACCCCGGTGCCACTGAAGAAGTTTGCGTACCTTTGCTGGAGGCTGGATCAGGACTGGTATTCAACAAGGATTTCTACGCCGGCTACAGTCCGGAGAGGATAAACCCGGGCGACAAAAAACACCGCCTGAGTACCATCACCAAGGTAACCTCCGGCTCCACTGAAGAAGTTGCCAAAGAAATTGACGCACTATATGGATCGATCATCACTGCAGGCACTCACCTGGCCAGTAGTATTCGAGTAGCGGAAGCCGCTAAAGTTATCGAAAACACTCAGCGTGACTTGAATATCGCCCTTATAAACGAACTGGCGATTATCTTTCAGAGACTTGACATCGATACCGTCGAAGTCCTGGAGGCCGCCGGTACTAAATGGAATTTTCTGAACTTCAGACCCGGCCTGGTCGGTGGACACTGTATCAGCGTTGACCCCTACTACCTCACCCATAAGGCACAGGAGATCGGCTATCACCCACGAGTTATTCTTTCGGGCCGCCAGATAAATGACGGCATGGGAGCCTATGTAGCAGACCAGGTTATAAAAATGATGGTCAGGCGCAAGCGACATGTCGTTGGATCGAATATCCTGATAATGGGTCTGGCATTCAAAGAGAACTGCCCCGATCTAAGAAACACCCGGGTAATCGACATAGTCAACGAATTCAAAAAATATGACGCCAATGTGGATGTGCATGATCCCTGGGTAGACGCTGAGGAAGCTCAGCATGAATACGGTATTACACTGATCGATGAGCTAAAGCACAACCACTATGATGCAATAATACTGGCGGTTGGCCATGAACAGTTTCTGGAACTGGGAACTGACCAGATCCGGAAATTCGGCAAAGAAGACAACGTTCTGTACGACATAAAGAGTTTATTACCCAGGTTAAGTGTCGATCAACGGTTATAGACTGGATAGAATGCAGATGATTGGCTCATGCTTTACAAGTACTAAACTCTATTTACCTAAACAAAACACGAACTGTAGTTGCGCTGCAAAGCCGGGGATTGAAAATTGAAAGTTTTAGTAACAGGAACTGCTGGATTCATTGGCTCTACCCTGGCTCTCAAATTATTGGAGCGAGGCGATGAAGTCATCGGTATTGATAACATCAATGATTACTACGACGTCAACCTGAAACTAGCCCGCCTTGAGCGAGTCAAACAGCACGACGGTTTTACAGAAGTTAAAACGGATCTCGAAAACCGCGATGTGATTGAAGCAACGTTCAAAGAACATCAGCCTCAGCGTGTCGTAAATCTTGCGGCGCAAGCCGGCGTGCGCTATTCAATCGAAAATCCTCATGCTTACATCGAATCCAACATCATCGGGTTCATGAACATACTGCAGTCCTGTCGCGAAACCGAGGTTGAGCATCTTGTGTATGCATCAACCAGCTCGGTATACGGGTCACACACCAATATGCCTTTCTCGGTGGAAACAGGTGTCGATCACCCTATGAGCCTGTACGCAGCCACAAAAAAATCCAACGAACTAATGGCCCATACCTATAGCCATTTGTTTAATCTTCCTACTACCGGTTTGCGCTTTTTTACCGTCTACGGCCCCTGGGGTCGACCGGACATGGCGCTGTTTCTGTTTACACGCAACATCCTTGAAGGCAAACCGATTGACGTTTTCAACTATGGAAAGCACAAACGAGACTTCACCTACGTTCATGATATAGTCGAAGGCGTGATCCGCACCCTGGATTCCGTTGCCACACCGAATGCTGACTGGGATTCCAGCAATCCGGATCCGGCAACCAGTTCCGCACCCTATCGCATCTACAATATCGGCAATAACGCCCCAGTAGATCTTGAGCACTATATTGATACTCTGGAAAAATGTCTGGGCAAAAAAGCGGAAAAAAACCTCCTGCCTTTACAAGCTGGCGATGTCCCGGATACGTATGCAGATGTTTCAAAACTGATCGAAGACGTTGGCTATAAGCCTGATACCAGTGTCGAGGAAGGCATTTCAAACTTCGTCAACTGGTATCGTGAGTACTACAAAGTCTGAATGAGCTGCCTAGATGTAGCCTCTGAACTTGTAGTACAAGACGCCTATCCACTCGTGCATTAGTGCGTCGAATTTTTCCACAACGCTCAGTTGTGGAAGCAAGTACCACCAGGGCACATTTGCGATTGCCTGCCTGCCAACAGGCACCGGGCAAACCTGAAATCCTTGTGAGACAAATACTGCCCGGGCACGGGCCATGTGAAGTGCGCTGGTCAACAGACGAATTTCTGTTGCCGGCACCAGGGAATCCTCAGAGATAGAAACCGACTTCAACATACGGGACAGTTCAGCCGCACTTTCAGCCGTGTTCGACGATTGCCGCTCGGTCAGCAAGCGCTCAGGTTCAACGCCTGTCAACTCGAAGTAATGTTTCATAACGTCAGCTTCAGCTATGCCCCGCCGCATGCTGCCACCCACCAGAAAGATATCGTAGTCGGCTCCTGACTGTCGGCGAATCAGCGCCGTCGCTTCGGCCATTCGTACAAAGGTAGCTTGATAAGCGGCACCCAGATCCTCAGCCGAGCGCACCGCAGAAGAGACGCCACCACTCAATACAACCAAGGGTGACAATTCTTCGACACAGGCACTATCAACTGTCACCAGATTCTCGGTGTAATAGAGCAATCGATTGACCACAGCCGGGGTTGCGGAAAACAGCAGAACGCCGAACTGCATGATTGCAAGCGGAATCAGCAAACGCTCCAGCAGCTTGCCCGACGAGCGAGGACCCGACGAATTCGCCAGGCGCCGGTATGAAAAGACTGCAGCCAGCACGATCAAAAACGACAGAAGCGCCGTCAGAGTGAGCGGATCAAGCAGCAAATCAGCCAAATGCATTCTCCCTCGATTTACGCAAAAACACGGACGCTCCACCCAATAATCAGGGTTTTCTGTTTATTTGTTTTATTTATGCTTTTCAATGTAATCATAGTTTTTTATAATGAGACTTTCTGACATATGCCGTTCATCGCTGGTAGTTGCTTGAGGGTACTGCTCAAAAGCCTTTACCGCCGTGTTCTGCTTCACTGCCGAATGGAGCAGCCATGGTCAACCTGGGTAATACTCAAAAACCAAACCAAATCAAGCAATTGCGTGCATTCTGCCGGGCAGCACAAAACGGCAGCATCTCCAAGGCAGCCGAGCGCCTGCAACTTAGTCAACCTTCAGTATCATTGCAAATCCAGTCTCTGGAGAAGGAACTGGATACTGTTCTGTTTGAACGAGCGGGGCCCAAAATCCGCCTGACGCCCGCTGGAGAATTGCTGTTGGAGATGGCACTACCGCTGGTCGAGGGAGTGGAAAAATTGTCGGAGTCGTTCGCAGCCAGACTGGGGTCGGTTAACAGTGGCACTCTCTCTATCGCCTCCGGAGAGGCAACTCTGCTGTACATTCTGCCCGAACTCATCAAGGAATTTTCCACAAAATTTCCTCAGGTCGATGTACGCCTGCATAACGTGACAGGCCGCGATGGCATGAAACTCATGCGTGAGGACGAAGTGGACTTTGCCGTAGGCTCAATGCTCGATGAACCAGATGACATGGTTTACCACCCGATTTACGATTTCACTCCGGCACTCATTACATCCACAGACCACCCTCTGGCCAGTCTCAAGACAGTAACTCTTGATGATATCAGCCCTTATGGACTGATCGTGCCGCCTCGATACCTGAGCACCTTTAACGTTATCGATCTGGTTTTCCAGCAACACAACGTCCCCTATAGTGTTGCACTTGAGGTGGGTGGCTGGGAAGTCATCAAACGCTATGTGGAAATGGGCGCAGGCGTCAGCATCGTCACTGATATCTGCCTTCGCGGCAACGAAAACCTCGCCGTCATTCCGATGGATATGTATTTCCCGGCACGCAGTTACGGTGCTGTGATCAGGCGAGGCAAGTTCCTGTCACCCCAGGCCAAATGTTTTCTGGAGCTAATGGATAGCGAATTCTTCAGCAAACAAACCGTGCCACCGCAACGCCGCGGCAATGACAAACACCCGGGAAGCCTGATCACCAGCCTCTGATGCGATGACTACCACTGTAAAAAAAGAATCCGGAAAATTTCCTATTGATATCCCGGCGAATCCGAGCAATGTAGTTGTCGGCATGTCAGGTGGCGTGGATTCTTCAGTTGCAGCCTTGTTGTTAAAGGAAAGCGGGCACAGGGTAAGTGCGGTGTTTATGAAAAACTGGGATGATACTGATGAACAATGTACATCACGCCAGGATTACCGCGACGCCAAAGCCGTCTGTGATCGATTGGACATTCCTCTTGGCAGCGTAAATTTCGAGCGCGAATACTGGGACCGGGTGTTCACGCATTTTCTGGATGAGTATACGGCGGGACGCACACCCAACCCTGATATCCTTTGCAACAAGGAAATTAAATTTAAAGCCTTCCTGCAATATGCTCAACAATTGGGCTGTGACTATATTGCAACAGGCCATTACGTAAGACGTACGGGCAGTGGCGACACAGACAACCGATTGTTGCGTGGCATAGACACCAACAAAGACCAGAGCTATTTTCTATATACCTTGGGGCAGGCAGAGCTTAAGTCTTCCCTGTTTCCGGTAGGCGGCTTAGAAAAAAGCGAAGTTCGTCAGCTGGCCGAATCTGCAGGGTTCCATGTTTTCAGTAAAAAAGACAGCACTGGTATCTGCTTTATAGGGGAAAGAAAGTTTGCAAATTTTCTGTCCGAATACCTGCCGGCACAACCTGGCCCGATGAAAACAACTGACGGCAAAACCATGGGTCAACACAATGGATTGATGTATTACACCATGGGGCAACGACAAGGACTCGGTATCGGCGGAAATAAGGATGCCAATGAAAACCCCTGGTACGTTTTGGACAAATGCCTGGCATCCAATACACTCACCGTGGGTCAGGGGCATGACCACCCTCTACTATTCAAATCTGAACTCGACACCCACGAACTGCACTGGTGCAGTGGCCAGACGCGACACGCACCTTTTAGCTGCACAGCAAAAATTCGCTACCGGCAGGAAGACCAGAAGGTGACGGTATACCCGGGAAGCTCGCAAACAGCCCATGTCACTTTCGAAAAACCCGTCAGAGCCATAACACCCGGGCAATCCATTGTGTTTTACAGCAATGAGGAGTGTCTGGGTGGCGGTGTAATCAGTGATTTTAAAACCACGAACACCAGTCGCAAGTTTAGAAATTCTGAAGAAACCGGCTACCGGGATTCATTGGCCCCAACACACTAGAAGGAATACGACAGACGCTGATGACATCAATTGATACTCCAGATAACCGTGCTATCGCACTAGCCGGAGTCTTTCAGGCAACTTCGCTGTGCAAGAACCTCGCAACTTACGGGCGCTGTGATGAAGATTACTTTCAGCACTCCATGCACTCCGTTCTCAGAATTGATGCTGACAGCGTGCCCGAGATATTCGGCGGCATTACCGGCGTGAAACATGGACTGCGTGTGCTGAATACGCAACTTTCACCGTCCAGCGGGCAGCGCGATCTGGATCTGACCCGTTACTCGATTTCACTGATGCAACTCGGTACCAATCTGGAAAAAAACGCCAGTGCCATGCATCAGCTACAGCGCGGTCTACAGGAGACTCCAGCGATTGTTGAAGCGCCCCGTGATGCGCTAATTGAGGATAACGACGACGAAACAGATAGTGATACATTGATCAACAATCTGGCCGAACTGTACCGTAACAACATCAGCCATCTGAGCCCAAGAATTATGGTCACTGGTAGTCCGGAATACCTTCAAAATGACAACGTTGCGGCCAAAATCCGGGTATGCCTGCTGGCAGGTATACGATCTGTAATATTGTGGCGTCAGTGCAAGGGAACGCGATCAAGCCTTGTATTCGGGCGTAGCAGGTACATCAAAATCGCGGAAAACCTTCTCGCGTCTGCCTGAACTGAATTTTGCCAATCTTTATGCCGATGACAATCAGGTCAGCTCACCCCTACGCCATGAACTTTCTGTCAAAGTACTGGCTGTAGTCACAGCCAAGGCAGCATCTGGCACAAAGAGGCAGCACCGTGAACCCGATTTTTCCCGGAAAACTGATTACTTTTGCAGCAGCTCTATTGCTGCACCTGAGCCTTTCCGCCTGCGGAGATGTAAACCGTGTGGGCACTAATGCTTCCCCTCAAGGCCCAGTGATACCCAGTTTTCAAGCCCTCGATGGCAATCAGGCATCTGCCCTTCCCAGCGCTGCAAGCGATGTAATATTAAACGGTGCAGCGCTTTCATCTAACGGGCGTTTCGAGCTGAGTTTCGGTAGCGCAGCTTCTGCCCCGGGCTCCACCAGTGTCGTCAATAACACCCGGGCTGTACAAATCGAACGCCAGCTAACACCCTCCATACTGGCCGTTAATGACCTGATCAGCCTGCCGGGCGGCAACATCCCCATTATTGTCAGGCAGTGTGAGCTTGCAAATGCGTTTTATGTATCGACAGTGCCGGAAATTGTCATGTGCACAGAGTTGCTCGACGCTTCATACACAGCTTTACTAGGGCTTTTTGACGGCGACATTGCTCGCGCAAGCCGGGTGGCCGGCCAGGTATTCACATTTTTCATGCTCCATGAAATTGCGCATGCGCTGGATCACGTGCTTGAGCTACCGGTGTTTGGCAATACCGAATCGGCGGCTGATGCCATTGCTACAGTACTGGCAGCAGAATCCGGCACTCCTGATATCGTACTTTTTGCAGCCTATCTGTTCACCTTGTCTGTCGATGGAACATTCGGAGATGTGCACCATTCGGGTGAAGACAGAGCGGGTGATCTGGTCTGCTGGGTGCTGGGTAGCACGCCGGAATTGATGGAGGCTGAAGCATTGAGCGGTTTAGGCCAACAATTTGTCGACGCCGGCCGTGATTGTGTTGGAGAATATGCAGCACAGCGAACAGCGGTGGAAAGATGGATACCCCGCCTGCGTGATTTGGCGGGCGCTTTGGAATCGACACAACCACGAACCTCTCAGGAACACCAAGCTGACGCTGAAAGGAATTTGAGTACAATACTGTATCAATTGAACCTGCTTTTGTAGCTATCAACTAAAGCAGGAAGACAGGGCACCCCGAATTTATGTCTGAACCTGCTAACGAAATCATTTATCACAACTACCCGCAATCACCCGTTGCCGAGAAAGTCAGGGTTATATTCGGTATCAAAGGTCTGACATGGCGGGATGTTGAAATTCCCCGCTTGCCTCCCAAACCATTGCTGACAACACTAACCGGGGGTTACAGGCGAACCCCGGTCATGCAGATCGGTGCGGATATCTATTGTGACAGCCAGTGCATTATTCGCGAACTGGAACGCCGCTACCCAGCCCCTACCCTTATGCCCGGCGACGATGCCGGACTCCTTTGGTGCTTGAGTCGTTGGACCGATGGCGCCTTGTTCGAGTTGTCTGTAAAAATCGTACTGGGTGCAGCGGGAGACGATTTACCAGAAGATTTTGCACAAGACCGGGGGCGCCTGTATCTGGGTGCTGACTGGGCCGCCGGCCTTAAAAAAGCCAACGCAACATTACCTCACCTGATGGCCCAACTGCGTGCCCCTCTTGCATGGCTGGACACCCAACTCGCCGACGGACGGCAGTTCCTGATCGGCGACAAGGCAGCTGCCATTGATGCGCAGATGTACCATATCGTCTGGTTTGTTCGCGGCCGCTGCCAGGCAGGCCCCGCATTTTTAGCCGAATTTAAAAACCTTGAGCGATGGGAACAATCAATCGCAGCTCTGGGTCATGGCTCATCCACCAGCATGACCCCGGAAGATGCCATTGAACGCGCACGTTCAATGCAACCCATTGACAGCACTGGCGTTGCCGAAGGCGATCCACAAGGTTTGACGCCAGGCATGTCAGTCGCAGTTACACCTGATGTCGATGGAGGTGAACAGGCAGTTTCCGGCACCTTGAGAAGTGCAAACGCTGAGAGCATTTCAATAGAACGGGTCAGCGAAGACGCGGGCACTGTCTGTGTACACTTTCCACGCAGCGGTTACCGGGTAGAAATCTAACGAAACCTGCAACCGGTACCGGCTGAGCTAATGATGAGTATTCCATGGAAATTACCTGAAGAGGAAACGCTTTCCTCTCTGGATGAAGCCGCTAAATCGATTCTGCAATCAGCAAGCAACAACGCGATGCCGGAACAACAAAGGCTGACACACCAGCGAATCGGCCCCTGGTTTGGCAACCCCGCGACGATTGATCTGGAAACTGCCCGTCGGGTAGTTGCACGCGAATTCGGGCTTTCAAGCTGGGCCCAACTGGAGCAATTCT
Source organism: uncultured Granulosicoccaceae bacterium (assembly GCA_938005265.1). Lineage (GTDB taxonomy): Bacteria > Pseudomonadota > Gammaproteobacteria > Granulosicoccales > Granulosicoccaceae > CALFCE01. Next base: position 25,706 of record CALLOA010000170.1, read on the forward strand.
TTGCGGACCGTGGCAAGGAAAAACAGGATGAGCACACAGCTCCAAGCGGTGAGCTGCCGGAATTGCGTAGTGAACAGTTGGCCAATCAGTTTCTCGACCTTGTTGTTATTCATTACAGTGAAGTGATAAACAGTGGGCCACATCGCTTCAAGCAAGCTTTGCAACTACTCGAAGAACATCCGTCAATCCGCCAGGCAAATATTTATACGGCAGCAGCCATTGGCGATACTGATCAGATTGATGCCTGGCTGCAGCGCCAACCCGAATTGCTTAATCAAAAAGGTGGCTACTTTCACTGGTCACCCTTGATGTATGCAACTTACGCCCGTTTACCCGGGCATTCCAGCCATGATGCGGCCTGCCTGCTACTCGAAAAAGGTGCTGATGCAAATGCCTATTACATGTGGAACGGCCAATACAAATTTACCGCACTGACAGGCGCATTTGGCCAGGGTGAAGGTGGCCCGGTGAAGCAACCGGAGCATCCTGAATATATGTCGTTGTGCCGAAAGTTGTTGGAAAAAGGCGCTAATGCCAACGACAGCCAGGCAGCTTACAACCGCTGCTTTACCGAAGACAACAGTTGCCTTGAGCTACTGCTCGAATTCGGGCTCAACGCCTCTGACAAAAACAACTGGCTGCTGTGTGAAGATGACAAGCTGCTGGACAATCCCAATGAAACCATGCAGTTTCATTTGATTCATGCCATACGCAAAGGTTTTTTTAACCGGGTTAAATTACTGGTTGAAAACGGCGCTAACCTTGAAAGCGCCGACAATACTTATGAGACCCGTAGCAAAGGCAAGAAACCCTACGAAGCCGCTCTGATTATGGGGCAAATTCAAATAGCCGAGTATCTGGCAGAGCATGGTGCTGATACCAGCCGGGTGAGTCTGCTTTCCAGATTCCAGGGCGCCTGCTGCTCAGGCAACAAAGAACAGGCACAGGCGTTTTTGAAAGAGCACCCGTCACTGGCAGAAGATGCAAAACCTTTGCAGCGGGAAATGCTGTGCAACGTTATTGAAGCGGCCAATACAGACGCACTGCAACTGATGCTTGATCTTGGTTTCAACCTGAACGACAACAGCCAGCGCACTCCACTGCATGAAGCAGCCCTGGGCGGGCGGCTGGATCTGGTGAAAATTCTGGTTGATGCCGGTGCCGATACCACGCTGCGCGAACCTGGCTATTGTGTCCCACCAATCGGTTTTGCCCTCCATGCCGAACACCAGGAGATCATAGATTACCTGGATGCAATGCCGATGGATATATTCACAGCATCGATAAGAGGCAATATCAAACAACTGGAATCCTTGTTAGCCAAGGATCCCGAGCTGCTTGAAATTCGTTTTAAAGAAATTCGCCCGAGCCGCCCGGGTAATACTGACAACCATCACGAAAACGACTGGGCCACACCATTGGCGGTTGCCGCGCTCAGTCAGCGAGAGGAAGCAGTTGAACTGTTACTGGATAAAGGCGCGAACGTTGCGGTGAGTGATGCCAACGGTACCAGCCTGTTAGCTCTGGCGGAAAATCACAATTGCAGTGCCAACATCATTAAAGCACTTCAAATAGCCGGGGCAAGAAAAACACAGTAAGCAAAAAAACTCAGGCAAGAAACAGCGGTAAGACGGCACAGAAAAAAACAAACAGGCCTAAAGCAAAAAAGCAAAAAAGCAAAAAAGCAAAAAAGCAAAAAAGCAAAAAAGCAAAAAAGCAAAAAAAGAAAGCAAAAAAGCTGCGCCGGAACCATCCGACACAGCTTTCAGGACTTTCGTAGCCTGCGTTATTCAGATTTTCAATTCAGCAGACTATTGATTCACTCAGACCTTTAATTCGGCCGACCGTCAATCAGACTGTTACGATGCTTGCTGGATATTAACCGGAATATCCTTGAACTTGACGCGTGCAGAATCTGCTGAAGATTGGAAGCTATCAATTTCATTAAAGTTGAGATAGCGGTAAATCTCTTCAGACATCGTATCCAGATCAGCCACATAAGCCATGTACTCGTCTACCGTGGGCAGCTTGCCCAGTAATGCCGCAATGGCTGCAAGCTCCGCAGAAGCCAGATAGACATCCGCATCCTTACCAAGACGATTGGGGAAATTCCTCGTCGATGTTGATACCACTTTAGCTCCCGGCTTTACGCGAGCCTGATTACCCATACACAAAGAACAACCCGGCATTTCCAACCGTGCCCCAGCCGATGCAAAAATGTTGTAATAACCTTCTTCTTTGAGCTGATGCTCATCCATGCGTGTCGGTGGCGCTATCCAGAGAACTGTATCGACATACTCGCCGGACTTCTGGATAAGCTTGCCTGCAGCACGGTAGTGACCGATGTTGGTCATGCACGAACCGATGAACACCTCATCAATTCCGTCACCGGCAACTTCAGACAAAGTCTTCACGTCATCCGGATCATTCGGGCATGCAAGCAATGGCTCTTTGATGTCGTTGAGGTTGATTTCGATCGTTTCAAAATACTCCGCATCGTCATCAGCTTCCAGCAACACAGGGTTTGCAAGCCACTCTTCCATCTTGCGTGCACGGCGCTCCAGCGTTCTTGCATCTTCGTAGCCCTGATCGATCATCCAGCGCAGCAAAGTGACGTTGGAGGTTACATATTCAATCAGCATGTCCTTGTCGAGACCGATGGTACAGCCACCTGCAGACCGCTCAGCAGTTGCATCAGCCAGTTCGAACGCCTGCTCAAGCTTCAGACCCTTGAGACCCTGAATTTCAACACAACGACCAGAGAAAACATTTTTCTTACCCTTCTTTTCAAGCGTCAGCAAACCACGCTTCAAAGCTGCATGCGGGATGGCATTGACCAAATCACGCAAGGTGATTCCGGGCTGCATCTCACCCGTGAATTTCACCAGAACAGATTCAGGCATATCCAATGGCATTACACCTACGGCTGCAGCAAACGCAACCAGCCCTGACCCGGCAGGAAAAGAAATACCCATCGGGAAACGGGTGTGCGAATCACCACCCGTACCTACGGTGTCCGGCAACAGCATACGGTTGAGCCAGGAGTGAATAATGCCATCGCCCGGGCGCAGTGCTACCGCGCCACGGTTTTGCATGAAATCCGGTAATTCATGATGGGTTTCAACGTCAACCGGCTTTGGATACGCCGCTGTGTGACAGAAGGACTGCATGACAAGATCAGCCGAGAAACCAAGGCAGGCCAGATCTTTAAGTTCATCACGCGTCATTGGGCCAGTGGTGTCCTGCGAACCAACTGTCGTCATGGTGGGTTCACAATATTGGCCAGGGCGTACACCCTCAACACCGCAGGCTTTGCCTACCATCTTCTGAGCCAGCGTGTAGCCCTTGGCAGAATCTTCCGCGGCCACCGGGCGCTGGAAGACATCGCTGACAGGCAAACCCATTGCCGTACGAGTACGGTCGGTCAAGGCGCGGCCGATAATCAGCGGGATGCGCCCGCCGGCACGTACTTCATCAAGCAACACGTTGGTTGCAAGCTCAAAAGTGGTCAGTACTTCATCACTATCATGTTTGGTAATTTTGCCAGCGTGTGGATAGATATCTATCACATCCCCCATTTCCATGCCGTTGACATCGCACTCGATAGGCAACGCACCTGCGTCTTCCATGGTGTTGAAAAATATAGGCGCAATCTTGGTTCCGAGAACAAATCCACCATCACGCTTGTTGGGGATATGAGGAATGTCATCACCCATGTGCCACAACACTGTATTGGTAGCTGATTTTCTTGATGAACCGGTACCAACGACATCACCGACATACGCCACCGGATGACCCAGTTTCTTCAGCTCGGCAACTTTGCCCAGTGGATCATTGGTAAAACCCTCCCGCTCAAACTTCAGCATGGCGTTGGCATGCAAGGGAATGTCAGGGCGTGACCAGGCGTCAACCGCGGGTGACAGGTCATCGGTGTTGGTTTCACCCGGAACTTTAAAAACGGTTACGGTAATTTTTTCAGCGACATCCGGCTTCTGCGTAAACCATTCAGCGTCGGCCCAGGATTGCATTACCTGTTTAGCGCCCTCATTGCCACCATCGGCCTTTTCCTTAACATCGTGAAAAGCTTCAAACATCAACACGGTTTTTGACAGCGCCGTGACGGCATGGGGTGATAGCTCCGCATCATCCAGAGCTTCGACCATAGGCCCGATGTTGTATCCACCTAACATGGTGCCGAGCAACTGTACCGCTTTAACCCGGTCAATTAACGGGGATTTGGCGTCACCTTTGGCAATCGCAGCCAGAAAGCCTGCTTTTACGTAAGCCGCATCATCAACACCTGCCGGCACCCGATCACTGATTAAATGCATCAGGAAATCTTCTTCACCAGCCGGTGGCGATTTCAGCAATTCAACCAGCTCGGCGGTCTGCTCGGCAGATAGTGGTAGTGGCACGATACCTTCATTGGCGTCGCGTTCTTCAGTATGTTTGCGATAGTCGGCTAGCACAGTCAGAGTCCTTGAGTACAAAGTTACGGGTATTTTAATACAAATCTTAATACAAATCGTTATACAAGTAGCAGACCCAAACTCCACAACCCGATGGCGGAGCGGGTAAAAAGGCAACAAAAATCAGGCAATTTGCTTGGAGTTACTACCATCACCACGAAAAACAGCAGCCCTGAGGGTTTCAAGCTGGTCTCGCACAGCTGCCGCCTGTTCAAATTCCAGGTTACGTGCATGTTCGTACATGGCTTTTTCCAGCTTCTTGATTTCGCGGGCGCCTTCAAGCGGCGAAAGGGCTGCGTAGTCGAGAGTTTCTTCGCTGCCTGCACTGCCCTTTTTGCCACGTTTTGAACCACTTTTACCCTTGTCGCGACCGCCCTGCTCGGCTTGCATGATGTCGCTTATTGATTTCTGGATTCCTTTAGGCGTGATCCCGTGCTTTTTATTGTGTGCCACCTGTGCCTCCCGGCGGCGATCGGTTTCGTCGATGGCCTTTTGCATCGAGCCCGTGATCTTGTCGGCGTACAAAATCGCACGCCCATTGAGATTTCTGGCTGCCCGGCCGATGGTCTGGATAAGTGAGCGTTCGGAGCGCAGAAACCCCTCTTTGTCGGCATCCAGTATGGCAACCAGGGACACTTCCGGCATATCCAGGCCCTCTCGCAAGAGATTGATGCCAACCAGCACATCAAATTCACCCAGCCGTAAGTCACGGATGATTTCAGTGCGCTCAACGGTATCAATATCGGAATGCAGATACCGCACACGCACACCGTGTTCTGCCAGATAGTCGGTCAGGTCCTCAGACATGCGCTTGGTCAGCGTGGTGATCAGTACCCGTTCCTGTTTCTCGGCGCGAATGTTGATTTCCGAAAGCACATCATCCACCTGCGTTTTAACCGGGCGCACTTCGATCTCGGGGTCAATCAGCCCGGTCGGGCGAACCAGCTGCTCGGCTACCTGATCTGAATGGGCTGCCTCATAGTCACTTGGCGTGGCAGAGACAAACACCATTTGTGGCGCTAATTGCTCGAATTCATCAAAACGTAGCGGCCGGTTATCCAGCGCTGAGGGTAGTCGAAACCCGTAGTTGACCAGATTTTCCTTACGTGCGCGGTCCCCTTTATACATGCCACCCAGCTGCGGTACGGTGACATGGCTTTCATCGATAAACAGCAATGAACCAGGCGGCAGATAATCAAACAGACAAGGCGGCGGTTCGCCCGGAGCACGCCCTGACAGATAGCGGGAATAGTTTTCAATACCCGAGCAATATCCCAACTCGTTAATCATTTCCAGATCAAAAAGGGTCCGCTGCTCCAGGCGCTGTGCTTCAACCAGTTTGCCGTGATCGCGAAATTGGCCAAGGCGCTCTTTTAGCTCTTCCTTTATCTCATCCACCGCATTAAGCAATCGATCACGCGGCGTGACGTAATGGGTTTTCGGGTAGATTGTCAGGCGTGGTACTTTTCTGTGCACCTCACCGGTTAAAGGATCAAAGAAGCTCAAACCTTCGATCTCATCATCAAACAACTCCACCCTGATCGCTTCCTGGTCAGAATCAGCGGGGTGTATATCAATGACCTCGCCGCGAACGCGGTAGGTACCGCGACGTAATTCAAGATCGTTGCGCTCATACTGCAACTCGGCCAGCCGCCGCAGTAAATTGCGTTGATCGATGATATCGCCACGTGACAAGTGCAACACCATCTTGTGGTACTGCTGTGGATCTCCCAGACCATAAATGGATGAGACGGTGGCAACGATAATGGTATCAGGCCGCTCGAACAGGGCTTTGGTCGCCGACAGCCGCATTTGCTCTATGTGGTCATTAACCGAGGAATCCTTCTCGATAAAAAGATCCGAGGCCGGCACATAGGCTTCAGGTTGGTAGTAGTCATAATAGGAAACGAAGTATTCCACCGAATTGCGCGGGAAAAACTCCTTCATTTCGCCGTACAGCTGAGCTGCCAGCGTTTTGTTCGGTGCAAGGATGATAGCTGGACGCTGGTGTTTCTGGATAATATTGGCAATAGTAAAAGTCTTGCCTGAACCGGTGACGCCAAGCAGCGTCTGGAACGCCAGCCCGTCCTCTATCCCCTCACTGAGCGTTTTTATCGCCTGTGGCTGATCACCGGATGGCTGGTACTCAGTCTCAATATCAAAGGCTCGCGCGCTCATCTGGCAGTGCTCGGGGCAAGTTGGCGATTTATTGGCATTCGCATAGTGCGTGGCAGACCGGCAAAAGCCTGAATCAGGGCCAAGACAGGGAGTTCATACCATGCCGGATCCCTCTATTGTATACCCAGCACCGCGCAAATTCAGCAATCAAGGCCTGCTCCGAATGGCCAGACCGCGGGTGTATCAGCGGCAAACCCGAAAACAGGATTACGGCGCGATTTTTGAATCAAACCCGAAGTCAGCACCGGACAATGATTCGGCTGTTGACCGGTCAGGCCGTAGACCGTAAACTACGCGGCTTGAGTTCCCCGATAGCTCAGTTGGTAGAGCAAATGACTGTTAATCATTGGGTCGTAGGTTCGAGTCCTGCTCGGGGAGCCATTCTTATCATACAGTTACATCAAAGCTGGAAAATCCCCTCTCTCCACTTGTAACCTCCACGTGTAACCGATATATCACTTGGAAGCGTAGATAACTTGGGAGCGTAAGCTTGGGTCTCAAGTTTGTGTCAATTCGTGACGCTTGCTACGCGCTCCCGGAGTGCCCCAACTGGTGTTGCTCCCGCCAACTCTGTCTGAGCATTCCACCGGATTCTTTGAAGCCCTGATCAGTGATCCTGCACTGCTTTATTCGGTCCACTCGAAAGTGCCTATAAGCAGATCTTAGTTCACACCATGTAGCCAGTATCAGCGCGTCCACATAGTAGACCAGTGCCAGTGGCTGAATCACCCGTGTACTTTTTGCTTCCTGCTGGTCGCGGTATTCGATCTCCAGTTTTATCTCATCACGGATGGCCTGCCTTAATAGCCCCGGATCGATCACGGACTCAGGTATGGTGTGCCAGCTGGATGTAAAAACAGTTTGATTCAGCAGGCCGTATGGATTTTCTTCCGGCAATACATCAGAAATTTTTCTTACAACACTTTCCGCTGCTTTCGCAAGCCCGGGGTCTCCCGTGCGACCTAGCAGCGATAGCCCGACTGCGATTGCTTCAACTTCTTCAGCAGTAAACATCAAGGGCGGTAAATCAAATCCGGGGCGCAGGATATACCCGACGCCGGCCTCGCCATCGATAGGCACCCGCATCGACTGAAGTGCAACTATATCCCTATAGATCGTTCGTTTGGTGACTTCCAGCGAATCAGCAATCTCCTGTGCGGTCAGTGATCTTCTGGAGCTACGCAGTAGTTGAATGATTTCAAACAGGCGTGTGGAGCGATTCATACAGTATCTCCTAGAAACACAATCTAACACCTCTGCTGACATGATCCTGTCAGTAGTGTTGCTATCTTATCCCCTTGCTCATTGGCTGGATATGACTATGCAAATCCCACTGGTGTTGAGATTCAGTCTACCAATGTCTACCTACTGTCACGGTATCTTGTTAGTAACCTGTGCAACGCTCGCCTGGAGCACAGCGGGTCTGTTTACTCGCGCAATTGCACTCGACAACTGGACACTTCTTTTATGGCGAGGTGTGTTTGGCGCCCTGGCTATTGCAGTGGTTATGGCTATGGGTAATCGCGGACATGTGCTCAGGCAGTTTCAAGGATTGGGAATTGCCGGCTGGATATTTGTGTTTGTTTCCGGTGTCGGCATGGTGTTGTTTATCACAGCGTTAAACCATACCAGTGTGGCTCGTGTCTCAATCATGTATGCCACGGTACCTCTGGTTACAGCATTGATTGCATGGTGGATCCTCCGCGAAAAACCAACCCGCTATGCAATCGCGGCAAGTCTGGTATCACTTGTTGGAGTGAGTCTGATGATGGGCTTGTCTGAAAAGGGAAATTGGGTAGGAGATTTGCTGGCACTGGGTATGACATTGTGCCTGGCGATCATGATGATCATTAGTAGAACCAGAGCTGAAGTTCCGATTCTTCCGGCAGCCTGTTTATCAGCACTATTGAGCGCTGCCTTGGCGCTGCCATTCAGTAGTCCTTTCAATGTGGAGCCTGAACAATGGGCGATGCTTGTATTGTTTGGTGTTGTAAATTCAGCGCTTGGTTTGATTCTTTTTATTATTGGTTCCAAGAAAATACCAGCCATCGAAACAGCCTTGATTACCGCGCTGGATGCACCGCTGGCTCCGGTGTGGGTTTGGCTTTTGTTTAACGAGGTACCGGGAGTTTTCACAATAGCAGGCGGAACGATTGTATTTGTTGCAGTGGGCGCGTATCTGGTCACCCCATCGAAGTAGCCTGTATCTGACCACAAAGGAGAAAGAGTATCGCTACATTTACCAAGCTTAATAATCGTTTTACCCAGTTCATTGAAAAACAGCCTGTGTTCTTTGTTGCAACTGCCGGAAGAGATGGCAAAGTGAATTTATCTCCTAAAGGTATGAATACTCTCAGGGTGATAGATTGTAATCATATTGTGTGGTTAAGCGTCAGTGGCAGCGGAAATGAAACAGCTGCACACGTTATTGAAACCAAACGCATGACGTTGATGTTCTGTGCTTTTGAAGGAAGTGCAATGATCCTTCGCACTTATGGCCAGGCCGAGGTCGTCTATCCTCACGATGAGAAATGGCAAGCATCGCTGGCACTATTCCCGGCGTTGGCCGGTAGTCGGCAGATTTTCCATTTAAAAATTGATCTGGTGCAAACATCCTGTGGAACAGGTGTTCCGGAGATGCAGTTCAAACGCAGTCGAGGAGAAGAGGAGCTCCTTCCTTTTTACGAAAAAATGGGGGCTGACGGTGTAGAAAAATATTGGCGTAAAAAGAATTCGATTTCAATTGACGGGAATTCGACCGGCATCCTTGGCCAGGATTAATCCAGATTTGCTAGACCAATGATTCCAGTGATTGCAGTGATTCCATAAAGAGCTCAGCGTCCGTGTATACCATTTCGGATGGTTTGAGCTTCATTCTGTTCATGGCCTCTGGTAAGTCAAGGATTGTGTGGTCGATTTACCGAGGAGCTTTATGGAAACCTTCCGGAACTGCAAGAAAAACGCTAACTTTACAAGAGCTCCCGGAAGGGTCGTCCCATACCCGACAGTATTTCTCTCAAGCCCTTTCAAAGGCTTGGCACAAGCATTGCCTGACCCAGCTCAAAAACCAAAGATCAAGCTATGCAATTCGATGATGTCAAGAAGGCAATTGAACGGGAGGAAATCGAGCTCTGGTTCCAGCCAATCGTGTCACTCAGTGACCTGAACATATCCGGTTTTGAAGGACTGGTGCGTTGGAGACACCCTAGCGAAGGAGTGCTGGGTCCGGGTTCTTTTATAGAGCACGCTCTGTCTGATGACCTGTGTGAAGCATTTAACGAACTAGTTATTCTACAGGCGATTAGATTCGCTCAAAGAACCGCTGCATGGCCTCAAGTGAAGGTTTCGATCAACTTTACCGCTAACGATCTCCTCGAATCTAAAATACCGGCACGAATTCAAACACACCTTGCAACACATGACGTATCTGCCAAGAAAATTGCCATCGAAATTACCGAGAGCGACACTATCTCCTACACTGAAACCGAGAGCGTTTTCAACGAACTCTCCCAAATGGGTATATCACTTTCAGTAGACGATTTCGGTACAGGCTATGCATCGCTCACTCATGTTAAACATATTCCGCTGAGTACTTTGAAGATCGACAGAAGTTTCGTGTTGGCAATGGAGGAGTGTTCTGAGGATTATCTGATTGTTGAAAATGCATGCAATCTCGGTAATTCACTGCATGTTGATGTAATTGCAGAGGGTATTGAGCGAGCAGAACAACTCGATATCCTGAAATTATTTGATTGTACTCATGGTCAGGGTTTCTATTTCTCGCCAGCTGTTCCTGGTGATGAGGCTGTCGAAATGCTTGCAAATCGGAATCAGTTTGCAGTACCCCAAGCTGAAAAGCCGGTATCAGGGCCAAAAGCTGAAGTGCGCCTTGAAACCTCTCTGGAATCGATGGAGGAAATAATAAATTGCAGCGACTGTCAAAGCCAGCTTGGCCTGGGCATGCTGGAGTTCGTTCCGCTTAGTGTTTTTCTCAAATCAGCCAATGGCCGATTTGTCTGGTCAAACAGCTATCACAGGTTAATTTCACTCACAAATAATGCGGTTTACAACCCTGCTGCTCGTGACATTCATCCCATAGAAGAAGCTCAATCGTTTCGTGCCGATGACTTACGGGTAACGTCGACGGGTGAAGCTCTGATTGGCCGCCGCGAACCCTGTACAGTAGCGAATGGTCGCCGTGCGGAACTGGTGACAACTAAAATTCCAATTTACAATTCAGATGGCTTGATTGTAGGCATACTCGGTTTTTGCAATGACGACGACACAGCATCGACACTGGCTGTGCTGCACGAGACCGGTGATGCCGAAGATCAGTCTAGTGACGCGGTTTGTGAGCTTAATCGGGTGGCGTGAACCCAAAAATAGTTTCAATGTCCAGCTGTCACTATGATCAGGCAGCTACTATACGCTGAGATTCACTTAACTCTTCTAAATAATAAATCGCATAAAAACCAACTGATTCCCGAACTCTCGAAAATCGGGTGGCCCCGCCGATCACTCGAACGGGGCTCCCACAGAACCGGACGTGCGCGATTAGCGCATCCGGTTCCTCAGACAAGAGGTTCGCTACGGGTACCAGTCAAATAAGCATGACTCGGTAAACGTGCCGGGGCA
>CALLOA010000171.1 GCA_938005265.1 uncultured Granulosicoccaceae bacterium
CAACGTGATGCAAGGGTCCATGTCTCTGGTAGGTCCTCGCCCACACCCGATACCGCTGGATGAGAAATTCAAACACGTCATTCCGGCATTGAACTCACGCTATGCAGTCAAGCCAGGGATTACCGGCTGGGCACAAATCAACGGTTTTCGTGGTGAAACAACCCGGGTCGACGATATGGTGGCCCGAATTGAGCACGACAGGCACTACATCAAGCACTGGAGCCTGTCTCTAGATATAAAAATCATCGCCAAAACTGCAGTGAAGGGTTGGACACACACCAACGCTTACTAACACACCAGCACCGGGCACTAACACCCGGCTGTTATTTACCGTCCCTCCTGTTGAGGTTAGCGTCTTCTAACCTCCCTGATCACTCTCTTTTTCCTCCAGCCGATGCGGCAACACAAGTCGGCCACAAAAGCCAATTCAGCCCGACTGAGCAAAAGAACACCTTCCTGTAACAGGTTGTAACGCCTATTTGACGCTTCCAAGTAGATGCGATCTGCGTCACACGCTAAACTACACCTATACACAGCTCGAAGGTTTCTGAAGGCCACGGGAACACTCCCGCCAAGCAGCCTTGATGCGGTTCAAAGCATTGCACAATTCACCAACTTTATTTCAAGTTTGCACCGCCATCAGGCGCAACATGTGTATGGGTATGAGCATGAATAATGACGCCGCTAGCGTTGCAGTCACAGAAGCAGACCAAACCACCGCCAACGGTCGCGTTGACGCAGTTTCCGAGCGCCTGCAGACTCATGAGCTGCTGGGCTTCAAATTGCATCCGGGCACCATCAGCGACTACATCGTTTTAATTGCTGACGCGATTAAAAACCAGCAGCAGCAGACTGTGTACTACCACAATCTGCACTCACTGTATTCCTACTTCACTACTAAACGTCTGCAGGAATGCTATGACAGCAAAGGAATAACTATCCTCGCGGACGGCATGCCGCTCATATGGCTTTTGAAGCTGGCAGGATTCAATGCTTCGCGAGAGCAACGGGTCACTTATGTAGACTTCATCTGGCCAATGATGGAAGCCGCCAGGGATAACAACTGGAAGGTCTATCATGTCGGGCAGGAAAAGAGCATTCAGGAAAAGGCGCTCCAGACAATACGGGAACGCTTTCCGGGCTTGCAGATCGAGGGGCATGACGGCTACTTCGATATGACGGACAATAGCGAGGATTCGCAGCGCGTCGTCGAGTCGATCAACAACTTCGAAACCGACCTGCTGTTAGTCGGTTTCGGTGCACCCAAGCAAGAGTACTGGCTGGATGCGCACAGGCAACACATTAATGCAGCCACTGTTTTTACCTGCGGTGCCTGTATGGAGTATGTCGCCGGGGCTGTTAAAACACCACCTCGCTGGATGGGCAAGGCCGGCCTGGAATGGCTCTACCGTCTGACTGAAAATCCACGCCGATTTGCTTTTCGATATCTGGTTGAGCCATTAATACTCGGTCTTTTCCTGGCTCGCAACGGTATCTTCAAACGCAACTCCAGGCAAAATTCTGCGCGCTCAGGCGAGCAAACTGACAAGCGGACTAGCGGCTAATGAATTCGGTCAGCCTGCTGGCATCTCTGCAAAGTTCAGGTTCCAGGCTAATAAACAGCATGCAGGGCATCACCATTGCACGGCGTTTGATCAGTGCGCGCTATACGTTGGCTGTAGGCGCACAGGCATTGGTAAGCGGATTCCATTTCCTGCTAAATCTCGTTCTGGTCCGCCAGATCAGCCAATACGACTATGGTACGTTTGCCTTCGCGTTTGTGCTGGCAATGTTTGCGCAAGCCATCAATAACGCATTGATATCCACTCCGCTGACAGTGTATACACCGGTAATAAAAGACGGTGACGAAAGAGCCAGGCAGGAGAAAATGTTGAGTTTTGTCAACATGATCTTCTGCGCAGGCTTGATGATCGTCGGGTTGATGTACGTACCTTTCAGTCAACTCGACAGCAATACGGTGATTTGTATTTCGCTTTTTGTTGCAGTGTATGCTGCGCGCCAGTATAGCCGTAGTTTTGGTTACGCACGGTTACGACCTCTGGTCACAGCGGCAGGCGACACCACTTACATGCTGGCGGGTATCACCATCATGGCCATCCTGCTCTCGGTGAAACCAGAACCTGGTGTGGGGTACATTCTGCTCGCCCTGGCCGGTGCCAATCTGATAGCCATCATAGTTGAGAACATCCTGTTGCATGGACGTGCGGCGCTCGACCAGATCAAAGGCAACTGGAATGGATACAGCCATATCTGGGAACAGTCGCGCTGGGCACTTGCAGGTGCGGTGACAACTCTGTTAATGGGCCAGGCCCACAGTCTCATCATTGTTAAGAGCCAGGGTCCGGAATCCTTTGCCCCGCTTGCGGCTGGTGCTGTGTTATTTGGCCCGGTGCGCGTGGCTCTCATGACCTGGCAAAACATGGTGAAACCCGAGATGGCAATGGCATTGTCGGAGAATCGCTTTCAGGAAGTTCGTAGCCAAATGAAGCGAACGACCATACTTATGGCAATCGTCATGACAGGAGTGGTGATCGCACTGGCAATTTTCTGGCCGTGGATAGACGCTTTTCTTTATCAAAAGCGCTATGGCGGGGAACCTATGGCAATGATTGTCGCTTTATGGGCAGCAATAACACTCTGCTCCGCTTCCTACACACCGATGAGTGCAGCGCTGCAGGCCTTGAAAAACTTTCGTGCCTTGGCCATGGGTAGCATTTATGCTTCCGTGCTCGCCGCTATTACCGTCACAGCCCTGCTCTACTTTCATTCACCCGAAGCGACACTGCTGGGTATTTTGATGGCTGAATTATTCCTCGCTGTTTTCATGCTGCGCGTGGTTATTCAGAGTATGAGGCGACAAAGTTGAAAATCGCACTCTGTATCTGTACATTTCGCCGCCCCGAAGGTCTTCGAAAAGCACTGACTTACGTGGAGAAGCTAGACTTTGATGGCGAAGTCATAGTCTGCGTTGCTGACAACGATGCGCAAGGCGAAGGCCTTGAAGTTTGTCGTGCCCTGGCCGATTCCTATCGCTGGCCAATCTTCACAACCGGTGTTGAACAATCCGGTATTTCTTTCTCACGTAATGCCTGCAGCGCACTGGCGCTGCACCACTCACCCGATTTTATTGCATTTCTTGATGACGACGAGTGGCCTGAAGCAGACTGGTTGCAACAACTACTGAAGGTGCAGCAGGACAATGATGCTGATGCTGTTGGTGGGCCGACTATTTCGGTTTTTCCAGACAATACGCCAGCAAGCCAGCAACGCAACGAATACTATGGTGCAGATCTGAGAGTGGCAGATGGCGCTGCCTGTCAGCTTGAGGCTGCCGGCAATTTTCTTATACGAACAAGTACGCTGGAAGCCATGGGGCCTGATTTTTTTCATCCTGACTTTGCCCAGTCCGGCGGTGAAGACCTGGCTTTCTTTATGAAGTTGGAACAGCAGGGTGCGAAAATGCATTGGGCCACACAGGCAAAAATGAACGAAGCCGTACCCAGCGATCGCTTGTCCACTGAATGGTTGAAGCAAAGGGTAATTATTATTGCCAATTCACGCGTTCGGGTCATGCGCATGCTACAACCCGGACTGCCGGCAACATTGATCAGATGCGCCAAGACCTGCGCACTGTTCGCCCAGGCAATGATCATGAGCGCCGTCGGTTTGATCAGCCCGCCAGTGGCAGAAAAAGCAAGAATTCTACGCTGGAAGTTCTGGGGTAAATTCACCGCCCACATGAAATTTAATCTCAGCCGCATGGAAGGGCGCTAGCATGAACACTGCAGACACACCAGCAAGTGATGCCATGCCGGTCTTCAGTATTGTCATTCCTACCTACAACGGTGCGAAAACGATTGCCAAGACCATCGAAGCCTGTCTTGCGCAAAGTTTTACCGATTTCGAATTACTGATCGTTGATGACGGTTCTAAAGACGATACAAAGGAAGCAGTAAAAGCTTTCCCTGATCCCCGGATACAATATATTCATCAGCAAAACGGTGGTCCCGCTGCCGCACGTAATACCGGTGTTGATGCAGCCTGCGGCCAATACATCGCGTACCTGGATGCCGACGATAGCTGGTATCCAGACTACCTGGAGCGGGCCCACAAACAGATTCAAAGCAATGGTCATCAATTTTTGTACGGCCAGATTATTGTCAACAGGGGTGTCGGGCGCTATTGGGTCAAACCCGATCGGGCAATCTTTCCGGATGAGTCAATTTTCGACTATCTATATATACATGGCGGTTTTATTCAAACAAGTACCATGGTTATAGCTTCTTCACTGGCCAATAAGGTACGCTGGGATGAAAGCGTTACCTTCGGCGATAATGATCAGTATGCAATTGATTTGGTTCAGGCTGGCGCCCGGCCACAGATGATGGATATGCCGGGTACCCTGTACGAAGATATTATGAATCCAGCTGCCTTGTCACAATTGCCAATCCACGGTGGGCAAACAAGCAAACACACTAACTTTTTTCAGTGGATGGCTGGACAAAAAGACAACATGTCGGCTCAAGCCTGGCTGGGTTATCGTGCCAAGTTTGAAACCGGCTCAGTCTCGATGAAAGAACGCATCAGCCTGTTGTCCGAAGCGCGCTCCGCAGGAGCAATTTCAACCAAAGGATTTTTTCGCCTGCTGCTTCAACATAGTTTCCCCAGATTTTATCGCCGCTTGACTGACAAGTTCGTGGCACTTCGCGGCAAACCTATAGAGGCTGTTCGTCCCTGATGCGTGTCGCAACCTATTCACAACGCAGTGCTGCCACAAACACCTCGCTGATTGCAGTTTCATTGCTGGTTCTGACTATCATGCAGGGCTCAACGGCCGTGCTGACGCTAGTCTATGCATTCCAGAAATCTCTGGAGCCTGTCACCGCTTTGCTGTGGCTATTGAGCTATTTTGTAGCTGCAGCCGGATTGATGTTCACGCATGGACTGAACTGGATTTTCTGGTTGTTTCGTTACCGGCTATTACTGATTATTCTGATTTTTGGTGTTATCGCATCAATCGGTTGGTCAGTAGACCCCAACGTATCGGCAACACGCGTGATGCATTTGGTGGGATGCACCCTGATCGCAATGTATCTCGGGTTTATGGTTCCACTTGCCGCTATTTTGAACGTACTGGCCTGGGTACTTGGTTTTATTATCGTTGCCAGCGCTGCTTCAGCACTCGCCCTACCCTCTCTGGGTATCGAATCCTACGAAGGCTCGCAAGTCTGGCGGGGAATTCTGACATCCAAGAACAATCTCGGCTTCTGGGCTGCAATCGGGGTCCTGCTCTTTGTCAGCCAATGGAGTCGCGCCACCACCGGCTTGGGCCGGGTCGTGTGCATAGGCATGGCATTGTTAAGTCTGCTTACTTTGTATTTCAGTCACTCGGCCACCTCTCTATTGGCCCTCGTCGTGGGTGGCTCGGTGGCTATGTATTTCTATATTGCCCATCGCTTCCAGCTGGGCTTTATACGCATGGTAGTGATGGCTGTGCTTTTTACCGCACTGGTGTTCCTGGCATTCAAGAATATCAATACGGCTGAATTGATCGGCCGTTCCGGCGACCTTACCGGGCGTGGCGAAGTATGGAAACAGGTCTGGGATCTGATCAAACAAAGACCCCTGACAGGTTACGGATATGGCAGTATCTGGAACCCAAATGACGCAACCATCTGGATTCAGGAAAAGTACACAGACTTTACCTGGGTGGTTTACCACGCCCACAACGGTTTCCTGCAAATCGCATCTGAAATCGGCCTGCCGTTATCACTGATCGCCTTGCTGATGGTTGTTCAACAGCTGATAGAAATTTTTTACTGCCAGTACCAGCGTCAGCAATTGGGAGTGCTTTTTGTACTCGGTTTTGTCATCACTTATCTGGTCAGTAACTACTCTGAGGCCAGATTCCTTGTCAATCGTGAACTTTACTGGATTTTGTTTCTGGCTCTTCCTATAAGTATGTTGCGTCAGGTTACTGTGGTGCTTCCCGACGAAGACATGGAGCTGAGCGACGACCCTGACAATAAGCCTGACAGACACAGCAGGGACGAGGAACCCTACGGGGGGCGCCACGCCAGTCCCGCAACACAGGCCTGGAGTAACAAACGTGAGCGCATTAACAGCAAAAAAATGCCTGCAGGTGCGCCCTTACTAGAAAAGAAAAGCGATGACGAAGCTCCAGAGAAACCCAAAGGCAGGATTTTTCTGGACAGTGATGGAAAAAAACAGGAAGAAAGACGTCACAAAGCACCACGCAAAAGCGCGCACTTGGGTCACTTGAACGCCGATGATCTGGACGAGGTTTTTTCTCCAAAGATCGCCGCGGGAAAACAGGGGCAGGTTCAGCCATCTGACCACGACTCCTCAGCAAATGAAGTAACTGGGCAAAACCAATATGACGATGAAATGACCGGCAGTTACTCTGACAAATTTGATCGTTTTGATGACAGTGATTTTGAAGTCGGAAATGACGATAACTCACGCGTTGACATAGACCTCACAAACAACCGCAGAAGACGAGGGGACGGAGTATGAGCAAGACAGTTGTTGTCACCGGCGGTGCTGGCTATATCGGCTCTCACATGACAAAAATGCTGAGTGAAGACGGCTACCGGGTCATTGTTTTTGACAACCTGGGTCGCGGCAATCGCGATGCGGTGCTGGATGCTGGCTTTGTACAGGGAGACTTGACGCAGCCGGATAACCTGGATGCCTTGTTCAGTGCTGAAAACATAGAAGCGGTTCTGCATTTTGCAGCCTTCGCCTACGTAGGCGAGTCGGTTAATGAGCCCGATATGTACTATCGAAATAATGTACTGGGTACGCTCAACCTGCTGGATGCCATGCGCAGGCACAACATACCTCGTCTGGTTTTTTCGTCAACCTGTGCCACATACGGCGTGCCACAGAACCTGCCAATTACCGAGCTAACGCCGCAGTCTCCCATCAACCCTTACGGCCAGAGCAAGTTGATGGTCGAGCAGATTCTGAAAGACTATGCGGTCGCCTATGATTTCAGAAGTATTGCCCTGAGATATTTTAATGCTGCTGGTTGTGCCCCTGACGGCACCCTCGGCGAACGCCACGATCCTGAGACCCACCTTTTACCGCTGGTGCTGTTCGAAGCCATGCGTACTCAACAAGGTGGCAATCCCGACGATACCGCACTAATGGTATTCGGGGATGACTTCGATACACCAGACGGAACTTGCGTTCGCGACTACATCCATGTGAACGACCTTTGCCGCGCCCATATTCATGCACTTGACAGGCTGGTGTCAGAACCATCACTTGGCGCTGAACAGTTTAATCTGGGCGTTAATCGCGGGGTTTCTGTGCTTGAAGTCATTCAATGTTGCGAGCAGGTAACAGGCGTAAAAATTCCCTATAAGATGGCGCCACGCAGAGCCGGTGATCCACCAGAGCTTGTCAGCGATGCTTCCAGAGCGATGCAGGAGCTGGGCTGGCAACCGCAATACCCGGATATCAAAGACAGCATACAGCACGCCTGGAACTGGTTCAGCAACAATCAAAAATTGATCGCAGCCTGATACCGTAAGAACTGCACCTGTTACACGCTATTGCCATGCCATCAACTGCGGGCGGTTGAACTATTACTGCTGATCTTGTCTTTACTTTCAGGCAAACTGTGTTTTCAAGGCTTGTTGTTTCAGTGGGTACACTCTTTTGACTTACACTGTTGCAATTGCGCTGTTGCGACTAACAAAGCTTTGCGAAACATGGCTCAAACTTATAGTTGACGGCCAGCAATAATAAACAGGAGGGCAAATTGCTCAACAGGTTGATCAAGACCGGCATAGCCCTATCGTGTGCTTGCCTGAACCGGGTTTATCCCGGCGTCCAAACGGTTGCGCCACCACTTGAGCCACCACCCGAGCACAAGCGGCGTTACAGAGCCAACCGCACTCGCACTCGTGCCCTGCTTGTAGCCACCACTTTTTTCTTCTCTGCATCAACACAACAAGCAGCACTCGCAAAAACACCAAACACTCTGGATGATGCCTGCTGGCAACTGAGCTTTACGGAAGATTTTGAAGCGCTAAGCTTGTGGAATCCCGAAACACGCACAGGCGACTGGAAAACAAGTTATATCTGGGGCAGTGATATACGCATAAACAATGAACTGCAGTACTACATAGACCCACGCATACATGGCTATAGCCCGTTTAGCTTGTCAGAAGGCATACTGACCATCAGTGCCCGGCCCACA
The DNA here is from genome assembly GCA_938005265.1 of uncultured Granulosicoccaceae bacterium. Lineage (GTDB taxonomy): Bacteria > Pseudomonadota > Gammaproteobacteria > Granulosicoccales > Granulosicoccaceae > CALFCE01. The sequence goes on from CALLOA010000171.1 coordinate 8,255, forward strand.
CCGCCGGACATTCTCGCCAAAGTAAATAACATGCCTTACATTTCCGGTGTTCTGACCACCGAAGAAGGGTTTTCACAAAAATACGGGCGCTTTGAGGCCCTGGCCAAAGTCCCCAAGGGCAAAGGTTTATGGGCAGCCTTCTGGTTATTGCCCTCATTTGACCAATGGCCTGACGGCGTTGCAGTTCTGCCGGAGATAGATGTCATGGAATCTTTGGGCAATGAATTTCGCACTTATCATACAACCCTGCATACCAACCAGAGCGGCAAACTGACATCACACCCCTACGACCACACTTTTGATGTGGAATTGTCGGCCGATTTCCATCTCTACTCCGCAGTCTGGACTGAAAAGACCGTGACCTGGTATTTGGATGGCCGCAAAGTTGCCGAGCACCCGACGCCTTCTGACTTTAGCCGTCCGAAACACTTCCTGCTGAATCTGGCAGTGGGAGGTAGCTGGCCCGGCAATCCGGATGTGAATACACGTTTTCCTGCTGAATACCAGATCGACTACGTTAAAGCCTGGACTCCATCCCCCACAGCCGCGAGCCATTGCTAGCGATAGTATTGGACATACTCCATCTGCCATGCTGAAACCGGAAGACATTCGCTATCTGGTTGTTCACTGTTCGGCATCACCCGACGATCAACCTATCGGGGCGCGTGAGATTCATGAGATGCATATCGGCTTCGGCTGGCATGGTTGCGGCTACCATCGCGTTATTTGCCGCGATGGCACGATTGAACAAGGTCGCCCGGAATACTGGATCGGGGCCCATGTGTACGGGCATAATGAAGAAAGCTTGGGCGTATGCCTGATTGGCTGCCATCACTTTACCGATGCACAGATGACATCGCTGGAAACTCAACTACGCGAATGGCAGACTCGATACCCTGCCGCAACCATTGTTGGCCATTGTGATTTTCCCGAAACTGAAAAAACCTGCCCGAACTTCAATGTTGCTGCATGGTGCAGCGAAAGAGGATTGCAGCAATCACCCGTTCAAATCGGCAAGCACTGAACCTTTGGCCTGCCGCTTAGTGTGTCCGCTTTGTTGAACCATTCCGGGTCGTCTGTATTCGGTTACGTTGAGGGATATTACGGCCGGCTACTCAGCTGGCCGGAGCGTAGCAAATTACTTGGCGTGCTGGCTGAACACGGCTATAACTCCTACTTTTACGGACCCAAGGACGATGCCAAACATCGTGTCCTGTGGCGTGAAGCCTATGATGGGCCGTGGCGCAACTCATTTCGTCAATTTACCGAAGAGGCCAGGCAGCTCGGCATATCAGTGATAGCCGGAGTTGCACCCGGTCTGGATTTCAATTTTGGTGGCATGGACTCCGGGCAAGGAGATCTTGCACTTTTATGCGATAAGTCCAGGCAGTTATTCGATGATGGGGCCGCAGCCATTAGCCTGATGATGGACGATATTGACAACGACTTCCATAAACGACGCGGTGATTTCCAGTGCGAAGGCGATGCACATGCTGAGCTTGCAAATCACTTGTTGCCACTGGCCGGTAACTGCAACCCGGTACAGCAAAATCTACCGTCGGTATTTTGTGTTCCAAGAATCTACGCAAATGAACTACTGGCGAACAATGACCTTACGATGCCGGCAATGTCTGCGCAGGAACCTGACCAACGCAAAAGTGAAAATTCCGATTCCCGAGGATATATTCCATCATTTACGTCCAGACTTGATCCGGATATCAGCTGGATTTACTGCGGCAAACACGTTGTATCCAGGCAGCCGGAAGTAGCTCACAGTCTCGAGCTCGGTGCTTCACTGCAACACAGGGTGGTCATTTGGGATAACTATTACGCGAACGACTACTGCCCGCGTCGACTTTTTCTCGGTGCATGGAAAGGCCGCAGTGCCTGCACAGACCTATTATTAAATGGCACGGGTCTGCCATATACTGATTGTTTGCTGCTGAGCATCGTGGCCGCCATACGCACAGCCGAACAATCTGACACCCATGGCAATAGCAGACGCAATGCCTCAATTGCAGACATCTGGCACAAGTGCCTCAGTGATGCGGGTGTTCCGGATGACTTTTTTCAACTGCAATCCTATTTCAACCACCCGGTATTCAGCGATGTTGAAAATGGTATTAGCAGTGGCTGTGCAGCCGGCACCTCTTGTGACCCACTCACCATTGAAAAACAGATCGCGGCTATCGACAAACTGTTATGGTGCTGGAAAGCCCCGCTTGCACGTGAATGGTATCCTTACCTTTTTGGTTTAAAGCACGATCTGCAAATAGCCAGCAACACCATGCCCGAATCAAGAGTTCGTAAAACCCAGACACCTGTGCTCGCTGACTACATCGTGAGACACACAACAACATCAGGGCAATAGGCCGTGCTGTTTGGAGATGTTGCCTGTTCAGATGCCATTGATTGCATACTGGCCCACTCAACAACTGCCGGAAACTTACGTATCCGCAAGGGTCAGCGATTAACTGATGATCTGATCGGCGAGTTAGTGGCTCATGGAGTCAAGACTGTTACAGTCGCCAAGCTTGAACCCGGAGACATCCACGAAGACACAGCCGCACAGCAATTGGCTGAAGCATTATGTGGTCAGGGCGTTTACCTGGGTGAAGCCCGAACCGGCAGAGTCAATGTATACGCGGCTGTAACGGGTTTGCTGGAGGTCAACAGACAGTCAGTCATTGCCAGCAATAGCATCGCACATGCTATTACATTCGCAACGCTGGGTGAAAATCTCTGGGTACCATTAGGCAAGCTGGTAGCGACCGCCAAAATAATTCCTTTTGCTGTTGCCGGCACCCAACTTGAGGCAGCGATACAAACAGCAAAACAAGCAGCGGGCATATCAGAGCCGGCACTGCAGGTACACCGGCCAATCCCGCGTCGTGCTCACTTAGTCCAGACAATCCTCCAGGGCACCCGGGAACGCGTGCTGGAAAAGACAGTTCAGGTTTGCGCAGATCGCCTCGCCAAACGAGATGCAACGCTTGCCTCTTGTACTACCTGTACCCATACCAGTGCAGACCTTACGCAGGCACTCAAGACCCTTACCGCATCTGGCAATTGCCGGAAAGGCGACTGGATTCTGATCGTCGGCGCATCTGCTATCAGCGATATAAAAGACGTCATCCCGGCAAGCATAAGGCAACTCGGTGGCAGAGTAGATCGCTTTGGCATACCCGTTGATCCCGGGAATTTACTCATGAGCGCTGAGCTGCACGGGCACCCTGTTATCGGGCTGCCCGGCTGTGCACGATCGCCCAAGCACAATGGCTTCGACCAGTTTCTTGATCGCATGAGTTGTAATCTCGTTATAGACGATAACTGGATTAACAACCTTGCTGTGGGCGGTCTGTTAAACGAAATACCGGAACGACCCCAGCAGCGATCAAAACTGACAACCGCGTCGGGCAGGCAAGCTGGAAAATCAGTAAAAAACAGGCGCAAAATAGCTGCGGTGGTTCTGGCCGCTGGCCGTTCTCGAAGGTTCGGCAAGGACAATAAATTATTGGCCATGTGGCAGGGTAAGCCCATCCTGCAACACGCTCTGGAAAACCTTGCAGCCAGCAAGGTAGATGAAATTGTTCTGGTTACAGGGCACGAAAGCGAAAGACTACGCGCCGTGGCATCCAAGGTGGCAGCGCTACTACCGCTTGCGCCATCCACCAATAGCAGCCACAGTGCCACTCACAACAGTGATCGAAGAGAAAGCGCCAAAACACTCTCAATTGTTCACAACCCTGATTACAGTGAGGGAATGGCCAGCTCACTGCGCACAGCAATTTCATTTCTGTCCAGCCGTATGCTCGACAATCGTGACCATGACACTCGTTCAGCCACACTGCCACTGTCAATCGAGTCAAACCAGGGTGTTGAGGCGGTACTGGTGTGTCTTGGTGATATGCCACAAATAGAACCAGCCACCATCAACAATTTGATTGATGTCTGGCAGGAGGATACAAAAGCCTCGGCCTTCATTCCTGTTTTCGACGGCAGGCAAGGAAATCCGGTAATAATTACATCTGGCCTGTTCGACAACCTGTTATCACTGACTGGGGATAGTGGCGCACGTAAACTTTTGCACGCCAGCCCTGCGATAGTTACTGAAGTTTCTGTTAACGACCCGGCAATACTCATGGATGTTGATACATCAGAAGAACTCGACTCGCTGGAGCCAAAATCATGAGCGCGAAACACAGCGACCTTGAAGTGATCCATACAGCAGTAGAGTGGTTGAAATCAGACCACTCAGTGCATCTGGTGACGGTGGTTCAGACCTGGGGCTCGTCACCTCGGCCAGTCGGGTCGATGGCCGCGGTACGCGACGATGGTGTACTGATAGGCTCGGTCTCTGGTGGCTGCGTAGAAAAGCAGTTATCAGAACAGTTTCTGCAGCAAGAGCCCAAGGCAATCAAGGAGCGCGTGATATCACATCACATCGACGACGAACAAGCTCGCCGTTTTGGACTTTCCTGTGGCGGCAAACTTGAGCTTGTTTTTGAATTGATGGACAGCAGTAATGATCTGGAACCCTTGCTGGAAAACTTGCAGAAACGCCAAAGGGTAACGCGCAGTGTTGACCTGAGTACCGGCCACGCACTTATACACAATTCCGCTCCGCTGGATAAATTCAAATTCGATGGCCAGCAACTCATCAAAGTTTTCGGACCCGATTGGCGTTTACTGATTATCGGTGCCGGTCAGCTTTCACGCTTTACGGCCGAGTTCGCACTGGCATTGGACTACGAAGTAATTGTCTGCGACCCACGCCCCGGGTTTCGTGAAGCATGGTCGGTTGACGGCACGACTCTGCTTGACCTGTCACCCGATGATGCAGTTTTGCAATATGCGATTGATCAACGCAGTGCTGTACTGGCCCTGACTCATGACCCCAATGTCGATGATATGGCTCTGATGGAAGCGCTTCCCGGCCGGGCGTTTTACGTCGGAGCGCTGGGTTCGAAAACCAACTATGAAAAACGCAAACACCGGCTTTCAGCTATTGGACTTGAACCTCACGAGATAGAACGGCTGCATGGCCCGGTGGGTCTTGATATTGGCAGCCGCACGTCAGCAGAAATTGCCGTTTCGATTGTTGCAGACCTTATCAGGCAACGCAGCATCATGACGGCAGATGCTGACGCAACTGCAAACGCTGGTCCGGCCGGCTGAAGCAGAAAGCTAGTTCACTTGTTAATCAGCCAGCTAGTTTGACAGCAGGGAATGCACCATTTTGAAGGGCGTATTCATCGTAATTTCATTCACTACCTGGCTTGAAGAAATTTGAGCTTCGTGTGGACCAAAACCCAGGCCCGGCGGATTGGCAGAACCGGTTGCCGCGACGATACATACAGCAAGTCCCAGAAAAGACAAACACAGCGCTGGTATCGCCCTGAGTGGGTGGCGTAAAAAGCGGTTGCTATCGAGCCGCGTAATAAAGGCGATAAAAACCAGCAAACTCAAAACAATGCCGATCACAGCCGGAATAATGTATTTCGACCACAATTGCGACAACAGATCTACCGGGTCACCCAAAGCGCCGACGACAGCAAGATCGGGACGCATACCTTGCTGCTGCAAAGTGTAAGGTGTCAGGAGTTCAAATAGCAAAACGGCGGCCAGCGCCAAAATCATCCAGGTGATTGACAGAAATCTGCCAATGCCACGCGTAAAACGGCTCATCGCCAGTAAAGGTACAAAAAACACGGGCACCGCCAACAGAATTCCTACAAGTGCAAGATCAAATCTCAAGCCCATCAGGAAAACAGAAATCAACACACCGACACTCTCGACATTACCCATTTGCCACAAGGTATAGCCAGCCCTTGCCATGGTCAAAAGGAACAGTACCGCGAAGGCAAACAATAAAAAATGCCGAATCAGATGACTGACTGGCAATTTCGACAAGGCCTCACGATCCAGGCGCTGGGACGTTTTGCCAGCCGCGCTCGCCGAGCCATGCAGGGAATCCCCGTCCTCATATTGGTAATCATCAAGATAATCCTGGCTGTCGCCATCATAGCGGCCGGATTCATCTAGATTGATAACATTATTGTTGGAAGAACTGTTCATCTGCAGGAGTCAACAAGTACCGGATCATCAGCGATCCAAATATGTAGTATACGAGATTATGAGGACTTCGCAGGAACTGTCGTGTTACAGGCGGTTAAATTGCCGGCGCGCGCTGACCAGTCTGGTACCCAATTGCCTGGTCAGCGACTGGTCAGCGTGTTGTAAAAATGCATTATTTCACAGCTTGCAATGAAGAACCGAGTGCGGTGAGATGCCAAATATCCTGATTGTATTCAAACATGGTGCGATCAGTTGAGAATCGCCCGCTGTTGGCACTGTTCAGTATACTTTTACGCTGCCAGTCTTTTTGATTCCTGAAATTGCGTGAGGCCTCAGCCTGAGCATCAATAAAGGACGGCAAATCTGCTACTGTCATCCATTGATCGCCGGGAGCCAATGTCGCTTGCAGCACCATATCGAAAATGCCTGGCTCGCGACGATTGAACATACCATTGTTCAGGGCTTCAAATATCGCAGATACACGTTTATCCGAAGCAACAACATCAGCTGGATTGTAATGCGGTTTAGCCGCTTCAACTTCGTCTTCTGTGAGCCCGAACAAGAAGAAATTCTCCTCTCCCACCGCCTCACGTATCTCAACATTAGCACCGTCGAGCGTACCGATGGTGAGAGCACCGTTCATCATGAACTTCATATTGCCGGTTCCCGACGCCTCTTTGCCGGCAGTAGATATCTGTTCAGAAAGATCAGCTGCCGAACAAATCACTTCCATCGCAGAGACGTTGTAGTCCGGAATAAAAACAAGACTTAATAAACCATTCGTCGCAGGATCAGTATTGATAACTTTGGCAATGTTGTTAATCATTTTGATAATTGCCTTGGCCATTTCATATCCGGGTGCCGCCTTACCGGCAATCACAATACAACGTGGCGTAAAATCTTCAGTGTTACCCTCTTTTATTTGCAGATACAGGTGAACCGCGTGCAATGCATTCATCAGTTGACGCTTGTATTCATGCATGCGTTTAACCTGAATGTCGAACATTGCGTCAATATTGACATCCAATTCACAACGCTCACTAATTAGTGCGGCCAGTCGTTTTTTATTCTGCCTCTTCACTGCCGACCAGCGCTCCACAAATGCCGCATCGTCTGCCAGCGGAATCAGGCCTTTCAGTTCGTCAAGGTTTTGGATCCAGCCGGAACCAATTGACTCATCGAGCAAGGAACGTAAACCGGGATTACATTGTGCAAGCCAGCGTCGCTGCGTCACGCCATTAGTTTTGTTATTGAACTTGTCAGGCCATAATTCATTGAAATGCTTGAACATGCCTTGAACCAGCAAATCAGAATGCAATTGTGCAACACCATTCACTGAAAAACTGCCAACAATAGCCAGATGAGCCATGCGGACAACTCCTTCGCCCTCAGCAGAACCCGGGTCAAGTATCGACAGCTGGTTGTGCAATTCTGTTTGCCCCGGCCATTGTTCCTGCAACTGCAGACGAAAACGCCGGTCGATTTCCTTTATGATCTCCAAGGGTCTGGGCAACAATCGCCCGAACAAAGACTCTGACCAGCATTCCAGTGCTTCGGGTAACAAAGTGTGGTTGGTATAGGCCATAGTGCTGGTGGTAATTTCCCAGGCATCATCCCAGGAAATTCCATGTTCATCATGCAGAATACGCATCAATTCCGCGACTGCGAGACTCGGGTGAGTATCATTGAGCTGGAAGCAATGCTTTTCGCTGAACAAATCAAAGTTATCGTGGTGCTCCATCCATGAGCGTATCGTGTCTTGCAAACTTGCAGCAACCAGAAAATACTGTTGGCGCAATCGTAGCTCCTTGCCATTCTCACTACTGTCGTTCGGGTATAACACCATGGTGATATTTTCAGCACCATTTTTCGCCGATACCGCTTCTGTATAACTGCCTTGATTAAATTCGTGCAAATTGAATTCGTCAGTTGATGCAGCAGACCAGAGTCGTAATGTATTGACTACGCCATTCTGATAGCCCGGCACAGGCACATCGAAAGGTATTGCCAACACGTTTTCGGTATCTATCCATTCGACATTGCCGCTATCAGTGTTATGCCGACTGCGGCCACCAAAACGTATGACCTGCGCAAGTTCAGGGCGCTCTAGTTCCCAGACATGCCCGTCCCGCAACCAGTTATCCGGCATCTCGATCTGGTAGCCATGTTCAAGTTGCTGGCGAAACATACCGTAGCGATAGCGAATACCATAACCCGTGACCGGTAAGCCCAGGGTTGCACAGCTGTCCAGGAAACAGGCGGCAAGGCGGCCAAGGCCACCGTTGCCAAGACCGGCATCATTTTCAATTTCTTCAATTTCTTCCAGTCGCAGGCCCAGATCATAAAGTGCTTTGCGCACATTGTCGGTCAACTCAAGATTCAACAAGGCGTTTGACAGCGTGCGCCCCATTAAAAATTCCAGCGACAGATAACAGGTTCGTCTGAGATCCTTCGACAAAACCTGATTGCGGGTTTCACGCCAGCGATTCATCAAGCGATCACGCACAGTCATGGCAAGTGCGGTGTACAGATAATTGGCAGTAGTATCACCGAATTCGCGGCCCAGCGATTGGTGAAAATGCTGCCTGATTTCTGCTTTCAGGCTATCAGGATCTGACAATGGCTCAGGCATGGCTTCGAGCCACTCATTCCTGTCTGAGTCGTGCAAATAGTCGCCGGCCGGCTTCATGGGCTTATGGTCCACGGTTTTTATAGGTTCTCCCCTTAAATCATGCAGTCGCAAGGTAGTCCGTCAGCAAACGTCGCGGTGATGTCTGCTACAGACATCACTAATGCTTCCAGCTAAAAAATCTTAGTACAAGACCCGAGAAGATAGTTAATTGATTGTGCTGACAACTTTCATGTTCAATGCCATATTCTCGTCTAATCATGTAATTTAAAGCATAATGTCGCGATAAACAGTACAAACTGCTACCCGGCTTGCGAAATCTATGGTGAAACAAGGAAGCACCAGTGATTGTTGACGCCAGAAAACCACAGTCAAGCCTATAATTTACTGAGGAACTCCCTGATAAAGGGAGCGCTGGGTCGCTGATGCTGAAACTGTTTTGGGCTCAACTCTATCCTTGTCGATAAGTGAATCGGATTTTATAACATGCACATAGTTATGCTGGCGGCAGAAAACGATGCACTACCTGGTGGCAAGGTTGGTGGAATCGGCGATGTCATGCGCGATGTACCGCCGGCATTGGCAGCACTCGGGCATGAAATCTCGGTTGTTATGCCAAGCTACGGCTCATTTCATAAACTGGCTGGCGCTGAAAAAACGACTTTATTAACAATTAACTTTGCAGGTAACAGCGAACAAATAGAGGTATATCGCCTTCAACACCAGGAAAAACGACAGATCAGCTTCTGGATACTTGAACATCCACAATTCAGTATTTGCGGCGAGGGCAAGATTTACTGCAACGATTCAAGCGATGCGCCCTTCGCCTCAGATGCCACCAAATTTGCACTCTTTTCTCTCGCAGCCGGCCATCTTATTGTCAACAATTTCCCAGCGCAGCCGGATGCGATTCATTTGCACGATTGGCACACCGCTTTCCTCGCTATTCTTCGAGCCTATGACAAGACGCTCGAAAAACTGCAAGCCATACCGCTGGTTTACAGCATACACAATCTCGCCATCCAGGGGATTCGCCCATTAACAGAAACGGATTCCTCATTGGAGCGTTGGTATACACACCTGGATTATGAAACGAGTACCGTTACCGACCCACGCTGGCCGGATTGTGTGAACCCGATGGCAGCAGGTATCAGACTCAGTGATTCAATACACACTGTTTCTCCGGGCTACGCAAAGGAAATACTAAAACCCAGTCGAGTGGCAAGAGATTCCTACTATGGTGGCGAGGGGCTGGAAGTGGAACTGACGGAAGCTTTCGATCAGGGCAGATTAACCGGAATATTGAACGGTTGCGATTATCAGGCAAAACCCGCAGCTTCTCTGGACTGGTCAACGTTACATTTCACCATGCAACGACAGGTGCAGAACTGGATTGCCGAACGACAGGTATTGCGGACTACTGATTATCTGGCTGACCAACGACTACTGGCATGGAAAAGCCGCAGCGAACCACGCCATCTGGTTACCAGCATAGGTCGGCTGACGGAGCAGAAAGCACGACTGTTCACTCACGAAGACGGGAACGGTACAAACCTCCTCGAACGCCTGCTGTTGTCGCTGGGTCATCGCGGTGTGTTTGTACTGCTGGGTACCGGTGATCCGGAATACGAGCAGCTCTTCGCCAAGGCAGCCGGGTTACATACCAACTTCCTGTTCCTGAATCACTACTCCGAGAGCCTGGCGCAGTTACTTTATGCCAGCGGCAACCTGTTTCTGATGCCCAGCTCATTCGAACCCTGCGGTATCAGCCAGATGCTGGCAATGCGAGCAGGTCAACCCTGCCTTGCGCATGCCGTGGGAGGCTTGCGCGATACCATCAGGGACCAATCCGATGGTTTTACCTTTTCTGGAAAGGATTTTGACGAGCAAGGTGACAATTTTCTCATGGCTTTCAATGCCACACTAAAATTGCGGGAACAACACCCTGTTCAATGGCAGAGAATTTGTGATAATGCTGCCCAGGCGCGGTTCCTCTGGAGCGATTCCGTACAACAATACATCGACAAACTCTACCAGCCGCACCTTTAACTGCCTGCGGGCAACGTGCTGCGTAAACTTGAAGAACCAGCCTCGACAAATAAGCCATGAATAAATACAGAAAACTCATCCCGGTCATTGCTGTGATTCTGGTGGCATTCGGTGTCAATCTTGAGCGATTCGGGATTGACCTCGAAGCATTAACTGGCGGCTACAGCCAAAGCCAAAACCCACAGCAATCCTCTCAGAGTCATTCCGGCAGTGGTGAACAATGGTCCAGTACCCGGCCGGAAATTAACCTTTGGCATGTGTTTGACGGTGAAATCAACAAGCGTGGCAAACCAACCGGCTACCATTCCAGACCCGGAGGCAAAGATGCCAGCAATGCGCGAATCAAATCTATAAAATCCAGACCCAATCGCCACGGTGTTTATACAGCCGATATAGAAATTCGTGATGGCAATCAATGGAAAGGCAAGTTCTCAAGCTTTTTTCCTGATGCCATGAGTAAAAGCGAAGTGGTTGACGCCATACTGCATGCTTACAACAACAGCAAAGCACCGGATAAGCAGCCATGGTCCGGGCCATCAGGACATGGCTTCCAGATTCAAGGCTACACCACCTCACGTGGTGGCATAAACACCGCTTTTCCTATCTACGTTAATAATTAGCCCATTAAGCCCGATCAATAACAAAATCCATTTACACACCACATTAACCCGTCAACCCGGATCAAAACTTATGAGAGAAGCCGTTGTAGTTTCCACAGCGCGTACACCCATCGGCCGGGCTTTTCGCGGCTCGCTGAACAATATCAAGTCACCCACCCTGATGGGCCATGCAATAGAGCATGCCGTGTCACGCGCAGGGGTAGAAGGAAGTGAAGTAGAGGATTGTATTGTTGGAACGGTACTTGGCGCAGGCACAGCCGCGATGAACATTGCTCGAAATGCTGCCTGGGCCGGTGGCTTACCCAACAGTGCGGCGGCACAGACCATAGATCGCCAATGTTCGAGTGGTCTGATGGCAATCGGCATGGCAGCTAAACAGATCATGGTTGACGGCATGGACATCACGGTTGCTGGCGGTCAGGACAATATCTCAGCCGTGCAAGCGCCCTACTTTGACTGGTTATCGAAAGAGATAGATCCCAATGTAGTTGCAAAGGCTGAACACGCCTATATGCCAATGTTGCAAACCGCCGAAAATGTTTCGCGAGTCTACGATATACCGCGTGACTCCCAGGATGAGTATGCCCTTACTTCACAGCTACGCACCGCAGCGGCTCAGGAATCCGGCAAATTCGATGACGAAATCGTACCGATTACTGCCACCATGCTTACCAGGAACAAGGAGTCCGGGGATGTCACTGAACACCAGGTAACACTGGAAAAAGACGAAGGCAATCGTCCACAGACGCGCCTGGAAGATCTGCAAGGGCTTAAACCTGTGATTGAAGGTGGAGTTATAACTGCCGGCAATGCCAGCCAATTATCTGACGGTGCTTCAGCCTGTGTAGTGATGGAAAGAAAATTGGCAGAGCAACGTAATCTGACTCCCTTGGGCATATACCGGGGTTTGGCTGTCGCCGGGAACGCACCCGAGGAAATGGGTATTGGCCCGGTGTACGCGATTCCCAAGCTGCTAAAACAGCACGGCCTGAAAATCGCCGATATCGGCCTCTGGGAGCTCAATGAAGCCTTTGCATGCCAGGCACTCTACTGTCGGGATAAACTCGGCATTGACCCGGAAATCTACAACGTCAACGGAGGCGCTATCAGTATTGGCCACCCTTACGGCATGACAGGAGCGCGGCTGACCGGTCACGCCTTGATTGAAGGCAAGCGTCGTGGTGCGAGATACGTAGTCGTCACGATGTGTATCGGCGGTGGTATGGGAGCTGCCGGCCTGTTTGAAACAGCCTGACCCGCCGACTTGCCTGCCTGTAATCTGCTTTGTTGTCAGGAATGTGAAGTAAAGCGCTAAGCACCTTCACTATCTGTGTTCCGTTTCAAAAACCGGCCCTATCGGCCGGTCGACTTGCAGATGGGTGCTGTCGTAAAAATGTCAAGACGTGATGATTTGCACTGCTAATCACCTACAAAACCGGCTTACATAAAAGTACAATATAGAGATGATGGATTACTCTGAATTTTTCAACCGTGAACTCGAGCGCATCAAAGACGAAGAGCGCTATCGTGTCTTCCAGAACATTGAACGGCTGGCTGGCCGGTTCCCAAAGGCCCTCTGGTACCCGGAAAAAGCGGTTGAACAGAAAGAAATCACTCTATGGTGTTCAAACGATTATCTGGGTATGGGGCAGAACCCTGAAGTCATAGCAGCCCTGCAAGGCGCTGCGGAACAATTCGGGGCTGGCGCTGGTGGTACCCGTAACATAGGCGGTACACACAAGCCCATTGTTGAACTGGAACACGAGCTGGCTGATTTACACGGCAAGGAAGCAGCACTGGTGTTCACATCGGGTTATGTTTCCAATGAAGCATCTATCTCGACGATCGCAAATTTGCTGCCTGATTGTGTGATTTTCAGCGATCAGCTTAATCACGCTTCGATGATAGCCGGTGTCAGGCAATCCAAAGTTGAAAAGAAGATCTTTCGTCACAATGACACAGCACACCTTGAGTCCCTGTTGCGCGAACAACCCAAAGAACGGCCAAAATTAATTGTATTTGAATCGGTCTATTCCATGGATGCAGACATAGCTCCGATTGCACGCATTACTGAGCTGGCCAAACAATACAATGCCTTCACCTATATCGATGAAGTGCATGCGGTTGGCATGTACGGTCCGCGGGGCGGCGGTGTCAGCGAGCGTGAAGGCCTGGCGGCCGACATTGACATTATTGAAGGCACAATGGCCAAAGCATTCGGCGTTCTGGGTGGCTACATTACCGGCAAACGCGAAGTCATTGACGCTATCCGCTCGATCGCTTCTGGTTTTATTTTCACCACCACACTACCACCAGCGCTCGCCTATGCCGCAAGAGTATCCATCAGCCATCTGAAACAGTCGAGAGCTGAGAGAGAACTGCAGAAATTGCGCGTTGACCAAACGAAACAGGCTCTGGCGGAATCCGGGATACCCATGCTGCCTTCAGAAACCCACATCATTCCGGTATCGGTTTGCGACGCGGCGCTGTGTAAGAAAGCCAGTGATTTGTTACTGCAAAAACACAGCATTTACATCCAACCTATCAACTATCCCACAGTGCCACGTGGCACGGAAAGGCTGAGAATTACGCCGACACCACTACATAGCGAACAAGACGTCGATAAACTTGTTTCGGCTCTAAAGGACGTATGGCAGGAACTGAACCTCGACTTTACCGGCAGTCTGGTTAATCCGGAGCTTGAACGCTACACCATTGCATAAACCGATTTACCTTAGCCTCACCCTACTCCCACTTAAAAAGCCGGGCTCCCAGCACCAGGCAAGCCAGCGAGAAACAGGCGAGGTAGATCAAACTTAGTCCCACCTGGGCAAGGCCGTCACCATCGATCATTACCGACCTTGCAGACTGCACGACGTGCGTTAGCGGCAATATCTGGGCAAACATTCTGATTAAGGGGTGAGCCCCTTCCAGTGAAAACCAGACGCCCGAGAGCATCATCATAGGCCAGGTAAACAAATTCAGCAGGCCACCGGCAAGCTCCTCGCTAGCGGTCTGCGCGGCCACCAGCAACCCCATGGTGATCAGCGAAAATGCACCAATGAGAAGCACCAGAGCAAGTACCAAATAGCTACCATGCATGGTGAAATCAAGAAAAAAATTCGTCCCCAGAAATACCACCCAGGTTATGGCCAGCACCAGCCATAGTCGGGAAACCACCTGAGCGGTCAGAAACTCCAATGCCCCGAGCGGAGTTGCCTTAAGGCGTTTTAACACACCACTTTTTCTGTATCTGACAATCACATAACCAACACCGAATAAACAGGTGAACATCATGTTCATGCCCAGCACACCGGGCACAACCCAGTCGACATACCGAACGGCCTTGCCGCTGACAAGCTGTTTGCCAAAATCACCCGAGCCACTTCCCAACAATATCCGCTCGGTGATGTAACCACCAGGGGACGAATCGTTTATCCAGTACTGTCGCTCGGTCACGTTGACCAGCATATCCAGTTGGTGGCGCTCAACCGATTGCACACCGCCAGCAAGTGAATCGACCTGAACAAACCCAAGGTGACGCATGTTAAAAAACGGTGCTGCCTGATCTGCTGATGGATAGACGCCGATTTTGTAAAGCGCACGATCGTTATCACCGAACAGTACCGCCAGACCGGCAATCAACATGATAGGGAAAATAATATTCCATGCCCACGAAGAACGATCACGCAGAAACTCACGGTTGCGCGCAATAAGCACTGCGGCAAAATGTCGAACACTGAAGACTATACTGTCGCTTGTGTTTTCGGCTTTGGAAGACAGCGCGCTTCGCGGTTTTTGACTGTCTTGTAGCGTCATGCGCGTAGCTCCTGACCGGTTAGCTCTATAAAAAGATCTTCCAGTGACCGTGAACGCACCTCAAGACCAGACAGGGGTGTGTTGCTGCCCTGCAGCCAGCGTAAAGTCATATCGATATCAGGTGTGCTGATCTCCACAACTTCCTGTTTTTCGAGCACTTCCTGTCCCGGAGGAGCTTCTACATCAGCGCCTGGTGTACGACGTTTTTGCCAGTTAGCCAGAGGTAACGCCAGAACAACATCATTAAAACGATCAGACAACAGCTCATGCGGCATGCCTTCAGCAATCACTTTTCCGCGATCCATAAACACCAACTCATCACAAAGCAGGCTTGCCTCTTCCATATAGTGAGTGGTGAGAATGACAGTTTTGCCCCGACTTTTAATACTGTTGACCAATTGCCAGAAATTACGGCGTGCTTGCGGATCCAGCCCGGTTGTTGGTTCATCCAGAAATACCACATCCGGGTCGTTCACAAGTGCAATGGCAAGCAATAGACGCTGTTTTTGGCCACCACTGAGTTTGCGAGTATCCTGCCCGAGAAATTCCTGTAGGGCACACTGTTCTATCAGCAGGTCTTCAGGCACAGTTTGTTTGTAGAAGCTCTTGAACAAGCGCAATGCTTCCAGAACGGTGATGTAGTCCTGAATGGCCGTATGCTGGAACATGATTCCAACGCGTTCCCGAAAACTTTCACCAAGAGCCTGTCCACGATAGAGAATCTCACCGGATGTAGGTGCAACGATACCTTCGAGCATTTCCACAGTAGTCGTCTTACCCGCACCATTGGGCCCCAAAAGACCGAAACAGGTTCCTTCTTCTATAACCAGGGAAACATCGTTAACAGCCTTGACCAGACGCTCGGGCTTTTTACGGGAACCCGGCGCCGCAAAATGTTTAACCAGATGGGTTGCTTGCAATACTGCCGACATCCTGCTTCGGATTCCTTCGGTTACTGGCCAGAGTACCTGGCTTTTTGAGCTAAAGGCGCTTGCCTGCATTGGCCAGCATTGGCCAGCGTTGGCCAGACTTCTACGTGACTTTTTCCCGACTTATAACAAATCCCGAGCACCGTTGATTGATACTCGAATTTTGATACTCGAATTGTCGGTCCGGTGACAATGCCTGTTCCGGACTCGTTCTATTATACAGCGACCGGTCAAAACAAAATGTCTGGCTTTAATCTGTCATCATGGCACCCCACACCTGTATTCCATGACCGAAATATCCGACACTGAAGTCCCACCACAGAATATCAACCGCGGTATAGCGCTAATCGTCACCGGCCTATTGATCATTCCGGCCATTGATGCGATTGCAAAGTACTTGTCGGACAGTATTCCTACCCTGCAAATCACGTGGGCGCGATTTCTGTTTCAGTCAATCCTGATGGCGGCGATCGTTCTGTTGCACCACCGGCCGATTGCACTCATCCCAAAGCGCCCGATTATTCAACTTATTCGCGGATTATTGCTGGCTTTGGCCACGTTGATATTTTTCTGGAGCCTGAAGTATCTGCCCATTGCAGATGCTATTGCCATCTTCTTTATTCAACCGTTAATACTGACTCTGTTTTCGGCATTTTTTCTGGGCGAACAAGTGGGATGGCATCGCAGGATCGCAGTACTGACGGGTTTTGTCGGCGCTTTGGTGATAATCCAGCCAGCCGGCAACAGCTTTCAACCGGCATCGCTGTTACCGGTGTTAACAGCCGTATTTTTTGCTGGCTACATGACTTTGACTCGCGCTACTGCCGGCCATGACACTGCCGAGACGGCACAATTTGCAGCAGGGTCCGGTGCGCTGGTTGTCCTGTCAGCAATATTGTTTTTTTGCTCTCTTACACCTTTTGAATCGTTGCATCCGGTCATGCCCGACCTCACAGAATGGGGTTGGCTTGCATTGCTCGGGGTCATTGCAGCCTTTTGTCATTTACTGGTTGTTAAAGCGATGGAACTGGCACCGGCATCGGTACTCGCACCGTTTGCGTACACAGAATTTATAGGAGCAACTCTACTCGGATGGTTGATTTTTAACGACATCCCGAGCTGGAACACGTGGGCGGGCGCTGCAATCATTGTCGCAAGCGGATTGTATGTTTTTCTGCGTGAACGCAAACTTGATTCCGCTAGTGTCCCTGAAACTTTATAACGACACGCCACACTTTAAACACCACAAATACCGTTGGAAAAAAACGTATAACCAGAACCAGGAGCTTATTTTTATCAAGCTGGTTGTTGATCAGCTCGTTTTTGATCCAGCAAGGGCTGCATGTACATAGTGGCTGGTACCCGTTCGCCCAGAATCTCGATTTCAACACACTGGCCTTCTGCAACCAGCTCCGATGGCAAGAAACCAAAAGCCACTGATTGTTCACAGAAATGGGCATAGCCTCCAGAGGTTACGAAGCCAACTACCTGATCATCATGCCAGATAGGTTCATCCCCCCAAACATCAGCATCAATGGCATCTACGCGAAAATTGCAAAGTTGCCTGCTTGCTCCGCGTGTGCGCTCCTCCAATGCAGCCTGTTTACCAATAAAATCACTTTCCTTCTCATACCGTAGAAATCGCGATAGTCCGGTTTCAAGTGGCGTGTAATCCGGTTTGTATTCACGCATCCACGAGCCAAATGATTTTTCCAATCGCAAACTCATCATCGCTCGCATACCAAATGGTTGCAGACCAAACTCCTTACCTGCCTTTGCAAGAAGCTTATAGAGTGCGATCTGCTGACTTGCATCAACATAGATCTCATACCCCAAATCACCGGTATAGGTAACCCGTTGCACCAGTGCAGTCATGTCACCTGAATCGCCGATCAGGTTGAGATACCGCGAGGCCAGAAATGGTAGATTGGCTGCAGAGACGTCAGCGGTGGTGCAGGCTTGCAACATTCTTGCGGCGTTGGGACCAGCTATCTGGAATCCTATTTGTTGATCTGAAACATTTTCCAGCTCGACAGAACCATCACCCGGTAAATGCTGCTGGAACCAACGCATGTGATAGGCCTGCGCTGAATAGGATGCTGTGAGCAAAAAAGATTCAGCTTCATGATCTTCTGTAGGCAGGCACGTAACCGTAAAATCACCAACCAATTTACCTGAAGGTGCCAACATCGGGCATAGAGCCAACCTGCCGCGCCGCGGAATATGTCCTGCCATTATGTAGTCGAGCCAGCGCCTGGCATCAGTGCCGCTAATCCTGTACTTGCCAAAATTATGCACTTCATTGATGCCGACTGCTGTTCTGACAGCCCTGCACTCACGGGCAACCGCTTCAAAGGCATTTGATCGCCTGAAGCTCGGTTTCTCATAGAGCGGCTCGTTGGGTAACGCGAAGTAGTTGACATGCTCCAGGCCGTAACCGGAACCGAATACCGCGTTCTGTTGCCGCCAGATATCGTAAGCCGGTGTTGTGCGCAATGGCCTGCCCACGGGTAGTTCTTCATTCGGGTAACTGACCGAGAAACGCCGCTGGTAGTTTTCCACAACCTTTTTACGGGTCCAATCGCTGGTGGCATAATCGCCAAAGCGCGCAATATCCATGGCAAAAACATCCACCTGTGGCTCGCCATTGATCATCCATTCCGCCAGTGTACGGCCAACACCACCTCCCTGGCTGAAACCAGCCATTACAGCGCAGGCGGACCACAAGTTGTTTTTCCCGGGCACTGGCCCGACCAGAGGATTTCCATCAGGTGCAAAAGTAAAAGGGCCATTGATGATTTTTTTGATGCCCGCAGTTTCCAGTACGGGATAACGGCGGTACGCCAATTCAAGCGCATCACCAATTCGCTCCAGATTGTCCGGTAGTAGTTCATGACCAAAATCAGCTGGCGTGCCGCTCACGGCCCAAGGGTCACAAGCCTGCTCATAAAACCCGATGACCAGACCACGACCTTCCTGCCGCAAGTAACTCTCGCCAGCCGGATCCATAACGTGCGGCAATTCATCGTCACGCTGAAAAACCTCAGGCAGGTCGTCTGTGACCAGATACTGGTGCTCCATTGGATGCAATGGCAAATCGATTCCTGCCAGTTTGCCCACTTCGCGCGCCCACAAACCCGCGGCTATGACGACATGTTCAGCCTCGACATTGCCCTGCCCGGTTTCAATAATCCAGCCGTTGCGGCCATTAGGTACAAGGTTGTGTACCGGGTTGCGTAGAACTATTTCTGCACCCTGCTTTCTCGCAGCTGTGGCGTATGCATGCGTGGTACCTGACGGATCCAGATGGCCATCCAGAGGGTCATAAAGAGCGCCCAAAATGCCTTCAGTGTTTGTAATCGGGGATATTTCCGGAATTTCAGACGGCGTCACGATACGAGTCTCCAACCCCATGTACCGGTGTTTGGCACGTTCTGCCCGCAGAAAATCCAGACGCTCCGGCGTTTCCGCCAGTGTTAATCCCCCGACATGGTGCAAGCCGCAGGATTGACCAGAGATTTCCTCCAATTCCCGGTATAGACGGATCGTATAGCCTTGCAGCGCAGCCATGTTGGTATCGCCGTTCAGCGTATGAAAACCACCGGCGGCGTGCCATGTGGAACCGGAGGTAAGCTCGGAGCGTTCGATCAGCATGACATCCGACCAGCCAAAACGCGTCAGATGGTAAAGCACACTGCAGCCAACGACACCACCACCGATGACGACTACCCGGGCTTTGTTCTGCATTCAAATAACTCCTCTCTCAACTGGGGCCTGCGGTTACGGTCACTTCACTGAACTATATATCATTCAACACGGATTGACCGAGCATCCGGATTGTAGCGTTTCAGCAAACACCCAATATCTTTTTTGGAAGCTGCAAGCCGGTATAATTGCGGGCACTTCGGTTTCGGGCACAGCGGCCAATACAGCCATTTCATGCTTAATAATACATGGCAGGGCTTTAATGAAGCCTGCTGCTGTTATCTGCACTACCCGGGTCTTAAAATGATGTAATAAACAACCTGCTTACAGCGACGTTGTTTGGTAAAATTACCGGTTAAGAAACCAACTTTCCTGCCCTATCGTTATCTATGAAAAGTTTGCTCGCAATTCTAGCCTTGGCTGTTGTGGCCAGTGCCGGCTACTGGAAGTTCCGCAATCCGGATGCCGGCATTGCTGACCTGGGCAATCAAGCCAGTGCGCAGGCAAGCCAACTCACCTCTGCATTGAGCTTTGGAGCCGCTGACACCAGCAAGCTTGAAGCGCAACTGGCCTCATCCCAAAGCCAATGGGAAGAGACCTCATCTGCGCTGGATTCTAACCAACAGGTGCTGGAGCAGGCACTGCAACGCATCGCTGAGTTGGAAACCCAGGTGGGAGCAACTGAAGAGGCATTGCAATCAGCATCGAAGGATTTTGCCAACAGTGAGTCTGCTCTTGACGAACGTTTGAATACTATTACTAACAAGGTTGATCAGCGTCTGGCAGGTACCGCTAGCCAAATGGAGCCAATACAAAACAGATTGGCTGACCTCGAAACCAGCCTCAACGAAATGGATGCCGGATTTTCCAATACGACATCAGCTATTACAAAACGTCTGCAAACAGAGCTGGCAACACAGATTTCTGAGAGAGAATCTGCAGCCGCTCAGGCAACTGAGGCAGTGAGTAACAGAATCGACAAGCTCGAAAAACAGGTAGCCGATGTTGCAAGCAAGGCTGAAGCAGGCGCCACAGCAAGCCAGCTTGATGAATTGGAACAACAAATAGGTCAGCTGCAGGCGGGGATTCAGGCCAGTGAAGAATCGCTGGGCGACCGCCTTGACACAGCACTGGATGGAAGAATTGCAAGCCTGAGTGAAAGTATCGAACAAAAACGCAAGATCGACTCCGACAACAACACACGTTTGTTGCGCCAGAGTGTCAACCGCATGGACAACCGGATCAAGGCGATATCGGCAGCATCAGGCGAAGCCGATGCCGCACTGGAATTGAGTTCCGCACTCGATGACCGCATCGATGATGTCGAAAATTCCATTGCAGAAATTGAAAAAAATCCGGCAATACAAAGGATGGAACGCAGGCTGCTGGAACAAGTCGAGAAGACAAACACGTCAATAACAACACTACAAGATAGTGTGCTGGCCGAGGCTGCTGCAAATACAGAAACTCTTTCGCAAAAACTGGAATCGTCACAACAAAAGATTGCTGCCATGGAAGCAACCATGGCTAGTCTTGATAAAGAGAATAGCGCCAGTAACGAAGCCATGATTGAGCGGTATTCTGAACTGGGAGAACGACTGGATACGCTGGAGTCTGCTGAAATTCAATTAGCAGCCGCACTGCCACAGATTCAGGCCGTAGAACGCAACAGCTTCACTGCTGCGAAAGGTGCTGAACTGTCACGTAAACTGGACGATCTGGATAGCAGGCTTATTTCGCTCAAGAACGTAGTAGAGGAAACACCTCAGGGAAGTCACTCAACTGAGGATTCAATCGCTCTGTCCACGGGATTAAAATCAGAGGTAACACGCATCAGCCAAAGGATCGAAGAAATTGATGCGCAGCTGGCGGCGATGGCTGACAGGCCTTCAGCGAATAATACAGACCAGGTCAAGACTGAGCTGGAGGCTAAACTCGCAGAGCTGGAAAAACGCCTTGCACAACAGGTGCAACAACCGGACGATCGGCTGGCCAATGAAGTTGATCAACTGAACAAAAAGCTTGGCCTGCTGGAACAGGAAAGACTTGCAGCTGCCAATACCGCACAATTGGGTAAGCCCAATGAGTATAAAATCTATTTTGGTAAAGACAGTGTCTCGATCAGTGATGATGCTGAAATAGTTCTCAAGTCATTTATTTCGCAAGAACAAAATCGTGCAAGCAGCGTGTCCATATTCGGCTTTACAGACCGCTCGGGTAACGCTGCCTACAACCAAAGGCTAGCCTTGCGCCGAGCCAATGGTGTTCGTTCATACCTGATTCAGCAGGGGTTTGATTTCCGTAAAATCAACGCGGTCGATGGGCTGGGTGAAGACCCCGCAGCATCCAAACTTGACGACGGCCAGGAAGATGCCAATCAGCGAACCGTTGTCTTATATGCCTACCAAAAATAAAACGGCCGTAATTGCCGTAATTAAGCAAAACAGGTCTGACTCAGGGTTGCTTTGTTAGCCATTTTGACCACCTATCCGATGCGAAAAAGCTGAACTTACAATCGTTTTGCTATTGCATCGCGGCAGTGTTAGTCTCTAGGACTGAAGTGGTTCAAAACCCGTGCGACCCTCATCTGAAGCTAGCGCCAAAATGTGAAGTACTGCTAGTAAATTACTACTAGAATTACTAATAAAGAAAGAACAAACTCAGAAAGAACAAACGAAACAGTAGTAACAAGAAAACTTGAGATAACACAGTATAAAACAGTAAAGGGAACTATCTGTGCCAGGCCAGAGGGAGTAAGGTCGATCATCTTTATCCTCACCCATGCCCGTCGCGGTACCAGTCATGTGCGGCTTTTAAAGCCAAACATGAATGAACATCCTTTTTACAAATTCACTTTATAGCCACGACGTATTGCCTGGCGATAGTACCTTTTTTAAAAATTCGGTTCTTGAAAACAACTTAATTAAGTCCCCAAAACATAACGCAAAGGGAATTCAAGCGATGACGCTCAAACTAAACAGACCGGATTTACTAAAATCCAAATGCCTTATCGATGGTCAATGGATCGATGCCGATAGCTCTGAAGAAATACAGGTGCTGAATCCGGCCAATGGTGAAACCGTCGGCCACATAGCGAAATGTGGCACTGCAGAAACACGGCGTGCGATTGAAGCTGCTGAGCACGCCTTGCTAGCATGGCAGGCAACTCCAGCTGCGACCCGATCAGCCTGCCTGCGTAGTTGGTACAACCTGTTGATTGAGAATCAGGATGATCTGGCAGCTATCCTGACTGCGGAAATGGGAAAACCACTGGCCGAAGCCCGCGGTGAGATTGTTTATGGAGCGGGTTATGTGGAATGGTTTGCCGAGGAAGCCAAGCGTATCTACGGTGATGTAATTCCGGCACCCGACGGTGACAAACGCATTGTCTGCATCAGGCAACCTGTGGGTGTGGTTGGCTGTATTACACCCTGGAATTTCCCCAATGCCATGCTCGCAAGAAAACTGGCACCGGCATTGGCAGCCGGGTGTACGGTAGTCTGCAAACCGGCTAATGAGACGCCACTGTCAGCATACGCCATGGCAGCACTTGCCATTGAGGCAGGAATTCCTGCCGGGGTTATCAATATCGTATCCGGCAATACCAGCGAGATCGGCGCTGAAATTACATCTCACCCGGCAGTGCGAAAAGTATCCTTCACCGGTTCTACAGAAGTCGGCAAAATACTAATCCAACAATGTGCCTCCACGGTCAAGCGCACCTCAATGGAGTTGGGCGGAAACGCACCTTTTATTGTTTTTGACGATGCCGATATCGATGCAGCAGTTGAAGGGGCGATGATCAGTAAATTCCGCAACGCGGGTCAAACCTGTGTCTGTACCAATCGCTTATTGGTTCAGGATGGAATTGCCGAGGAATTCTCCAGCCGACTCACCGAACGTGTGAACTCTCTTAAGGTTGGTGAAGGAACACAGGCTGATGTGGCCATTGGCCCACTTATCAACGATAAAGCCAGCAACAATGTGTTGAGCATGATCGACGATGCAGTCAGCAACGGAGCAAAAGTACTGGCTGGAGGCAAACAGGCCAGTGCTGGAGAGCGTTTCGTTGAACCTACCGTGCTCTCGGAATGCACAAGCAATATGCGAATATTCAAAGACGAAATTTTCGGGCCAGTAGCCCCATTGTTCCGTTTCTCAACCGAAGAGGAAGCAATAAGTATGGCCAACGATACAGAAGTTGGACTTGCCTGTTATTTCTATTCCAGAGACGTTGGCAGAATCTGGCGGGTTGCTGAAGCATTGGAGTATGGCATTGTCGGTATCAACGAAGGCGCGATTAGCAATCCGGCAGCACCTTTTGGTGGTGTCAAGGAGTCAGGCCAGGGCCGTGAGGGTTCCAAGTACGGTCTGGATGATTACACAGAAATCAAATATATGTGTATGGGAGGCATCAGCTCAACCTGATTCCGGGCCAACAAACTTATTTGTCATAAACGGGCATAGTCAAATAGACGATGCCTTTTACGCTTAGCAACCAAACGCGCAATGTTACGGGCAACGAACAAGTAGTGCTGCGTGAAACTAAACAACTGCGAAAATACAACGGAGTGAACCATGAATGCCAGTGATCTGTTCGTAAAATGCCTGGAACAGGAGGGAATCAAATACATATTCGGTGTTCCCGGGGAGGAAAATGCAGACTTCATGATGTCATTGGAAAATTCCGACATCGAATTTATTCTCACGCGGCACGAACAAGGCGCCGCCTTTATGGC
Organism: uncultured Granulosicoccaceae bacterium; assembly: GCA_938005265.1. GTDB lineage: Bacteria > Pseudomonadota > Gammaproteobacteria > Granulosicoccales > Granulosicoccaceae > CALFCE01. The sequence continues at coordinate 32,823 of CALLOA010000171.1, forward strand.
CGAAATCTACGGTCGTTTAACCGGTCAGCCAGCTGGATGCCTGGGTACGCTGGGGCCTGGAGCAACCAACCTGATAACCGGCGTCGCAGACAGCAACATGGACCGGGCACCCATGCTTGTTTTAACTGGCCAGGGAGCTACTACGAGGCTTCACAAGGAATCACACCAGGTGATGGATGTTGTCGAGATGTTCAAACCTGTCACTAAGTGGGCAACTACAGTACTGCACCCAGACAACATTCCGGAAATAGTACGCAAAGCCGTAAGACTTGCACGAACTGAAAAACCAGGTGCCGTTCACATCGAGTTACCCGAAGATGTTGCGAAGTTGCCTACAACCACGTCCCCGCTACCTGTCAATCGCTTCAGACGGCCGGTGCCTGATGAAAAAATTATGAAAATGGCCTTTGACGCGATTAGTAGTGCACGCAGGCCAATAATAATTGCTGGCAACGGGTGCATAAGAAAACGGGCTAGCGAACAACTCAGGCAATTTTGCGAAAAGACAGGCGTAGGTGTCATCAGCACCTTTATGGCAAAAGGTTGTGTAGATATGGATGCTCCCTATTGCCTCTACACGATAGGCCTTGGCGCAAAAGATGTTGTTGCTTGCGCGGTTGACGCATCTGATCTGGTGATAACGATCGGCTATGACATGGTCGAATACCACCCGCAACTGTGGAATCCAGATGGCTCAAAGAAGATTATTCACATTGACTTTCTGCCTGCTGAAATCGACCAGAATTATCTACCGGAAGTCGAGATTGTGGGAGATGTTGCCCATGCAATCTGGATGCTTAATCAGTTGTCCGAAGGACAGACTTTTGATTTCGATTTGAAACAACAAAATGAAACCCGCGAACAAATGCGCGGCGAACTCGAGAGCCTGAAAGACGATCAAACCAAAGGCATTATCAAACCACAGAAAGCCCTTTGGGACGTACGTGAGGCCATGGGTCCTCACGATATCCTGCTGTCGGACGTAGGGGCGCACAAGATGTGGATCGCTCGACACTATCAGTGCCATGAACCAAACACCTGCCTCATACCCAACGGGTTTTGTTCAATGGGTTTTGCACTGCCTGGTGCAATTGCGGCCAGCATCGTCTCTCCTGATCGTAAAATTCTGGCTATCTGTGGCGATGCTGGATTTATGATGAACGTGCAGGAAATGGAAACGGCTGCCAGGCTTAAATCTAATATCGTTGTATTGGTATGGGAAGACAATGCCTACGGACTTATCGCATGGAAACAAACCAATGAATTTGGCAAACACACACCGCTGGATTTCGGCAACCCTGATTGGATGCAACTAAGTAGCGCTTTTGGCTGGCATGGCCACAAAGTCACCGACAGTGAAAATTTTCTTCCTGAACTACGCAAAGCCCTCGACGAGCCCGGACCGAGTCTGGTCGTTATTCCAATAGACTACAGTGAGAATATGCTGCTGACCAAAAGGTTAGGTGAAATCACCTGCCCTATCTAGGTGCTTGCGAGTTTAAGTGCTTGCGGGTAGCACCGGGAGATACAGCAGAAAACTGCTGAAATACGCTATCTGTGCGTCCAACACAGTTAGCGTATTCAGGCAATCGGAAATTTCGGCAACGTTTTTTGTTTTGGGGAGCGTTTTTTGGGAAAGTTATTTTGGTAAACAACGTGTTTTTGGGAAGTGAAGTGTTTTGAGCAAAGTATCAGCAGGGCTGCGGCCGCAGCCCTGCTTGTGCTTGATTCTGCTACTTAGCGGTTACATCAGTATTTAGCTTTGTGCCTGAAGAAGATTACGAACTTCTTTGACACCAGTTACAGAACTTGCAATTCTGGCGGCAAGGGTTTTCTCCAACTCACTACCGACTCCTCCTCGTAACGTAACGACGCCCTTTACGCATGAGACACCGATGCTGTTGGCGTTAAGCGCCGGATTTGTGCTCAGGGCAGCAAGAACGTCTTTCTCTGTGCTCTGGTCCTCAGCGATGTAATTCATCCCCGTATTATCAGGATTTTCAGCAACTGCAGCATTTTTCGCCACAGGGTAATCATCTGCAGGGGCAGAGCTGTTACCTGATACGGCACAGCCTGCGGCCATCCAGGAAACCAATGAAACTAAAATTGCACTACTCAACAAACCACGCTTCCGATACATAGTGTTTTCTCCGTTAACTTACTGTAAAACTGATTATATATGATTGCCAGGTCTGGTTTGGTGACCAGGAACTCATGAATTTATGTAATTATGCCGGACTCTGTGAATCCGTTCTGACATAGGGTAAATACTGTGGATTCCAGCTCGTTGCGTCCAGCAGGCCATTAACCTGGTCTTCGGTTATGTCACTGACACCATCAGCAATCGCCTGACGCATGACAGCGCGAGCAACGACCAGGGATACCTCATGCAATCGTGATACTGATGGAAATAGTAACCCCGCCTGCAACTCATCGTCAGTAACACAGTTGCTCAATGCCAGTGCCGCAGCATATATTTGTTTTTCATTGATCACTGTGATGGAGCCCGCGACAGCCGCCAGCCCCAGCCCTGGAAAGACAAATACATTATTTCCCTGACCGATCTGAAAAGTTTTACCTTCATGTTCCACCGGGTCAAACGGGCTACCGGTTGCGACCAGGCATTGACCATCAGTCCATTTGTAGAGTGATTTCGGAGTTGCCTCGGATAGTGATGTCGGATTGGAAAAAGGCATAATTACAGGCTTTGCCACTTGAGCTGCCATCTGTTTGACTACCTGTTCTGTGAATGCGCCGGATTGGCCTGAGGTGCCAATCAGCACATGCGGTTTGATAGCCGACACCACAGCCATCAAATCATGTTTGTCATCGGCCGCGAGGCCAAACCGCGCTAGTTGCTGCTCGTTCCAGGCCAGTTCACGTTTGTAAGAATCTGTGCTTAAACCGCTTTCAGTGATGAGCCCCCGGCTATCAAGCACAGCAATTACAGGATCGCAGTTGGCATCTGTCAGCTTCATCGCCGTACGCAACTGCCGGGCTATACCGATACCCGCAGCACCAGCACCCAGAATCACCACCCGCTGATCACAAAGCCTGGCATCGCTATTTCTCAGTGACGACAACAGGCCGGCCAATGCCACGGCCCCAGTACCTTGTATATCGTCATTAAACGAGGGAACGCGGTTTTGGTAACGTTCCATGATGTTTAAGGCATTGTCCTTACGGAAGTCTTCCCACTGGATCATGCAACCGGGAAAAACGTCCTCCACAGCCGAGACAAATTCTTCCAACAATTCATTATAAGCATCGCCCTGCAAGCGTGACTCGGGCCAACCAAGATAGTATTCATCCTCCAGCAACAGGGGATTGTTGGTGCCAAAATCGAGGCATACTGGCAATGTATTTCCCGGATGTATTCCTGCACCGGCCGAATACAAAGCCAATTTGCCGATGGATATTGCCATACCGCCTGCACCCTGGTCACCAATACCAAGGATGGACTCACCGTCGGTAACAACGATCAGCTTCACATCACGCTGCTCAGCTATGCGTTGCAACTGCTCACGCATCGCACCACGCTGAGCGGGTGTAATCCAGATACCGCGACCACGACGAAACAGGTGGCTGAATTTCTGGGTCGCAAGACCCACTGTCGGCGTATAGACAATGGGCATAAATTCTTCAAGATGGTCCTGCAACATGCGATAAAACAAATGCTCATTGCGATCCTGCAGGCTGGACAGAGCAATGTATTTGTCAAAGTCGTCCTGCAACCGTGAAAAGTGCTTATAAACACGTTCCACCTGTTTATCCATCGGCACTTCTGAATGGGGTATTAAACCGGTTAGTCCAAAGGCCTGCCGTTCCTCTTGTGTGAAGGCAGACCCTTTGTTGAGTAACGGTTCGCGAAGCAGCTCCAGACCTGCAAGACTTACCGGATGAGGCTGTATTGACTCTGTTGCGGGAGATGGTTTGCCCATTAAACTACTATTCCTTGGCGTTATTTGTTTTTGATTGTTAGCCTGACAACGATGCCCGAAACAGTCCAGTACATCAAGTGTGAGTAAGCGCACTTTCCTGAGAACTTTTTAGACGTCCCTATACTAGCCCTCTTTCACTAATATTTTCAATAAGTTCCAGCCGTTTTGAAAGCTAGTCCACCGACTGCCTATACGAAAGTATAGGGGAGTAAGGTTGGTGCATGATGCTTTGGGAGATTATTATCAAGACTCTCAAACCCAATCCGACTGTCTACATCAAAACCATAGCGATTCCAAAACCCGATTCTGCTAATCAAGGGCAAACGTGTCGAGTGTTATCACCGGAAATGGTTCGCACACAGACATGCTAGCAACTGGATACACCTCCGCAAACCAGCTGTCGATCAGGCAAGTAGTAACAAGCGGACGGAAGCGGAAGGGAAAATTATAAAACCGGATAATCGCCACAAATTTGATTAGTCGCTTTACATTAGTCGCTTTACATTAGTCAGAACGCTAGTTCGAATTTCGCTGTTGTAAATTCCCAGGGAAATTTGCAACCGTGAATTATATTGGAACATAAAAAAGATGGATTTTTGTCAATCCCGGTTGGTCCCGGTACTTTTTCTGATTCTCAGCTCGCTCAGTCCCACGCTGCATGCCCAGGTGGTCACGGATCCTCCACGGGTGGAATTTACAGTGACATCCGTGAGGGTCCTGGAAGGTGCAACTGTGGATTTAACGTTGACAGAAGTGAACGGTACAGGCAGTTGTGATGTGGATGTTTTTACATTTAGCCCTGAGTTCGACCCAGCGATTCCAGGAGTCGATTTCAGCCGACTGAGGGAGTTTGGTGTATCCGTACCATCAGGTGGCAGCGTTTCCCTTCCGAGCATCACTATATTCACGGATATGGTTACTCCGGAAGCTATTGAATCCTTTGCAGTTGCGATATCTCCCACTACTGGCGAAGGGGCTAACCCGTGTGATATCACGAATAACGATTTTGTGGAAATAGAAATCGTCGATGTTCCAGCCGCAACGCCGCCCCTGGTCGCCGAATTCACACTAGATACAACCGAGATTACTGTCGATGAAGGCGGCATGGCATTGGTTGACGTATTTCTCAGCTCCTTTGCCAACAGCAACAGTGTGTGCGCTGTCGATATTGCAACAGAACCCGGTTCCGCATCCGAGGCACCACCAGCGGATTTCTCACCGTTGTCCAGAACGATCATGGTATCTGCTTCATCACCAACTTCGCTGGAAATACCTATCGATGCCGATTCTCTTATCGAGGGTAACGAAGATTTTACGGTTATTCTGAGCGTTGCCGATCCTGCTGGAGGCAGTGTTGAGATTTGTGATTTGGGGCCGGATTCTGTTGCAGAAATAACTATTGTTGATACAACGCCACCCCCTGCACCTCCCCTGGTCGCTGAAATTACATCGCAAACAACCGAGATCGATGTCGATGAAGGCGACAACGCGATAATCAATGTAGAACTCACCGGCTTGGTCAGCGATAACAGCTCCTGTGAAGTTAATATTGCAACCTTCCCTGATACGGCGACATCCGCGGATTTTACACCTCAGGTCACTACGCTGACTGTGAACCCGGGATCAACAACATCGCTGACAGTACCGACTGCAACCGATTCAATCAATGAAAACGAAGAAATTTTTACCGTCGTACTAAGCGAAACCGACCCCGATGAAGCCACCATCCAGATTTGCGATGTGGGGCTCAACAATACGGCAACTGTTACCATTCTAGATATCCCGCCGCCAGCCACACTTGTAGATTTTGCACCGCCCACAGCTATCAATGTAGCTGAAGGTGGTACAGCTACAGTCGAGGTGATCTTCAGCCCCTTCTCAAGCAACAGCAATACCTGTGACGTCGACATTAGAACCTCCCCAGGCACTGCGTCAAATGTTACACCTGCGGATTTCACGCCGCAATCAACCACGCTTACCGTATCCTCTCAAGGGACCACACTGGACATACCTATTGCTACCGACTCTATTATCGAAGGCAACGAATTCTTTTTTGTAGTCCTAAGCGAAACAGATTCTACTAGCAGCGCTAAATCTTCTAAAACTGGCCCACTGAATACAAGCAGAGAGTCGAGTAATCCAGCGTGCGTAGTGGGGCTTAGTAGCACAGTTAGGGTCACCATCACCGATACCACAGTACCTCCTGTTCCACCGCCGGTTGCTGAATTCACGCCAGCTACCACAAACATCACGATCAATGAAGGTGGCACAGCGATGGTGGATGTCTTTGTCAGCTCCTTCTCCGGAAATGACAATGTGTGCTTGATCGATGTGGCAACCGTGCCCGGCTCTGCATCCGATGTAATACCCGCAGATTTCACGCCTCAGTTCACCACACTGACTGTATCGGATTCTCCCGCAACCACGCTGCCGATAACTATTGCCAACGATGCACTGATCGAAGGCAGCGAAGACTTTACAGTCATACTCAGTGTTGCCAGCCCCGGCAATGACAGTATCCCGGTGTGTGATGTCGGCGCTAACAATACGGCGACCATAACCATCGAAGACACAACAGTACCTCCTGCTCCGCCACCGGTTGCCGAGTTCACTGCAGCCACAACGAACGTCACAGTTACTGAAGGTGGCACAGCGACGGTTGATGTGTTTGTTAGTTCTTTCTCCGGAAATGACAATGTGTGCTTGATCGATGTGGCAACCGTGCCCGGCTCTGCATCCGATGTAATACCAGCGGATTTCACACCTCAGTTCACCACACTGACTATATCGGATTCTCCGGCAACCGCGCTGCCGATACAGATTGCCAATGATGCACTGATCGAAGGCAGCGAAGACTTTACCGTCGTACTCAGTGTTGCCAGCCCCGGAAATGACAGTATCCCGGTGTGTGATGTGGGCGCTAACAATACGGCGACCATAACCATCGAAGACACAACAGTACCTCCTGCTCCACCACCGGTTGCTGAGTTCACTGCAGCAACAACGAACGTCACAGTTACTGAAGGTGGCACAGCAACGGTTGATGTGTTTGTTAGTTCTTTCTCCGGAAATGACAGCATGTGCTTGATCGATGTTGCAACCGTGCCAGGCTCCGCATCCGCTGAAACACCGGCGGATTTTACACCGCAGTTCGAGACACTCACCCTGTCTCCTTCTCCCGCGACTCCACTGACTATACCCGTCGCTACAGATGCACTGATCGAAGGCAACGAAGATTTTACGGTGGTGCTTGGCGTCGCCAGCTCAGATGGAAGCAGCATCCCGATTTGCGATATTGGGGCCAATGATACGGCGATGGTAACCATCGTTGATATTCCGCCCCCCCCGCCGGTAGCTGAAATTACTGCAGCAACAACAGCAATCACGGTAATTGAAGGTGGCACCGCAACGGTTGACGTGTTCGTAAGCTCGTTCTCCGGAAACAACAGTACTTGTGATATTGATGTAGCAACCGTGGCCGCTTCCGCATCCGATGTGACACCAGCGGATTTTACTCCGCAGTTCACCACACTGACCGTGTCTCCTTCACCTGCAACATCGCTGCTTATACCTGTCGCCACAGATATGCTCAACGAAGATGATGAAGAATTTACCGTTATTCTGAGCCAAACGAGCAACAGTGCAAATGGCAACCTGCTTTGCGAAGTAGGTTCCAACGCAATTTCAACAGTTACGATCACCGACCTTGCGCCACTGGCACCACCTATTGTTCAATTTACCACTTCATCGGTCTTGCAAACTTTCAATGAGGGTTCCGGAAGTGCCGAAGTCAGATTAGTTTTATCAGGCGGTACTGGGCCGGGATCTGTCGATGTGAGCACCAGTACTGGCAGTGCATCGAATGGAGATTTTACTTCTCTGTCTTCAGAAACGATATCAGTACCGAGCGGTGTACAACTGCCCGTCACCATTGACCTCACTGATGACGATATTATTGAATCCAACGAACAATTTACTGTAACCATAACGGCTACACCCGGCAGCAATACCATTATCGGCCCACTAGATGAAGCGATGGTCGAAATTGTTGACAATGATGAACCAGTGATACCGGGAACTATTCAATTTGCCAACAGTGCAGTAACCGTCGATGAAGACGAAAACGTAGTTACGTTAATAGTCACACGCACCAACGGTGATGATGGTGATATATCCGTTATCGTCGACACTGATGCAGGTTCGGCAACTTTGGGGGCAGATTACGCAAATACGACCATTCCACTGGATTGGGAAGATGGAGACAGTTCAGATAGAACGGTAACAGTACCAATAGTCTTTGACCAAATTGCAGAATCCGACGAAGTATTTACTGTCAACTTGATGGATGCAAGCCCTGATGATTCAGTAATAGGCTCACCCGCAACAGCCACCATCACCATCAATGATGTTTTTAATGGAACACCCGGAACATTGCAGTTTTCACAGGATAGCTATTCAGTCAATGAAGATGCCGGATTCGTCACCATTGAAGTTACACGTACAGGAGGCTCGGACGGAACAGTCAGCATAGCCTACGATACTGATCAGGGTAGCGCTACACTCGACACGGATTACACCAACACCAGCGGAACATTGACCTGGACTGATGGCGACACTGCCCCTCAAACTTTTACCGTGGCAATTACTGACGACGGCATAGACGAAGAGACCGAACAATTTACGGTGACATTGCAAAACGCTGAACCCGTTGGGGTGGCGCAAATCGGCTCGCCAAGCCTTGCTACGGTATCAATTCTAAATATAAACCCGCCAGCCCCGGAACCAGAAGCAGAACCGGAACCCCAAAACCCTGGCATTGTTCAATTTGAGCTAAGCGAAATAACGGTTGCTGAAGATATCGGCTCAGTTCTGGTTAACGTCACACGAACGGGGGGAAGCGATGGCGAACTGACAATACCGTTCACTACAAACGATGGCTCGGCAATAGCTGGTGAAGACTACAACGCTATTACCGACACGGTCTTCTGGGCTGATGGAGAGGTTGAGCCACAGCAGATAACTCTCACTCTCTTGGCGAACAACGATACAACTGAAGCCAACGAGCAATTTTCTGTAACGCTTTCAGACCCTGTAGGCAGCCCCGGAATTGTCGGTTCTCCCAGCGTTATTAATATCACTATTGTTGATGTAACCCCGGAACAGCCTGGTCTGCTCCAATTTGTCTCCGATTCAGTCACTGTGAATGAAACGGATGGCTCAATCACAGTATTCGTTGAACGTGTTGGCGGTAGCGACGGGGTTGTTGCCGTTAATTACTCGACCTCCACCACAGCAGAAGAAAATGGCGCGATAGATGGAGAAGATTTCACGGGCAGCAGCGGTGAACTGGTATGGGATGATGGTGAAATAACACCCCAACCGGTTACCGTCACAATACTCAATGATTCGATAGCTGAGCAAGCCGAGATATTCTTCCTGAGTTTAAGTGGTGCTACACCCTTTGGCGATGAAATTCAGCTTGGTACGAATAATCAGGTGACCGTGACCATTAACCCTGACCAGATAAATGTAGGTACCATCAGATTTGTAGCCCGTGAAACTGTCAATGTTGATGAGCGAAACAACACCGTGGCAGTTAATGTTGAACGGGTTAACGGCAGCGAAGGCCCTGCCAGCGTGACATTTGCGACCCGTGATGGTTCTGCGATTGCTGGGCTGGACTATACCGCGCAGAGCGATGAACTGAATTGGGAAAATGGTGAAAGTGGCATCAGAACAATTACTTTATCGATATTGGATGATTTTGAAATTGAAAACGAAAGCGAATTCTTTATCGATTTAATCGAAGCATTCCCTGTAGGGAACGATCTCCAGTTGGAAGAAGGTCGATCACAACATTCGGTGCAATTTTCCGACGATACCAATCAAAGCGGTCAATTCCGGTTTGCACAAAGTGCTCTGACAGCCGAAGAAGGCAACGATCTCACTATAGAGGTACAACGAATTGGTGGTACCGAAGGCAATGTGAGTCTCGCATACGCTGTCAGGGAAGGCAGCGCGACAAACGATGATTACAATACGCCGGCATCGAATGAATTGAACTGGAATCCTGGTGATTCAACATCTCGAACTATACTGCTCGAAATTAATGCCGACAGTATTGCCGAAGAGGAGGAACAGCTGGCAATTGACCTTGTTACAGCCTTCCCGATCGGCAACGATACGCAGTTTGCTGACCCACGTCGTCTTACAGTCACTATACCTGCACAACAGGTGAACGCCGGTATTCTACGATTTGCCGCGGCTTCTCTCACATCACAAATCGAAGAAACTGAAGGTGCTACAGTTTCCCTGGTTGTAGAACGAGTAGGAGGAACCGATGGAAATGTTAGTGTTGAATATGAGATTTCTTCTACTGAGGCTAACTTCCAGGACGATTACTCACCTGATCAAGGTACATTGACGTGGAATAGCGGCGACAATTCGCAACGTACTATTGATATTCAGATCACTGATGACGATATACCTGAAAATCCGGAGACTCTGTCTGTCAACTTGGTGCGGGCGTTTCCAATAGGCAACGATGTTCAGCTGGCAGGACAGACCTCAGCCACGATTGTTGTAACGGACAATGATACTGCTATCGTGGAGAATCCGGTTGAAGAACCTGCTGCCGAAGAACCTGCTGCCGAAGAACCTGTTGCCGAAGAACCTGTTGCCGAGGAACCTGTTGCTACAGAGCCTGAAGCAGAGGAGACTCCAACAGAGCCAACAGCTGTAATACCACCGCTAGCAGATGCACAAACCAATCCGTTTATACTGATCCCCCTCGAGACCGAGCAGCAGGCCGGGGGCATAGGTCAAGAGTTTACAGAGCTGGGGTTTCTTGTTGAAGATACCCGCAACAATAATGCCCCTGCCCCGGGTGTCACCATTCGTTGGTCAGTCGAACCCGCAGACGCTGCTGTTTTTCCAGACGGCACGGTAACAACCTCAGATGAAAACGGCATTGCGACCAATCGGATCGTAGTCACTACCAGTGGCACGATACGCATCGTCGCTGAAGCCGAGTTTGGACAGAGCGAAGTGATGGTTATCACGATGGACGGCGATTCAACCACAGTAGGTCCAGTGGGCGAACCTGTTGACGAAGAACCTGTTGACGAAGAACCTGTTGTTGAAGGGCCGCCAATTGAAGAGCCTCAAACAGAGGAACCACAAAACGACGAGCAAGGTGTAACTACACCGCTTGCAGATTCGCAAACAAATCCGTTTATTCTTACACCGCTCGCCTCTCAACAACAGACAGGGGATTTGGGTGAAGAGTTTACTCAGTTGGGTTTTCTCGTTGAAGATACCCGCAACGATAATGCGCCGGCTCCGGGTGTAACTATTCGTTGGTCAGTCGAACCCGCAGGTGCAGCTGTTTTCCCAGACGGCACGGTTACGACCTCTGATGAAAATGGCATTGCAACCAACCGTATCATTGTGACCATGCAAGGCACGATACGCATTGTCGCTGAAGCCGAATTTGATCTGAATCCGTTCGTTGCTTCCGGCAACGTGTTAAGCAAGGCTTTCAAACCAATTCCCTGGTCTGAACAGCTAGTGACAAGAATGCTGGAACCATTTGACGGACCTCCAAATACCAACTTTTTTCTCATCATGGTAGGTATTGCGAACGCTGCAAATCTGACACCCAATGAATTGGCAGCTGCCACAGCTCTGGACAATGCCTGCGCTGCCCTGAATCTGGAGGATGGCAATCTGGTACCCATCGGTGATGATACTAGTGGCACAGTCTCCGTTGAGCAGCAACAGAGCCTTATTCAAATTTGTAACAACCTGCTTGAAGCAACTGATCCCGCATCGGCACTGGATATAATCACCGCGGAAGAGTACTTCCAGATAGCTGATTCACTGGTTGAACTCTCAGACCTGCAATTAACAAATGTTTATGCGCGTATCAACTCCATTCGATCGGGTAATCAGGATACGCTTGACCTTAGTGGTCTTAACCTGAATATCTATGATCAAAGAATACCGGGGAGTGTCGTGAACGCTGCTCAAAATGCATTGTATGAAAATTATGTTAGTGGAGGAGCAGCTGCTGCAGGTGATGAAGCTGGAATATTTAACACTTCAAAGCGCGGCTTTTTCATAAGTGGTTCGGCAGGTTTCGGGTCGGTCAACGGTGGAATAGATGATCGCACGGGCGTTCAGCAGGATGCTGATTTCCAGATATCTCAGCTCACCGCTGGTTTCGATTACAAGCTGGGTAGCAATATGGTCATCGGTGCCGGTGTTGGTTATGCCAACAGCGATACCGATTTTAGTTTTGAAGATGGCGGCGTTAACAATATTTCAACCAGCCTGACACTGTTCGGCACCTGGTGGAAACCCGATACCGGCTACCTTGATCTGGTAGTCGATCTTGGCGTAAACGAATTTGATATGGAACGGCCTCTCAATCTCGATCCTGATAGGCCGTCAGTACTGGCATTGGGCAAAACGGACGCCACCGTGACTTCATTCACCTTCGGTTTTGGCAGAAATTTTACAGTGGCCGGCTGGGAAACGGGCCCCTATGGCAGGCTATCCGCTACCTCGGCTCAAGTGGACGGCTTCTCGGAGCGTACTACCAGTAGTGATGCTGAGGCAGGTTCGCTTCTGGATATCTCATCTCATGAGATCAGATCGGCGACTTTCTCGATAGGTGGCCAAGTATCGAAATCAATTAACACAAGCAAAGCTGTTGTCGTTCCACAATTCCGTTTTGAGTATGAGCTCGAGCGTGAAGAAAATAAAAAGGGCATCACCAGTATTTTTCAGGCTGACCCTAATCGTACCCCCTTCACAATCGATGGGAACGATCGGGACACGGGTTACCTCAATATCGGCTTAGGTGCAAGTGCGGTTTTCCCGCGCGGGCATAGCGGGTTTTTGTTTTACGAATCCCGTCAGCAACAGGACAACGTGGAAATTAATTACATCAAGGCGGGTTATCGCTACGATTTTTGAATAATTCAATCGATATTGGTTTAATATTTCACTGTTATCATTCTCTATCGAAGATAAGGAGTACCCATTGATTGCATGGATTCTTATATTGGCGTTGCTCTGGACAACAGCGGGGTTTGCGATTCTATGGCTTGTAACACGCAAGAAGTTACGAAGACTGGAGGCGGAAAACGCCCTGCTCTCTTCAAGCGCACAAACGGCCAGCGCTAATCAGCCGAGTATTCAACAGTCCAGTGGGCTAGCTCATCAGGGAGCAGCTCTGTCAGGAACATCTGTTGAAAAAGCAGAGCAAAATTCCAACGAAGCAGCCACTGTAAGTGAAGCATCTACCGGCGAACCCGCTCCCAAAGCAGAGCCTACGGCGGATCTGGGTAAAACAGTATTTAGCCAGGTCGCAGCAGTCAAACCGCTGGACACTACAGATACCCTGACTTATCTTGAAGTTCTAGAAGGCCCTGATTCCGGAAATAAATTCCACTTACCCTTCACCAAATCAGTAATTGGGCGTGATCCTGTCAATGAAATCACGCTATCCGATGACGGGCTTTCACGAAAGCACTGCTACATTGAATGGACCGGCAACGATTTTCTGATTTGCGACAATGAAAGCACTAATGGAACTCTCTGTAATGACAAACCGGTCGATGCGCAAGTTCTCGAATTTGGCGATGTAGTTACCATTTCGGATACTCGATTACGCTACACATGCAAAGCGATTCAGATAAAAGATGAGAATCCCGCAAAGGCAATAGAACTGCTAGAAGGTTGCGTCGATCTGCAACCAGATTTCCTCACAGCTTTGAAACATCTCGCCTTCCTGATGGAAAGAGACCTTCGCCTGGAAAAGAAAACTGCCCCGCTTTGGAAAAAAATATCAAAGCTTGAAAAAAGCCTGGAAAAACGTAAGGGTAAACTTAAAGATTATCATGTCAGCAGTTAGTCTGAAACTCGGCGGAGCAATCAGACAATGAAGCTCGACGATGGCCTGGATCTCGAAAAACAGTCATTGGACATGACTCCGTTGATCGATATTATTTTTTTGTTGGTACTCTTTTTTGCCGTTTCAACCTCGTTCATTAGTGGAGAAGACCTCGAGAAGTTAAAACGTAACCTTGTTGATTCCACCAGCGATCGTGAAACACTGGACCTACAGCTCAACGCGGCTCAAACCGAAGCGTTGAAATCTTCCGAAGAAGCCGAGCTACTCAGACTATTACTGGAAAAAGAGCAGACAAAAACACAAACTCTTGAGCAATCTGCTCAAGACTCTTCAATACAAAACGAACAACTAGCCGCAAATCTCGCGGTGTTGCAAGGTCTCCTGAATAATAAAACGGAAGAGTTTGAACTTGAGCAACAGGGTTTTGCTTCAAAGCTTGCCAATTCAAATGCGGATCTGGAATCTGCTTTGCAGTCAATCGATGCACTGAATCAGGAATTGGCAAGGCAGGAAAAAGAATTCCTGGATTCTAAATCCTCCATCGACGCCGAAGCGGTATTGCTACAGAAACTGGTAGCGGAAAGAGCGGCCGAAATCAGTAATCTTGAGATCAGGCTAACCCAGGCGGAAGAAGCCCGGGTCCTGCTTGATAGTGAACTCAAATCCGTTCAGTTGGCCAAAGAGGATGAAATCAAACAGCTGACAGAACAGCAGGACTCTTTAAAGGCCGACAGCGCGTCGAATGAGGAAACTATAAAACGTTTACAGGCACAGCTTTCAGACTCCAGAGAAACCATCCAACTACTGGACACTGAACTTGAAAAATTCCGAATCCTCTCCCAGGCAGATAGAGTGCAGCTGGAAAAAACGCTGGAGGCCCAGCAAAGCCTTAAATCAGGATTAAGTGACTATCTTGAATCAAATAGTCTGGGCATAGTCAGAGATGGTAATAATATAACCTTACAACTATCGAACAAGATCCTGTTCTCGTCCGGCAGTGCAGATCTCAAGCCTGAGGGTCTGGAAGTACTGGCAAACCTTGGGCGAGAATTGAGTGAGCAGCTAAAGGATCTTAATCTTGAAGTTGGTGGTCACACTGACAGCGTCCCGATTAATACTGCCAGCACCTACACTGACAACTGGGGCCTTAGTGTCGCCAGAGCCGTGAATGTGGTGCGTTTTTTTGAATCGTCGGTAGGTCTCGACCCGGAAAATATGAGCGCTCTGGGCTTTGGCCAATACCGCCCGGTAGCGGACAATTCTTCAGCGGACGGCCGTGCGCTAAATCGCAGAATAGAAATAGTTCTCGTACCTCGCCCCGAACAAGAATAGAGATCATTGCCAGGAAATCATGTCATGTCATATATTGTTGGATTGATCGAAAAAGGCGGTATTCTGGTCTACCCACTGATCGTTCTTTTTGTCATCGGATTGCTGATAATTGCTTACAAATCAGTACAATTACGTAGATCGACGGTGATATCGCCCAAGGTGGTCGGGGAGATAGAAGAGCTGGTATTGAACCTCAAAATTGCTGAAGCATCTGCGTATTGCAAAAATCACTCAAGACCCATGACAAGAGTGCTGCTTGCAGGTATCCTTGAGCATGAGAAATCAGAATCAGAGCTGAAAGAGACTCTGGAGGAAGCAGGCAGGCAGGAAATCCCCGGCATACGTTCGTGGTTACCTGCACTGGGTACTATCGCGAGTGTAGCACCTCTACTGGGCCTGCTCGGCACAGTGGTCGGCATGATCGACGTTTTTGCGACACTCGCAACTGAAGAGACCGTTAATTCACGAATGCTGGCAGGTGGTATATCGCAGGCTTTAGTGACCACTGCCTTCGGGATGGTTATAGCAATGCCCACGCTTGCAGCATATAACTATTTCGTATCCAAGGCCCAGGTCCTGACAATCGAAATGGAAAAAATATCGCTGCGTATGGTGAATGTCCTGAAGCGTTCCTGAACTAGCCCGTTCCTGACTTAGCCATAACAGAGATTCGAGAAGAAACCAGGGATTCTAGAAGAAGCCTAAAAACAGGAAGTTTCCAAAGCAAACCACGCAGCGAAATGTTTCCAGACGAGTTCTACTCGAAGGCAACTTGTAACAGGGAATAATTGGAATCACGGAGTGTTTGAAAAAGGGAAGTTTGAAATAGCGCAATTTTTGAAATAGAAATATTTGCAATTGTATTTGTTGATCAACCAATTGCTTCATTGCGGCTAGATCAAGCAAAAATAAATATCTTACGTACTGGCACAACAACATGGAAATTCCTGGATACGCAATAGAACCTGAAGAGCAAAGTCTCTTGGGTGAAGGCGGCTTCGCCAAGGTGTATCTTGCGCAGCATAAAGGGTTACAGATCAACGTGGCGCTGAAGGTCATGGACGCCAAGATGACGGACGACCCTGACTTTTCAAAACGCTTCCTGCGCGAAGGACGTTTTAATGCCGAGCTAGGCCATCACCCCAGTATTGTGACGATTCATGATATCGGCTGTGTTGATGACAACTTCTACATAGCCATGCAATACCTGCCTGGCATGAATTTGCAGGAAATTCTTGGCTCCGGGCGCAAGCTTAATCACCCCTTGGTCATGCTTCGACCAATAATTGAAGCGCTGGGGTTTGCACATACGAGCGGTTTCGTCCATAGAGACATCAAACCTGCCAACATTCTTTTTGATAATTTCGGTAAAGCGGTCCTGTCAGATTTTGGTATCGCAAAATCAATCAATCAAAATACTCAGCTTACAGCTGTTAATGTAGCGATCGGTACTCCACATTACATGAGTCCCGAGCAGGCTAAAGGCCATCCAACAATCGATGGCCGGTCGGATCTCTACAGCATTGGCGTAATCCTCTTTGAAATGTTCTCAGGGCAGAAGCCATTTGATGGGGCTGATAGCATGGGGATCATGCTCCAGCATGTAAATGACGAACCACCAGAGTTACCCGAGAGTGAAGCAATATACCAACCATTGATACATAAATTAATGGAAAAATCTCCAGATCGCAGATACCAGACAGCAGATGAACTACTGGAAGACATAGACCGTCTACTTTCCGGGGGTAAACTTGCGAAAAATAAAAAACCCGCCAGCCTTCCCTTCAAATTCAACAAGGGAATAGCTGCAGCAATCGGTGGGATCACGCTGTTGAGTGTGGGAGGCATAGCAGCTATGGCCATGCTGAATGACTCAGGAAGCAACAGCACTGGCATTGCAAACGGCGCGGGTGAGTCACCAGTAGCCGAAGTGCCCTCGAATCAAGGTTCTCCAACATCCCCGAGTGGCCCGGTAGGACTTGCGATTACCGTATCACCAGGCAACCCCAACGCTCAAAAAATAACTGAGTTACTCGATACCGCGCAGTTCTACGAAGAATTTGA
This sequence comes from uncultured Granulosicoccaceae bacterium, assembly GCA_938005265.1. Taxonomy (GTDB): domain Bacteria; phylum Pseudomonadota; class Gammaproteobacteria; order Granulosicoccales; family Granulosicoccaceae; genus CALFCE01. The sequence continues at coordinate 50,082 of CALLOA010000171.1, forward strand.
GAATTTCGTAGCGCCTCCGGGCCTGAACGCTCTGGAAATTTACCAGGATATTCTGGAACTTGACCCTTCAAACGAGCAAGTCCGAACCAGAATCAGTGAACTCGAAACCTTGTTATAACTGTTTTGTTGCTACCGTGTTGTTCTGCAACGAATGTGCATAGTTAACAACATAACCCACTCTCCAATGTAACTCCCTTTCATCCAGCCAGCGAAGCATCGCCCATCGCCGGCGTCCTCTATGCATTAGTTTTTGCAGGATTGGTTCTTTAGTACGACAGCCGCTGTGTGGCACTACCCAGCGTGCCTTAACGATCGCTGCAACAACAGCGATCGCTACAACAACAGTTCAATAATCAAAGTCCGTCGCAGACGTTTTCCTCATTGGAACCAATAAACGGATTCTGCGGGCATTGAATGTAACGTAACCTCACATCATCCGGTGTCAGTTGATCAGCTCTCATTTCAAACGGTGCATTGTTTATGGTTCCTGTTTGCTCTCCAGCAAGATGCACTCCAAGGAACGCAATCATATCGTCCTGGTCCACACCATCACCTGAAATACCAATAGCACCAACCAGTGTCTCACCTCTGTAGATTGGCACGCTACCTGGAAAAATCTGCAGTCCATTGGCCAACCTGTTTCCGACAACCTCTCTGGAATACGGGCGTCCAAGAAACTGTAGCGGTGTACGTCCGGCGCAAAATGCGCCTTCTGGCACAAATTGCGGAATGGCAGTCAGATTAACAGGGCTCACCCCGTCCGGGGACGGAGCGCCAGTATTAACCACACCATTGATTGCTGCGTTGTAGACAAGATCAAGTTGCAATCCAGTAGAAAACACACTCCATTCGCAATTAGCAGCAGATGTACCTTCGAAATCAACACCAACACCCCCTGAGCAATTAAATCCGTATGGCTTGCTTAGTGGACCGTGCCCTGTTGTTCCAACCGTTTCACTGTCTATACCGTCGGGATAAAAAGGCCTCGACATATTGCCTCCGGCCCGGTCTGAAAAGGCAAATGCTCCATCGGCCAGCGCAGTGGGTGAACCGAGAAAATCCCGCAACTGAGTTACATAAGATTCAAGGTTAATTCGCATGTTCAAGTTAGGAAGACCCGGGATATCACCCGGTTGAACATAAACCGCCGGAGGAATCACATTGTCGACTGTTGGGTCAAAGGTTTCCTCTCCTGGCCTTTCAGGCCCGAGTGTCGGATTCAGAAAGTAGTCAGCAGCATCATCGCTTGAGAAAAATGCAGCCGTACGTGCTTTTTGTAAAGACACGTCAGCGCCGAAGGTCGGAGCATCTCGCCCGCGAACCATACCAAGTATATTTCCCATGGAATCCACAACAGAAATAGTGACCCTGGCTGGTGTATTCAAAGGGCGACGAATTTGTGCTCTGGCACGATTAGCTGTAGCAAGCGCATTAGACAGCACTGACCTGACTTCTTCTGTCGACAGAGGATCTACACCATCAAGTCGACCAGCATCCTGCCCGGCTGCTGGTGGATATCTATTCTCACCCGATTCATCGACAAATACGAATGCGTCCAGAGTGGTATTGAATTCGGCAGCCGTATCAGGAGCAATACCTGATTCTGGTGTGCCGAATACAGTGCCAGCACGGATGCTTCCATCGTGAAAGTTTCTGACGGCTATCAGGCTGCCTACTTCTTCGCCGATTGAACTGAATGGCGCTGCATTGGCAGGATCAACAGTCAAGTCGTTAAAGTCCGCATCTGAATAGCGGAACACCTTTCCTTCCACGGTAATACGATCGCGTCGTTCTACTGGAGCCCCAAACCCAAAGGTTCCGGCGATGGCAATCATCTCATCAACATCCCGATCAACGTCAGCAATGAATTTATCCAATCCATAAACTCCGTCTGCCAACACTCCAACACCACCAACCAGCGCACCATTCTTATACAACGGCAACCCGCCTGCATCAGCAGACAGGCCCAGAGGTGCAGCGTGAGGCCCCGGAGTGATACCTGCTATCACCTCAGCTGGTGATCGATCTGAAATAAAATCACCGCAGCCCAACTGACTAAACTGTACGCCAAACAGCGGACCGGCAGGTTGGAAGTCTTCACCAGGGTTGAAGTGCTCTTGAACAATCTGGTTTGCCGTTCTGCTGGTAAACGCCATACCTTCGGTTGAAAGGTATGCGCCGGTTATTGCTTTGGAAATCGCTGCCTGATGATCAAGATTGATATCCAGAGCACTACCCGGTTGCCCGCCAGGCACTGGTAGCGTGATACCTTCCAGCCCACCTCGCACATCATAGATCTGGTCTGTCCGGGTCGAGAGATCGCCATCCAGGTCTGTAAATCCACTACTGATGGTCACAACCCTGTCACGACGATCCCCCATTCGATAGACACCCAGCACATTTCCGACTCTGTCAACAACAGCGACCGTAGCCTCAACCCCTTGCGCTTGTGCTTCGTTTATTGCTTGCGCAAGAACCTGCTCAACATCTTCTGTTTCCAGCCTGATGTTGCCGTCGAGACCACAATCTCCTGTACAACCAATGGTTGGATCTGCACCCGAAGTGTCACCGCTGGGTGTGCCAGAGCTGCAACCCGCCAAGGCGACAACCGAAGCAAGCATAGCTCCGGCAATAAAGGACGGAAATGCATGGCACACCTTGCGTGATTTCAACACCTGAAAGTCTCCATTTCGCAGATTTTTGATAACCACCATGTCATAAATCCAATTGTTTAGACGGTCGATAGTACAAGGTCAATAATTTACCTAAGGATGTTTACCTAAAGATGCCCTAGTTACTCAGGGCTTCTCCGAGGAAAGGCCAGACGTTCAAAATAATACTATCGTTGATAGCATTATCTGATACGGGCATATCCTGAGCAACCAGATGACGCAGCGTGTCATCTATAACATCCCGCTCAAGCGTTCTGCCACCACAGCCACCCAGTCCGATCTCAAGCGCCAGATAGACATCGCACTCTGGCACGGATGTATCTATCTGGAGACGATCGTCTACCAGGAGACCAGATATTGTATCGACATCCAGCAACGCGTTACCGTCAACGCCGTCAAGATTGTCTATAGTCACAAGACGTG